>JALYPI010000131.1 GCA_030856445.1 Bacteroidota bacterium
AATGAAAATCACCTGGCAAGGATGATAATTTTATAAAAAAATCGATCTTTTTTTGAATAAAAACCCATACTAAAAGGGATGTAAAACAAATTAAGCATCCAAATTTTCAACTTGCGGATTTAAGGAATTATATGAACTGATTTGAATTAAAAATCAATTCATATATTAAGAATCCCCTGAAAGTTCAATTGTAAAAACTTAATGTTAAAAGACAAAAAGTTTTCTTAAATTAAAGCTTGTAAATTTTTTATGGCATTTCTTTAACGCTAAATGTGTATTTGAAAAATCATATTAAAACTTTTTTTAGCTGACAAATAAATACTTTTCATGGAAAACAAATTGGGCTTATATAAATTTAACCAAATTTTATTGATGGGCTTTTTATTATTTGGAGGCTTATATCTTGCTCAGTCTTTTCTGATTCCTGTATTTATTGCTGCACTTTTGGCCATGTTGTTACTGCCTGTTTGTAAAATATTAGAAACTTATGGATGGAGCAGGGTTTTTGCAATTACCACCAGTGTTTTTTTTTTATTAGCCATTTTAACTGGTATTATTTACATGTTTTCCTATCAGATAGGCGGTTTATTAAAAGATTTTCCATTATTCAGGAGTAAAATCCAACAGGGATTTTTAGCAGCCAAAAATTTTGTAACTGAAAACACAAAACTCTCTCCTGAGGAGCTCAATATTTACATGGAAACTAACACTGAAAAAATATTTGAATCTTTAGGTTCCTATTTACAAAACGCATTAACCTTAACTACAGACATCTTGGTTAATTTTTTTATTGTTTTAATTTATATTGGATTTTTTCTTTATTACCGGGGGCGAATAGAAAAGTTTATATTAAAGTTAGCCCCACATGAGGAAAAGAATAAAACAAATAAAATAATTAAGAGCTGTACAAACATGGCTGTTGCCTATTTAGCTGGAATACTTACTGTTTCATTTATTCTTTCAGTATGTAATTATATTGCCCTTTCTATATTTGGAATACAACATGCTTTGCTTTTTGCTGTCCTTGCGGGAATTCTTAATATCATTCCTTTTGTGGGCACTTTTTTGGGAAGTATCTTTCCCATTGCTTTAGCTTTGCTTACTAAAGATACAATCTGGGTAGCAGTTGGTGTAGCGATTTATTTCTCTATTATACAGTATATTGAATCTTATTTTCTTACTCCCATTATTGTAGGTGGAAAAGTAAGAGTAAATCCTCTTACTGAAATACTTGCACTTGTATTAGGTGGAGTAGTATGGGGAGTGCCGGGTATGATATTGTTTATTCCCTTAACCGGATTGATTAAAGTATTGTTTGATCATATTGATAAGTTTGAGCCCTATGCCTATGTAATTGGTCGAGATGGAATACCAAAAACAACCAAATTCACCCAAAGAATTAAAAACCTTTTTAAAAATAAAATTTCACGATAATTCGTTATAGTTAACAAGGTATAATATTTGTAAAATTACCTTTAAAAGGAGGTTGATTTGAAATTATTTGGTTTTTCTGGTTTTTTCTATTTTTTTCTTTTTTTAATTTGTTTGTCCTGCAATAATGAAAATAAGGATAAAGCAAGTCAAGCTAAAATTCAGGCTAATTTATCAGTAAATAATAATCAAAAGCAAGAACTGCCTAACCAAAAAAGTGCATTAAATGATTCCCTTGTTGAGTATTACATTGAACGTATTATAGATTCTGCTGCTTATTCTATTTCAGGAAATTTTGGAAGTGAACTTAATAAACAGGTTTTTGAAATTTATCAAAGTAGAGATTACAAACCCATTTGGAAATTATTTGATAAAAATTCCACTCTTTCCCAACAGTACCTGAATTTACTTGATTCAATTCACTTGGAAGGCTTGGATGCTCAAGATTACAATTTTGAAAAACTTAAACTTTATGGACAAGAAGCTATGGATTTCACTTCTGTATATGAAGGCAGGAGTGATTCCATAGCTATAAAAGCAGCAAAGGGTGATTTGTCTTTTACAATTTCCTTTCTTGAATTACTATTTCATCTTAATAATGGGAAAATTAATGTAAATGAGAATGGTGTTAAAAATGTTCATTATGAAAATAAGAATAGAACTCCCGAACTTTGGATAGAGGATATGGTTCTTAAGAATAATTTAAAAGAAGTAATAGTTAAAACTTACCCTCAAATCCCACAATACTTTCATTTAAAGGACTTACTAAAGTTTTATTATAATCTTTTGGAAAATGAAAAATGGAAACCTTTAAAATCCGGAATTACTTTGAGTTTAGAGAGTGGCAGTGTTTCTGAAGATGTTTTTGTTTTAAGACAAAATCTGTTTTTAACAAATGATCTTAAAAAATTTAATATAAAGGAAAGGAAAAATGTTCATTTTGATCAGAGTTTGAAAAATGCAGTTTGTTCTTTTCAGTTAAGGCATGGCCTTGATACAACAGGCATTGTGGATGAGAAGTTTATTGAAAAGATGAATACTCCTGTAAATGAATGGATAAAACTTATTAATATAAATATGGAAAGGCTCAGATGGTTACCTGATTCTTTAGGTGATAAACACCTTTTGGTAAATATTCCTGATTTTAATTTAAAACTGATCGAAAAAGGAAAACAAACCATTGAAATGAGAGTAGTTACTGGTCAATTAACTCGCACAACTCCTGTTTTTAGTGATCGAGTTCAATATGTTGTCTTTTCTCCTTATTGGCATGTTCCAAAGAGTATTGCTGAAAATGATCTCTTACCCAGGATAAAAAAAGATATTGATTTTTTAAAAAGAAGTCGGTTGGAAATAATTGAAAGCTGGGAACCAGACGCAGCTATAATAAATCCAGATGAAATAGAATGGGATAAAATGACTAAAGGTAATTTCCCTTATAGACTAAGGCAAAAGCCTGGTCCTTGGAATTCAATGGGTAAAGTAAAATTTATGTTTCCTAATAACTTTAACATTTACCTTCATGATACTCCTGCCAAAAAAATGTTTAACGAAAAAAATCGTGCATTCAGCAGTGGTTGCGTAAGAATTGAACAGCCTGTAGAATTAGTGAAGTTTTTACTTCCCCAATTGCCAGAGCAAGAAATTATTTCTAAAATGAACAGACCAACAGAAAAATATATAAATGTTAAAAATCCTGTGCCTGTTCATATTATTTATAATACAGTATGGGTAGATGAGCAAGGAAGGGCAATTTATCCTCACGATGTATATGAAAGGGATGAAAAATTAATGGATTTGTTTTTTAAGAAAAACAAAGTTCAGCCTTTTTTTTAGTCAAATATTGATTTCTATGCTTTGCTAATCTTTTTCTTAAACCTGGAAATATTCAAAACAAGCCAGTTTTTTGTAGAACTAGAACTTGGTACCCCACCTATTAAAAATCCAAATGCGTGGAGTTGTTCAATCTCATCAAAAATTATTTTCAATATAGCAACAGTAGGTATAACTATTACCATACCTACAATTCCCCATACTGTATAACCTACTATTAGTGCCACAATTATTATTAAAGGGTTAATATTTACATTTTTCCCAACAATTGCAGGAGTGATAAAGTAGGATTCAATTGATTGAATAACATAAAAATAAATTAAAATACCAATTGAATACCATATAGTATCTTTTAAGAGAAAAGCAAAGGCAATTGGAAGCAGCGATCCAATCATAGGGCCCAGGTATGGAATAATATTTAAAAAACCGGCAAATACTGCAAAAAACAAAGCATGTTCAAGCCCTAAAATTGAAAGTACAATGGCATTGATTATGGATAAAATTGATGCTACAAAGAAAACCCCGCTTACATACTTTTGGGAAACAGTTTGAATTTTCAATACAATTCCCCTTACATAATCAGCCTTATTGTTTCCAAATAATTTAGTAACAAACTCCAGTAGAAAGTCACGATAAAATAAAAACATGAAAATATAAACAGGTAATAAAAGAAAAATAGCAATTCCTCCTACTATAGTTAGCAAAAACTGAGTAAGCGACTTTGTGTTGTTTTGAATAATATCAATACCTGTTTGTTTTAATGCCTCAACTTGAAGGTTTACTTCACTGCCAGTTTGTTGTTTAATGAATAATTCTAAAGAATTAAACATAGCTGTTAATTTATTTCCTATTTCAGGCAAATCTTTTACAAAACCTACCATTTGACTATAAATAAAAAAGACAATAGTTACTAAAATGGATATTGCTAATGTTACACTTAAAAGGCTTGAAAAAAACCTGTTCATACCATTCTTTTCAAAGAATTTTGCCAAGGGCATGAGTAAAGTGGTAATAAGTGCCCCAATTGCCATAGGAACAAGCAAGGGGCGGGCAATTATTATGCCTGCAATTAATAAATAAACTGCAATTAAAACAAGGGCTGCTTGGGCATAAAAAGGTAAAATTGCTTTTTTCATTTAAGTGATTAAAATAGGTTAACCAAGGTACTATTTTTTTTAAAAATTATCCATGTAGGATCAAAAGCCTCTGATTATTAGATTAAATAAATATCGATTCTTTTTATTAAATTAGATATAATAACTTATTTAATTACTAATTATTAATTATTTATAAAATATTTATGGAAAATCTTAAAAATTTAAAAGTTGCAGTCCTTGTAGCCGAAGGCTTTGAATTGTCTGAATTTGTTGAACCTGTAAAAGCATTAAAGGAACAAGGAGCAACAGTACATGTGATTTCTCCTCAAAAAGATACAGTTCGTTCTTGGGATAATGGCAATTGGGGAAAAGAATTTAAAGTAGACACAGCCCTTGAAAATGCAAACTCTAATGATTTTGATGCATTATTATTGCCAGGAGGAGTTATTAATCCTGATAAATTACGCAGATATGAAAAGGCAATCGATTTTGTGAAAGCATTTATGAAAGAAGCAAAGCCTGTTGCTGCTATTTGTCATGGTCCATGGACATTGATTGAAACAGGAATGGTAAAAGGGAGAACATTAACTTCATTTCATTCTATCAAAACAGATTTGATAAATGCCGGGGCAAATTGGGAAGATAAGGAAGTGGTGGTAGATAACAATTTGGTAACCAGTAGAAATCCTGGAGATATTCCTGTTTTTGTAAGTAAAATGACTGAGAAATTTAGAGAAGGTGTACATGTCTAAATTTTAATCAGAATTAATTTTTTAAGAATTAAAAAAAAGCCGCAAAACTCAATATGTTTTGCGGCTTTTCTTAATGCAACAAATGAACTGAGTCAATAATTAAAAATCTATTTTTTTATGTATTTCCAATTTCTGGATTTACCTTGACTAAGCCATTCTATGGTGGTTTCTAAACGTTTGTTTCTTGTTGTTTCAGTCTTTGCTTCAACAATCCATTCCAAATATTCTTTTTTATGACTGTAACTAAAATTATGGAAGGTTTCCATAGCTTTTTTGTTTTTTGAAATTGCTTCTGTAATATAATCAGGTACTATTAATTCCTTCTGTGTTTTGGCAGGAGAAGGAAGTTTTATTCCTTCTTCATTTAATTTAACTGCCTGTTTAATATATTCAATCAAAATTTTTTCAAGGGGTAAATCTTTTAAACTTGTAATTTTGCCCAAATGCCCCATTGCAGTTTCTCCTCTGCCTTCCATTATTTTATGCTGGTCATTAATAATAGCACCTTTCCAAAAGCCAAAAACACAATGTTTTTTAAAAGAGGCTATACTGCACATATTCCCTTTATAATAAAAATTAGGAAAGCCCCATTTAATGGTTTCTTCCACTTCTGGGCAGGCTTTATGAACTATTTCCCTTAGGTGTTTTAATATGGGTTTTGCAAAATCTTCTGATTTTGCAATGTATTCATCCACTCTTTTATCTATGGTTGGCATTGTCTTTATTGGATTTGAAATTATAAAACAATAAAATCAATTCAATGTATTTAAGTTTATGATAAAGAATTAAAAAAGAGATTTTATTTCTCTTTTAATAAAATCCAGAGCAAAATCACTTGGAGTTTGTTCTAGTTGACCGGAAAGTTCAAGAATTACCCTTCCCAGTTCAGCTCCGGAGGCATCATCATTTATTTTTGTTGAAGAAATATTAATCAATTTAATGGTTTCTTCCTTTGCTGCTTTTACGGCTTTCCACGCAGCAGTGGACATATAAATTTGTTGAGCTACATTATGTTCAAACTCAGAACGAATTGTCTTAAGTAACTCTGATTGTAAAGCTCTGGCCGACATTCCTGCTTTATTTGTTCTAATAATCAGGCTCCCGGGCATAATTCTTTCCAGGAAAATTGCAATTCTTTCATAAGCCTGTAAACGAATTGGTGTTACAGCTTTTTGATTTTCCCCTCTTATAAGCATCCAGTGCTTTTTTTGTTCGCTGTCTATAAATCGTTTTATAATATAAAAAGCAGTAAGAAAAACAACTACCGAGGGAAGTACAGCAATAAGTACATCAAATATTCTATCCATTTTCACAAAGTTTTAATTGCAAATATCGGATTTTTTATCTTTTCATGAAGCTATGGCATAATTAAAAGGAATAATTTACGTGCTAATTACAATTTTAGTAGATTTGCCAATAAATTTACCACCTGTAATGAATAAATTATCCGATAGAATAAATGCCCTTTCTGAATCAGAAACAATTGCAATGGCAAGAAGGAGCAGAGAACTTATTGCTAAAGGCATAGATGTAATTAACCTAAGCTTGGGGGAACCAGATTTTAAAACCCCTGATGTTATTAAACAAGCCGCTAAAAAGGCCATTGATGATAACTTTAGTTATTATACTCATGTTTCCGGCTATTTGGAACTAAGAGAAGCTGTGTCAAAGAAATTTAAGAGAGATAATAATCTTGATTATACTGCAGATCAAATTGTTGTATCAACAGGAGCTAAGCAATCCATTGCGAATGTTGTTTTGGCGTTAATAAATCCTGGAGATGAAGTTATTGTGCCTGCTCCTTACTGGGTAAGTTATATTGAAATTATTAAACTCGCAGGAGGTAAGGCTGTTATAATTCCAACAAAACTGGAAGATGATTTTAAATTAAATCCCGAGCAGTTAAAAAATGCCATTACTCCTAAAACGCGTCTATTTATATATAGCACACCGTGTAATCCTACAGGAAGTGTTTATACAAAAGAAGAATTAAAAGATTTGGCTGATGTGTTAGCCAGTGCTAATGATGTATATATTATTTCTGATGAAATATATGAGCACATTAATTTTATAGGAAAGCATGAAAGTTTAGCTCAGTTTGATAACGTTTTCGATAAAGTTATTACTATAAATGGACTATCCAAGGGATTTGCCATGACAGGTTGGAGAGTTGGTTTCATGGCAGCCCCATTATGGATTGCCAAGGCTTGTGATAAAATGCAGGGACAATTTACATCTGCCACATGTTCCATTGCACAAAAAGCAGCGCAGGCAGCAGTTGAACTTGATCCTTCAACAACTAAGGATATGAAAGATGCTTTTTTAAGAAGAAGAGATTTATTATTGGATTTATTAAAAGACATACCAGGAATTAAAACCAATGTGCCTCAAGGAGCTTTTTATGTTTTTCCTGATGTTACCTATTATTTTGGAAAGCAATATAATGGCACTATAATTAACAATGCTCCTGAATTATGCATGTACCTGCTGGATAATGCTAATGTGGCTGTGGTTCCAGGAGATGCTTTTGGAGCTCCAGATTATATTAGAATTGCTTATGCAACTTCAGAAAATAAATTAAGAGATGCTGTTTCAAGAATTAAAGCAGCACTTGAAAAATTAACATAGTATTTTGTTTAAATACCTTTATTATTGAATACTGAAGCCCTAAAGAATATCTTTCTAGAATTTAACAAGCTTAAAGTCCTTATAATTGGGGATGTAATGATTGATGCTTATTTATGGGGAAATGTCAACAGGATTTCTCCAGAAGCTCCTGTTCCTATTGTTGCTGTTACAAAGCGAGAAAACAGATTAGGTGGAGCTGCCAATGTAGCACTAAATATACAAGCTATGGGAGCCACGCCAATTTTATGTTCTGTAATAGGGGAAGATGAAAAAAGCATACTTTTTCTTGAATTACTTGAAAAGCAAAATCTTTCCCAAAGAGGAATTTTAAAAAATACTGAAAGAATTACAACTGTTAAAACAAGGATTATAGGAAATAATCACCAAATGCTAAGGGTAGATTCAGAAAATGAAAATGAAAATAGCAACTCTTCTACCTTATCCTTATTTGAGCAAATAAAATCAATTGTAAATCAGCAAAAAATAGATGTAATCATTTTTGAAGATTATGATAAAGGAGTAATTACTTCTGATTTAATAATTAAAACTGTAGTACTTGCTAAAGATAAAGGCATTCCTATTGCAGTTGACCCTAAAAAGCGAAATTTCATGGATTATCATGAAGTTACTTTGATGAAACCTAATATTAAGGAGTTAAAAGAGGGATTGAAAATAGATTTTGATCATTGTTCAAATGAAGAACTTTTTATAGCTGCAAATCAATTACGGGAAAAGTTGAGTTTGCAATTTGCATTAATTACATTGTCAGAAAAAGGAGTTTTGGCTTCTACTAATAAGGAAAACACAATAATTCCTGCACATGTGAGAAATATTGCTGATGTTTCTGGTGCTGGAGATACAGTAATTAGTGTTGCAGCATTATGTCTTGCTTTAAACTTAGCTCCTGCCACTATTGCATCTCTTGCTAATCTTGCTGGAGGCCTTGTTTG
>JALYPI010000213.1 GCA_030856445.1 Bacteroidota bacterium
CAAGAGCACATGATCAAAAAAGTTTCAGGATTACTGCACGGGGTAAATATGGAACATCTTCAGTTGATTTTCCTTTAATACCAGAGAAGTCATTTATATCTTCTTATAAAAATTTTAATCTGAGAAATGGAGGTTCTGAATATCATTATACAAGGTTCAGAGATGCATTTATGCAAAAAATAATGAAGGATGAAAATGTAGATAGAATGGGCTATGAGCCTGCAATTGTTTTTTTAAATGGTGAGTATTGGGGAGAATATGAGATCAGGGAAAAGCAGGACGAGCATTATCTTCAAAGCAATTATGGAATACCTAAGGATCAGGTTGATTTACTTTCTCATAAAGGCTATATAAGAGCACTTGCAGGAACTGTAGATGCATTTTTTGCAATGCATAAATTTGTTACAACTGCTGATCCACAAGAGCAAACTTATTATAAGGAAGTAGAACAGGTACTTGACCTTGAAAATTTTGCGGATTATTTTATTGCTCAAACATATTATTCCAACGAAGATTGGATTGACCATAGCTACAATAGTAATAATATAAAGTTTTGGAAACCGCACAAACCTAATGGGAGATGGAGGTATATTTTTTGGGATCTTGACCAAGCATCTGGATTGTATGGAAAATCCCCAGCCATTAATAATTTGCCAATGGTAATTAACCCCAATGAGCCCAATGAGCATTCTGCGATTTTGAATAGTTTACTCAAGAATGAGCGATTCAAGTATTATTTTATAAATAGGTATGCAGATTTAATGAATACTGTTTTTCAATTTAATAATATAAGAGAAATTGCATATGATATGCGTGATTCCATTAGTTCTTCAATGATAAGACACAAAGAAAGATGGGGAGGGACCTATGAAAAATGGCTGATGGATGTTGACAAGCTTGTTGAATGGCATTTTCAAAGGCTCGATCTCCAAAGAGGATTTGTTCAGGACCAATTTAATTTGCCAGCACAGGTAAATGTAACTTTAGAAGCATCCCCTCCAAATTCAGGTAGAATAAAAATCAGTACAATAATTCCTGATAGCCTTCCGTGGAAGGGTGTTTATTACAACGGGGTTCCTGTTACTATTTCTGCTATTCCAAATCCAGGTTTTACTTTTGATTACTGGGGAGTAAACAAAAACATTTCCTTTCCTGATTATAATGATTCTATTACTCTGAATATAAGTTCAGATGATAACTTTATTGCATATTTTACTGGTTCAGCCATTAACCCTAAATTAACTTTTAGTGAAATAAATTATCACTCAGACTCATTGAGAGATGCAGGAGACTGGTTTGAGTTACATAATTATGATGATATAGCAATCAATTTAACTGGTTGGATAATTAAGGATGGAAAGAATTCAAATGCATTTGAAATTCCCCCTGGAACTGTAATATCTCCTAATGGGTATCTCGTTTTTAGTTGCGATACACAAAAATTTAGTTCTCAGTTTCCATTTTTAACTGATTTTATTGGTGAGCTCCCTTTTAATTTAAAAAACAGCGGTGATAATCTAAGATTATACAAGTATGATAAAAGCCTTTATCTTTCTGCAACTTACAGTAACAATCCTTCATGGCCAACAGAAGCAGACGGAAAAGGTAAAACATTAGAGCTTAAAGATCCTCAGGTTAGTCTTGATCTGGGAACAAATTGGTTTGCAGGTTGTATTGGTGGTTCTCCAGGTGTTGCTTATAATAGGGAATGCTTAACAAATGTTGATGAATTTGTTGATGGTTCTTTTAGATTAGTAGTTGGACCAAATCCTTCCATTGATATAATCACAATTAATATTATTATAAACAGCGGGAGTTTAAGTGATTTACATTTTATAATGTATGATTTTGCAGGTAATGAAGTTAAAAAAAACCAAAATCTAAGAACTAATGAAATAGTAATAAATCGTAGTAATTATTCTCCTGGAATTTATATAATTAAAATAGGTAATTCAGAACATTTTATTACTGAAAAAATTATTTTTCAATAGTGAATGGTTCGCAAAAAAATACTTAAAAAATAGTGAATCACAAAAGAGGAATTTTATTCATAAAAAGTCTACTATTTTTGCCTTCGTTTTATCTTGAATTCATTTTTATAATAATGTTTTTACTGAGGATCAAACTCGTGTGGTAAATCCCTGGTTTTGGTAAGTAATTTTCATTAACCAAAAAATTTTAAAAATGGCGATTAAAAAGCCTGAATAATTAAATTAAGGATATGAAAAAGATTGTTTTTTATTTAGGGTTGGCTTATTGTGTTTTTTATTTTTCAAATAAAATTTCAGCACAAACATTTGGAGTAATTGGAGATTATGGAAAAAACAATCAAGGAGAACTGGATGTTTCCAATTTAATTAAAAGCTGGAATCCCGATTTTATCATAACCCTTGGAGACAATAATTATCAGGATGGTAATTCAACTACCATAGATCAAAACATTGGAAAATATTTTCATGAATTTATTTATCCCTATAAGGGAAATTATGGACCTGGAGCAACTCTCAACAGGTTTTTCCCATCTTTAGGAAATCATGATGTTAGAACTGCCAAAGGAAAACCTTACTTTGATTATTTTACCCTTCCTGGCAATGAACGTTATTATGATTTTGGTTGGGATAATGTGCATTTTTTTGCTCTTAATACAGATACCGCTGAGGTTGATGGTGATACATTCTCATCAATACAAGGGGAGTGGCTAAAGAATGCTTTGGCTTCTTCCAATTCTTTATGGAAAATTGTTTACATGCATGAATCCCCTTATAGTTCCGATAAGCGTCATGGAAGTCAAAAAAGATTGCAGTGGCCTTTTAGAGAGTGGGGAGCAACTGTTGTTATGGCAGGTCATTCTCACTTATATGAAAGACTTCATATAAATGATTTAACCTATTTTGTAAATGGCTTAGGAGGACATAGTTATTATTCCTTCAAAGAACCCATAGAAGGGAGTCTTGTTCGTTATAATGACAACTTTGGGGCAATGAAGGTTGAAGCTTCTAAGGATAGCATAGTCTTTAAGTTTATTAACCGAACTGATTCTCTTATTGATTATTACTCTATAATAAATATTAATTCAGACGTAAAACAATTTGATCTTAAAGAAAAAGTTCATTTACACAATTATCCAAACCCTTTTATATCCCTAACTACAATTGAGTTTACTTTGCATTCGAGTGAATTTGTTACACTTAAGTTGTATAATCTCTTTGGAGAAGAAATTGCTACTTTGCTAAGTGAAAATCTTCCAAGTGGAAAACATGAAGTGGAGTGGATAGCCCCAAATCAAGCAAGAGGAATTTATTTTTGCTGTTTATTTATCTCAGGTTCCCTGAATGTAAGAAAAGCTATAATAGTGAATTGATAAATCAACAATAGTGTTCAGTACTTTAAAACCTTCTTGTTTCAAACAAAAAACCTTCAGCCTTGTTGAAAGGCTAAAGGTTAATCTTTACTCAAATTTTAAATCTATTATTCAGAAATAATTATTCTTGAATTGTAAACATTTTCTCCTGATTCAATTTGAATAAAATAGGCACCAATGGCAATAGAATAATCATTAATTTCTATTTGTTTTTTCAATTTTCCATTAATTAGGTCCAGTTGTTCATTAAGTACTATCCTGCCAACATGATCAATCATTGTTAATACTACTGGTTTATTATCTGCAATATTACCAGAGTTAAAGCTTATTGTGAAATTATTTGTTGCCGGATTTGGAAAAACTTTAAATGTGTTTGAATTTTTAGGAGCACTTTTTTCCATCGTTATAGCCGTAGTAACTACATTATATTCGGTACAAGTGGGAGGAATATTTGCATCAGCGTGTCCATAAAGTTTATATTCACATTTTTTTATAATATTTCCATTTGTATCAAAGACTAGCAAAGCAGTTGATTGAGTATTGATAAGATCAGTGTATTCAATTGCCAGATCAGCATTTACATTGATTTTTAAAATATTATTTCCTGTAACATTACCTGAGTTTAATCTCAGGGTATATTCATGATTACTATTTAGACTCTGATTTAAAATCATAACAGCTATTTGATCATTATTTTTACTTGCAAAAACCTTAACATTGAGATTGTTGTCAGTAGCATCACAGTAATTTCCTCTGAAATTCTCAGCCATCATTTTAAAATGATGGTAGGTGGGTTGTTTATTGCCATTAAATTTATCAATAAACCCAATATTTAAGGCCTGGCCATTTCCTTCAATAACACTCCAGAAATTAAAAAAATCGACCTTGTGTTTCAAGGCAATACCCATCATTTCTACCCAAAATTGTCCGCCTATAAAGCTTGCAGCACCAACTCCATAAATGTTGTCTGAGGAGCTGTTTTGCCAATTAATATTTGCTTCTGTTACTCCTGTTGTTAAAGCATTGCTTCCGGTTCTTCCATGATGATTATTGCAATTTGTTATTCTTGCATTTAGGGCTATTAAGTTATCCTGAAATTTTCCTGGAGAAGTAAGGTTTGAAATCACATCAGCACGGGTTTGGGAGCCATTAAAGGGATAAGTGTGAAATGTAATTACATCAACATAATATCTTCCTGATGCATCCTTGCCTGTTATGTCATGAGTACCACCGGGTGTGGTTAACCCATGTAAAATATTTGTATTGTACCATGCTGTTTCCGGTCCAATTATTTTGATTGAAGGATCTTTGGCCTTCATTGCAGAAGAAAAAGATTTAATATAAGGTGCTACCTGTGAAGCACTTGTGTATTTATATGCATGATCAGGTTCATTGCCTATAATCCAATATTTGATGTTTTTTTTCTTTGTGATATTAATGTATTCCACAATAGCTGCTGCTTGAGATGCAGAATATTTGCCAGCATAGTAGGGCACTTGAATCACTGGCTCCATTCCATTCATTCTTATGGAATCAATCATTTTTATATATTGATAGTTTGTAGGTTTATTATCATCAGGCCCAATTCCTCCAAAACGAATAACCTGAGCACTACTTTGTTTAATTTCCTGCCATTTGTCATGAAGTTGACCACCGAATTTTTTACTGCCTATTGAATCAGGCATCCAGGCATTTTGACCAAAAAAATTGGGAGAAATAGGTTGTGCGAAGGAAGTATTAGAAAAAATTAATAGAAAAACAATGGTAATAACGTAGTAAATGCTGTTCTTTTTCATAGCTTTCAGTAATAAAAATTATATTAAAGTTGAGGTTTCAAGCAAAATCAAGTATGAGATTTATCAATTACTCATGGTTTAAGATTTCAATTGTTTTTTATGATATTATTTTATCTAATAGAATTGACAGACCGCATCTAATAACTCAATTGCATTGCTATTATTGGGTTGTAGACGGAAAAGAAGTTAAATAAATGAGCTTTTCTCCTATGATTTACAAAAAATAAAAATTGAGAATGTGAATAATGAGGCATAAATTTAAAAATTCACGTTGGCAAAAAAATAAAAAAGTTCTTCCATCCTTTATTCACTTCAGATATAGTTTGAATTCCTTATAATACTACAGTTCATAGAAGAATCGTTAAAAAGGTGTTGATAATTATGCAAAGTACTCTCTAATACAATTAACTTAAATTATTAGTTTTACAGGCTATACTCCGCACAGTTAGCATATTTAAGACTGACAAAATCAAAATGGCTGAAAATAATTATAATGAAGACAGTATCCGGTCCCTTGACTGGAAAGAACATATAAGGCTTCGTCCTGGTATGTATATTGGTAAATTGGGTGATGGTTCTTCACAAGACGATGGAATTTATCTTTTACTAAAAGAGGTAATCGACAATTGCATTGATGAGTATATGATGGGGTATGGTAAAAAAATTGAAGTTACCATAAAAGAAAAGAAAGTGGTTGTTAGGGATTATGGTCGTGGAGTTCCATTGGGAAAAGTGATAGATTGTGTTTCCAAGATTAATACGGGCGCAAAATATGATTCAAAAGCATTTCAAAAATCTGTAGGACTTAATGGAGTGGGAACAAAGGCAGTAAATGCTTTATCTTCTCATTTTAAAATTCAATCGGTTAGAGATGGAAAGACAAAAATTGCAGAATTTGAAAAGGGTTTTTTAACAGAAGACCATAAATTACAAGATACAACCATAACTCACGGAACTATAGTAACTTTTGTTCCTGATGAAAGTATTTTTGTTAATTACCGCTTTGTTCCTCAGTATATTGAGCGTATGCTTTGGAATTATGCCTACTTAAATACAGGCCTGACCATACATTACAACGGGAATAAGTTTCATTCTGAAAATGGATTGCTTGATCTTTTGAATGAAAACCTTAATGAATCTATTGAATATCCTATAATTCACCTTATAGGTGAAGATATTGAAGTGGCTATGACACATGGAAACTCCTACGGTGAACAATATTATTCTTTTGTTAATGGCCAGCATACAACACAGGGAGGAACCCATCAGGGAGCTTTCAGGGAAGCTGTAGTAAAAACCATAAGAGAGTTTTATAAAAAAGATTTTGATGCAGTTGATGTACGCTCCTCAATAATTGCAGCAGTTAGTGTGAAAGTACAAGAACCGGTGTTTGAATCTCAGACTAAAACAAAGCTTGGTTCTCAGGACATGGGGCCTAAAGGACCAAGTGTAAGGGCTTTTATACAAGATTTTCTTAAAACTGAACTGGATAACTTTTTACATAAAAATCCTGATACAGCAGAAGCTATATTAAGAAAAATTGTAATGTCTGAAAAGGAGCGTAAAGAAATGGCAGGAGTAAAGAAACTTGCCAGGGAGAGAGCTAAAAAAGCCAGTTTACATAATAAAAAATTACGCGATTGCCGCGCCCATTGTAATACTAATCATGAATTAAGATTAAATACAACACTTTTTATCACAGAGGGAGATTCTGCAAGTGGCTCTATAACAAAATCAAGGGATGTAAATACCCAGGCTGTGTTTAGTTTAAAAGGGAAGCCGCTTAATTGCTATGGGTTAACCAAAAAGATAGTTTATGAAAATGAAGAATTTAACCTTCTGCAGGCTGCATTGAATATAGAAGAAGGTGTTGAGGAAATTAGGTATAACAATATAGTAATTGCAACTGATGCTGATGTGGATGGAATGCATATTCGATTGTTGCTTATAACTTTCTTTCTGCAATTCTTTCCCGAGGTTATAAAAAATGGACATTTGTACATCCTGCAAACTCCACTATTCAGGGTAAGAAATAAGAAAGAGACAATTTATTGCTATTCTGAGGAAGCAAGAAGGGAAGCAATAGTTAAATTAGGGCCTAAACCTGAAATAACACGATTTAAGGGACTTGGTGAGATTTCACCCGATGAATTTAAAAACTTCATCGGAAAGGATATAAGACTTGATCCGGTAATAATCGGAAAAGATACTTCCATAAGTACTTTTCTGAGTTTTTACATGGGCAAGAATACTCCTGACCGCCAGGAATTTATTATCGATAATCTGAAAGTAGAAAAAGATTTGATGGCAGAATAATACATTAAATAGAAATGATAGAAAACGAAGACGAAAATATAGATCCAATTGATAATAAGGAGGATGCAGAGGATAAGGATATGCACAATGTTGTGCATGTGCAAGGCATGTACAAGGATTGGTTCCTTGATTATGCATCTTATGTAATTCTGGAACGTGCTGTTCCGGCTCTTGAAGACGGACTTAAGCCTGTTCATAGAAGAATTTTACATTCACTGAATGAGCTTGAAGATGGACGTTATAACAAAGTTGCCAATGTAATTGGTAATACTATGAAGTTTCACCCTCATGGCGATGCATCCATTGCTGATGCTATGGTTCAAATAGGGCAGAAAGACATTCTAATTGACACTCAAGGAAACTGGGGTAATATTTTAACAGGAGACAGCGCTGCTGCTCCAAGGTATATAGAAGCCCGTTTGTCAAAATTTGCTTTAGAAGTTGTTTTTAACCCTAAAACAACCAAGTGGCAATCAAGTTATGACGGAAGGAATAAAGAACCTGTTACACTTCCAGTAAAGTTCCCGCTTTTGCTGGCTCAGGGAGTCGAAGGGATTGCTGTTGGGCTTGCTTGTAAAATACTGCCACATAATTTCAATGAACTTATTGATGGTTCTATCGATGTGTTAAGAGGAAAGAAAGTAAACCTGGTGCCTGATTTTATAACAGGAGGAATGATGGATGCCTCATCTTACAATGATGGTTTACGAGGAGGAAAGATTAGAGTAAGGGCAAAAATATCAGCCCTGGATAAAAAAACACTTGTAATCACTGAAATACCTTTTGGTACCACAACTACTACATTAATTGATTCTATTTTAACTGCAAACGATAAAGGGAAGATTAAAATTAGAAAGGTAGAAGACAACACTGCAGAATTTGTAGAAATTATCATTCACCTGCAGCCTGGAGTTTCTCCTGATAAATCCATTGATGCTTTATATGCTTTTACTTCCTGTGAATCTTCCATATCTCCTAATTCAGGAGTTATATTTGAAGACAAGCCTCGTTTTATGGGAGTTGAGGATATGCTTAAAGAGGCAACCAGGAGAACTGTAGAATTGCTCAAGCAGGAATTGTTGATTCGTATGGCTGAGCTGCAGGCAAATTGGCATTTCTCTTCTCTTGAAAAGATATTTATTGAAAAAAGGATCTATCGTAAAATTGAGGAATGTGAAACCTGGGAGGCTGTAATTGAGGCTATTGATACAGGATTAAAGCCATATAAGAAACTATTTAAAAGAGAAATCATAAGAGATGATATTCTTAAATTGACAGAAATAAAAATCAAGCGCATATCAAAGTTTGATTCTTTTAAAGCTGATGACCTGATAAAGGGGATAGAAGATGAAATGCTTGTTGTGCAACAGAATTTGGATACCATTGTTGAATTTGCAATTGAATATTACAAAAACTTAAAGAAGAAATACGGTAAAGGAAGAGAACGGAAAACAGAAATAAAATCATTTGATACCATTGTGGCTTCGCAAGTTGCGGCAGCTAATGTGAAGCTTTACGTTAACAGAGAACAAGGCTTTGCAGGATTTGGATTAAGACGTGATGAATTTGTTTGTGATTGCTCAGACCTGGATGATGTTATCGTTTTTAGAGCAGATGGCACTCTTGTTGTAACCAAAATTTCAGACAAAGCTTTTGTAGGAAAAGACATTATTCATATTAGTATTTTCAAAAAGAATGATAGTCGTACTATCTATAATTTAATATACCAGGATGGACCTAAAGGTGCTATTTTGATGAAAAGATTTGCTGTTACTGGAGTTACACGTGATAAAGTATATGATTTAACTAAAGGAACAAAAGGGTCCTCAGTATTGTACTTCACTGCTAACCCGAATGGAGAAGCTGAAGTTTTAACTGTACATCTTAAACCAAAGCCAAAGCTAAAGAAACTGCATTTTGATATTGATTTGAGTGAACTTGCCATTAAAGGAAGAGCTTCTCAGGGTAATACTGTAACCAAATTCCCCATTAAAAAAATCCTTCAAAAGCATCAGGGCATTTCCACCCTTGGAGCTCGAAAAATTTGGTTTGATGATACAGTTCAAAGACTTAATGATGAGGGGAGAGGTACTTATCTTGGCAGCTTTGTAGCGGACGATAAAATTCTTACAGTTAGCCAATCCGGAGAGTATAAACTTAATTCTTTTGATCTTTCAACCCGGTTTGATGATGAAATGGTGTTAATTGAGAAATATCATCCTCAAAAAGTGCTGACTGTTATATACCTTGAAGGGGAAAAGAAAGAGTTTTATGTAAAAAGGTTTAGTATCGAACCTACTGATAAAAAAGTTCTTTTTATTAGTGAAACCCCTGGTTCTAATCTTGAACTGGTTACAACTGTTTCAAAGCCTCAGATTGAAGTTTGTTATTCAAAGAAAAAAGATAAAGAGCTTGCTGACGAGCAATTTAATTTAGTTGATTTCATTGGAGTAAAAGGTGACAAAGCAAAGGGTAAAAGACTGACTATTAATAAGGTAAAGGAAATAAACTTACTTGCATCAGAAGAGCCCGAAGAGGAGCCTGAACTTAAAGATGATGTTATACTAGATCCTCCCAATGGAGTACCAGGTATTGATCCTTCAAAAATAGAACTACCTAGTGCAACTAAAAAGAAACCAATAGATGATAAAAAAGACTCTAGCCAGGTTCAATTGGGTTTTGATTTGGATTAAATACGTTTTTGAGAGAAAAAAACAGATAATTTAAAGGACTGTTATGAATACAATTGGCTAATATTTTTATTTCTCCTGAAGATAAATATCAAAGATTATTGTCAGGTTACTTTTTTGGTCCTCAGGAACAATTTGTAAAATTCTTAGCTTCGCTTTATCTTGGGATGCCCAGGGGTCTTTTGCAATATGAGGATCTCCCTTAAAATAGATTTGAGAAATTAATTCTTTATTATTTTCTCCTGTTACTCTGTAATGGATGTGAGAAGGCCTGTAAAGATTTCCATTCAAATATTTTCCAGGTATTATAGTTAAAAAAGAATATTCACCTTTCTCATTAGTATATAAACGCCCTCTTTGCTTAAAGTCTTTTGTATCATTATCATACTCTCCATGAGTATTACAATGCCAAACTTCAACCATTGCATTAATAACAGGGCTTATGCAATCTGATTGAAAGACTTTACCTTTTAAAATTATTCTGGATCCTTCAAGCCCTTTATAGGTTAAATCAGAAAGAATTGGAGCACCTGGTCTATAAAAAGGACCTAAAATATCATTAGTTGTATCACAATCTCCTTTGAATATTCCATTAGCCCCTTTAACTACAGAGCCAAATACTGTTATTGCTAAAGCAGTTAATGTGGAATCAATAATGAATTTCTTTCTATCCATTGTTAATATTTTTGTAAACCTTTTAAGGAATAATTATTTAAAAAGATTATAAAAATCACTTAGCTTGTTAATTCCATTTGTAAAATCTTTTTCCTCAACACTTAGCACAAAGCGGCAATAATCAGGTATTTCTGTCCAGGAAGAGTTATTAATTAATAATCCTGTAGTATAATATAAAGCCTCAGAAACAGATTCACTTGAAATAATAATTTCCTTGTCTACCTCATCTTTTTTGAATTTGATAGATTTTCCAATATAAAACTCAGGTTTTGCCACTAAAAAAAGCCCTCCTTGAGAAGGCAGTGTTTTCCATCCGGTTTTATTTAATACATTAGTAAGGGTCTCAGCTCTGTCTTTAAGTAACTTTCTTTGAAAATCTAATTCATTCATTAAAGTATTGTCATTCGCTGCTAATTTTTCATAAAGTTTTTTACAACTGTATTTAACTGTATCATAAGGTTCGCTTAACAATTTAGATTTAATGTTTTGTTTTAAATCATCATTACGGGTGTAAGCATAACCAAAGCGAATACCTCCGGCTGCAAACTCTTTTGAAATTCCTCCTAAAATGAGAATATCTTCATTCGATCCTTCCTCCTTAAAGTAATTCTCTAAATTGGGGTATATGACATTTTTATCAAATTCTAAACCACTAAAAATCGTATCTATTATTGGTTTAACCTTGTGTTTTCTGCAAACTGAGAGTATTTCATCTATTTCATTAGCAGAATATTGCGCTCCTGTAGGGTTTACAACAGGCAGGTTTAAAAATATCCAAGCATTTTTCGTTCCCCTAAGAATAGCTTCTAAGGACTTTGCACTAATTTTAAATAAATCTTCCTCTTTTGTTTCAATGATTTTATAAGAAGTATTATAAAACATGCAGGTTGCAATAAAATAACCATATGTTCCATAAGGGAATAATATTGTTCCGCCTTCATTTCTGCAAGTTTCGGCAATAGCCCCAAATAATGGAGCCACTCCGGAAGAATAAATAAGGTGGGCATCAATTTTTGGATTTATTGAATAACGATGGAAAAGCAGGGCCTTTATTTCCTGTGCAGGATTAATTTCATCTATAGAAAAATGCTGCCTTGCAAAAGCTTCAAAAAGATCTACTTTAAAGGAATCTGGCGTTGATAAACAGTTCTCACCATAATCCAGCCTAACAGTATCAGAGGTAATATGAAATTGATTTCCAACAATGGCAGGATGAGTAAATGCTTTTACTGATTTACTATCTTCATTTATAAACTGTTTTCTAAACACTTCATTCTCTTTTTGTAATGGCCTGAACTCCCCTTGGCCAGAAATTTTAGTTGAAGGAAGATGAAACCTCAACAGGTCAAAAAGAATTTGAGAATAATACCACTGAGTTAATAAAGGGGTACGGCTATAATTAAATTCCGCTGTAAAGGTAAGTGAATCAATTAAGTCCTTATTTTCAGAAAGAAGAAAGCATATCTGAAGTTCCTGATACACTAAGTTTTTAACTAGCCCGCCAATAACAGCACAATGCAAAGGAAGCTTATTCTCAGCAAGATATTGAAAAACGGCATTGTTTTCAGGAGAGCTAGACAAATCCATGTAGTTAGAAATGTCTATAAATACTCTTGTGTTTGTTTCTTTGGCAGCCTCAATTAATCTTATTAAAGTATCGGGTGATTTGTTTTCAAATTCAGCAAAACGTGTAATTACTATTTCGGGTTTTAATTTTTTCATTAGGTTAATAGTCAAATTAACCTGGCTAGGAGCTTCAATAATTGAGGGAGAATCATTTTCTCCAGGTAATGATGTGAGCCATTCATTAGGAAGCCCGTTACTGAAATCCTTATCTATAATTGCCAATTTAGGCTGATAGAGATCAATAATATTTTTAACAAAGGTGGTTGTATTAGGTGAAATCAGAAAGTTTTTCTCGGAAAGTGGAATAAAATAATAACTATTAAGAAATTCAGAGATTCTTTCCTTTAATGTTGGGTCTCCATCGGTTTCTTGATAAGGAAAATAGGAAGAGTGTATTAGTTGATTACTTAACTCTCCTAGGAAAGCTGTTTTTTCATCCGCTATTTGATTGTCAGTATAAGCAAGGTCCAATGCACTTTTAGCGGAATTGTAAACAGGGTTTTTTAATAAGTTAAATATAGGCTTAACTATAGTATGATTTCGCAATTTTGCCTCATATACAGTAAGTGAATGAGCTATTTCTCCTCCTTTTTCAGCATACACCATCGCTGTTTTAGCACTGATAGGCTCTGTGCTATTAATACCCATAAAAAATTCAAACCTATGCTTTGTTTGTCTTTCGATTTCAACAAGAGGCTTTATTTCTGTATCAGAGGCTTGTATTATTTTTCTATGCCAAACCTTTTTAACCTCAAAGCCTCTCCTTGTGAATAGTCTGTCTAGAACTGCAGTTCCTGGTCTGCCACCCATATTCATTATTATTTTTGCCGAGGGTGTAATAAGTTCAACAGCCTGCTCCAAAGCTTTTGCTATTAATCCAAGTCCAAACTGATCTTCCACATATCCTTGCTGAGCACAATAATTACTAAGTGAGTGAAGAAATTCATCACTGGCATTGTCCAATACGTTAAGAGGCATATCAGGGTCAGGATTTAGTACTTGGGGAATGCATCCAACAATATGATCGAGCTTTATAGAATTTGAAAGACAATAGTCAAGCAAATCAGAAGTATGAAATTCTATTCTGTCTAAAAGCGTTTTTCCCTCTTCATCTATAATTATTTCACCCTGCTGGTTCATTCCATTTAGGTATGTATTTAATTTTGCACACATAATTGCTTTTGGATTAATATCCAAACCATAAATCTTTTTGGGCAAGCAACGTTTTGCAATGGCAATAGAAATCCATCCATTTCCTGTACCTAACTCTGAAACTGTTTTGTCATAAAATTCTGATACTGAGTATCTCGCTATACCTTCATAAAAGGTGTAGGACCATTCCTCGGGAGCAAATATACTAGGCAACTGCAAAAGAATGAGTTCATCAACTTTATTAGTTTCTGTTTTTAATGGAATACGGCTAAATGAAAAATGAAAATTCTGCTGAAAAGATTCTGGGCTTTTTGAACTTTCAAAAAAATCAACAAGACTAAATAAAAACTCTCCTGCTTGCTTTCTTGAAAACTCATTTTCCAGGGCTTCTAATAGGAATGATAAATTCTCATAAGCAGAAGCACTGGACTTTTTACATTCTTTTAGAAAAGACACATCAAAATTATATTCTTTGTTAGTTTTAAGGGAAGGATTCATTTTGAATGTTTAAAATTTAATGCAAAACTAAATAAAGAGTTCAGACCAGAAAAGGATTTTAAAACTATTCCTACCTAAACTTATAACAATTACTTTATCTTTACAACTTTAAATTTAATAAACATTCCATGAAAAAAACCATTACTTTAATATTAGTTCTAATTTCTGTTTCTTTTGGCTATGCTCAAATGAACATGAATTTTTTATCACAACATACTTTTCCAACTGGCGTAGAGCTTGCTAATTTATGGGGCTATACCGATCCTTTAGGAGGGGAATATGCTTTAGTTGGAACAACAGTTGGAATGTCTATTATAGAAGTCACAGATCCTTTAAATCCACAACTAATACAAAATATACCAGGACCTAATTCAATCTGGAGAGAAGTAAGAACATGGC
>JALYPI010000246.1 GCA_030856445.1 Bacteroidota bacterium
TCAGAAGCAGTTTGCCATTCAAGTTTTACTTTAGAATTATTTTGATCCGCCTTAAAAAAATTCATTACTATTGGAACTGGTTCTGAACCATAATAAGCATAATAAACCTTGATTTTATTTAAGGCTCCCTCATTCACCCCTTTCATGGCAAAACGGAGCGCATTAAAAGTATTTGAAGCTTCAAATTCTAAAATATACTTTGAAGTAGAATTAGGAAGTGGATAAAAATTAAAATCCGTGGATTTTCTGGAATCCATATTTGATGTATTTCCATTGTATGTAGTTAAAATAACACTGCTTAATAAAGATGTATCTAAAGCTTTAAAATCTAAATCCTCCACAATAACACCTACAATTTCTCCTTTCTTTGCTTGAGTTGAGAAAATAATATTAAGATATATTTCTGAGCCAAAAGAAGATGCAGTCTGAATTATTGTTGCTGAACTTGAAAAATCCGAATCAACCGAATAGTCTGGATTTACAACACTGCAGCTTTCACATAGCCAATTGGCTGTAAAGTTTTGACTTGAAGCATAAACTTGAGCCGTTGATTTTGAATTAAAGAATAATAGAGCAAAAAAAAGTAAGGCTACATGTAATACTAAAGTTTTCATGGTAATATGTTTTTAAATTTCCATGACAAAAATACTTTGACTACCTGGTAAAGAATAAAGGCAATAATTGAATTTAATACTCAAGTAAGATTTTGGATGCTTTTGTAATTTATTAGGAAGAAAACTGATAAACTTTATTCAGAAGTAATTCTTGAATTATGTAAAACAGTGATTTTATTACCAAAATCAAGCGACTGATTAGCGCATGTGTAAAAACAAAGTAAAAATTCCGTGCCTCTGTTATACAGAACTTGCCGAAGTATATGCGGGGGACTGTTCTTAATGAAAGAGATAATCAAGTGTTTTGGTTGTAGTTACAAGTGTAGCTGAAAGCTACCTGTTTTTCGGTAGTAGTTAAAACTACAAACAGCGGGGTTACTGCTTTTCCCATCCCACAGTCTTCGACAAGCTCTGACTGACCACCTCATGATGGTGGTGCATTTTCAACCTTCAACCTTCAACAAGAAACAAGAAACTTAAACTTAAAATCAAATCACCTTGTTTTTTTGTAACAAAACTTCCATTTCTTTTTGGATTTTCATTGCTTCTTCCCTTGCTCTATCAGCAAAGTCTCTGCCATTAGAGGCATAAATAATACTACGCGCTGCATTTACAATTAAACCACAATCTTTTGTCATTCCATACTCGGCTACTGAGGCTAAATCACCACCCTGTGCCCCTACTCCGGGAATAAGAAGAAAATGTGAAGGAATAATTTTCCTTACTTTATCTAATAAATCAGCCCTGGTTGCTCCTATTACATACATCATATTTTCATCAGAACCCCATTTTTGAGAACGGATTAAAACTTTTTCAAATAATTTCTGGGCATCAATAGCTGTAGGAATAAATTGAAAATCCATTGCACCCGGATTAGAGGTAAGACCCAATAAAATGGCCCACTTCCCTTGGAATTCTAAAAAAGGAGTTACCGAGTCAGCGCCCATATAAGGTGCTACTGTTACAGAATCAAAGTCTAATCCTGTATTTTCATTTGAAAAAAAAGTTTCTGCATATCTTTTAGACGTATTGCCAATATCTCCTCTTTTAGCATCAGCAATAGTGAATATATCTTTAGGAATATGCTTCATTGTTTTTTCAAGAGACTGCCATCCTTTAATACCCAGACATTCATAAAAAGCGATGTTGGGTTTATAAGAAATACAAACATCGTGAGTTGCATCTATAATCTGCTTGTTAAATTCAAAAACCGGATCCTGTAATCCTAATAAATGTTCAGGTATCTGATTAATATCAGTATCAAGACCAATACATAGAAAAGATTTCTTCTTTTTTATTTGCTCTATAATTTGCTTTCTATTCATCTTTTAAGCAACTGTAGTTCCTTCTTTTAATTTTTCAGCATTTTCTGCCAATTGCAAAGCATTTACCATTTCCTGAATATCGCCATCCATAAACACAGAAAGGTTATACATGGTTAACCCAATTCTATGATCTGTTATACGACTTTGGGGATAATTGTATGTTCTTATTTTCTCAGATCGATCACCAGTGGATACCATCGTTTTTCTTTTTTTAGACTGCTCCTCTACCCTTTTCTGGTATTCGATTTCATATATTCTTGATCTTAAAACACCCAAGGCTTTATCGTAGTTTTTCAACTGAGATTTCTGATCCTGGCATTGTACAACTATTCCTGTAGGTATATGAGTAAGCCTAATAGCGGACTTTGTAGTATTTACAGACTGACCTCCTGGACCTGAAGAACAAAAGATATCTTTTCTTATATCAGATTCTTTAACTTCCACATCAAGTTCATCCGCTTCAGGCATAACAATAACTGTTGCAGCTGATGTATGCACTCTTCCCTGGGTTTCAGTTTGAGGAACCCTCTGTACTCTATGTACTCCTGATTCATATTTTAACTGACCGAATACATTTTGTCCGCTTACGTTTATAATTACTTCTTTAAATCCACCAGCTGTACCTTCGGTAAAATCTACTAATTCTGCCTTCCACCCTTTTCTTTCAAAATGCTTGGAATACATACGGTATAAATCTCCGGCAAAAATACTTGCTTCATCTCCTCCACTTCCTCCTCTAATCTCCATAACAACGTTTTTAGTATCATCAGGATCTTTTGGTACCAGAAGTATTTTAATTTCTTCTTCGATTGTATATTGATTATTTTCTAATTCCTTAAGTTCAATTTCCGCCATTTCACGAAAATCACTTTCGGTCTCATTTAAAAGGATTTCCTTTGTGGCTTTAATGTTATCTACAACAAGTTTATATTTGTCATAAGCCACTACAATTTCCTCCATATCTTTATATTCCTTACTTAACTTGGCGTATTTTTTAAAATCACCAATTACAGCAGGATCAGATATTTGCTGGCCAAGATTTAACCAGCGATTTTTAATTGACCCTAATTTTTCAAATATGTCCATTCTTAATTATTATAAATAAATTCTCCGTGCTCGGATTGTATTGTTAATTTTTTTGACGTTGACTTCTCACATCTTCCCACAATGCGGGCATCTATATTAAAACTTCTGGAAATTTCAATTATTGCAGCTGCATTTTTTTCATCGGTGTAAATCTCCATTCTATGACCCATATTAAACACTTTATACATTTCCTGCCAGCTTGTGCCGCTTTGCTGTTGAATTAAACGGAAAAGAGGAGGTGTGTCAAATAAATTATCTTTAATAATATGAAGGTCATTTCCTGTAAAGTGTAAAACCTTTGTTTGCGCACCACCACTACAGTGAACCATCCCATGAATATCTTCTCTCATTTGATCAAGAATTTTCTTTATAACAGGAGCATAAGTTCTTGTAGGAGATAAAACAAGTTTGCCAGCGTCAATACTGCCATATCCAGGTATTTCAACTTTATCAGTTAAACCCATTTGTCCGGAATAGATAAGCTCACGTGGTACTAATGGATCAAAACTTTCAGGAAATTTTCCAGCTAATGCTTTATTAAAAACATCATGTCTTGCAGAAGTTAAGCCATTACTTCCCATTCCTCCATTGTATTCATTCTCATAAGAGGCTTTTCCTGAGGAAGACAGGCCAATAATAACATCACCTGCCTTTATATTGTCATTTGAAATTACTTCACTTCGCTTAATTCTACACATTACGGTTGAATCCACAATAATAGTTCTTACAAGATCTCCAACATCAGCAGTTTCACCACCTGTTGAAAAAATACCAATACCATTATTTCGAAGCTCTTCTAATATGCTTTCTGTTCCATTAATAATTTCAGTTATAATTTCACCCGGAATTAAATTTTTATTTCTTCCGATTGTAGATGATATAAGAATGTTATCAACCGCACCAACGCAAAGCAAATCATCAAGATTCATTACTATGGCATCCTGAGCTATCCCCTTCCAAACAGAGATATCTCCGGTTTCTTTCCAGTACAAATATGCAAGAGATGATTTTGTACCTGCCCCATCTGCATGCATAATGTTGCAATAATCCTTATCTCCTGAAATAATATCAGGAATTATTTTACAAAAAGCGCCAGGAAATATCCCTTTGTCAATATTTTTGATGGCATTATGAACATCTTCTTTGGAAGCAGAAACACCTCTTAAATTATACCTTGAATCTGTACTGGTCATTTTAAACTATATTAAACGGAATGATCGGAAAATAAAAAAGCATCCCTTAAAAGGGACGCTTTATTCAATTTAGGTATAACAAAGTATGCTATACCTTAATACGTTACTCTTCATCAACTTCTTCTTCTTCTTCAATTTCTTCAACCTCTTCAACTTTAGTTTCTTCAGTAGTGGTAGTTTCCTCTACAGGGAATCCTCCCTCTGGAACATAGTCAGTTCTAATTACTCTGAACCTTGTTCTTCTGTTTTTCTGGTGAGCTGCTTCCTTTTCTTCATTAGATTTAAGTTTTGCAATATCAACATCTGAAATTAACAATTGATCTTTACCATAACCTTTGGCAACCATTCTGTCAGCAGCTATACCTTTTGATATTAAATACTCAACACAGGATTTTGCACGATTTTCAGATAAAATCTGATTCGGTTTTTGACCACCTCTTGAATCGGTATGAGAACTTAACTCAATTACAATAGTTGGATTATCAACAAGGGTTTGATATAAGAAGTCAAGTGAATCTTTAGATTCAGGACGAAGGGTGTGTTTTGCCAAATCGTAAAGTACTTCTGGAAATGCAATTTCTTTTTTCTTTGTAGTTTGTAGTGCGAAATCCTTTATAAAAGTAGTAGATTCAGTAAGTCCTACCGTTGTTTCTTTTCCTTTTGCATTTAAAAAGTCCTTTGCACTAACAGTAAGTTCATAAGTAGTATTTGATTTAATATATCTTTCATTTCCTTTATCACCGAAAATATAGGTACCAGAAGCATCTGTGGTAACTTCAGCAGAAGTACCATCTGAACCAACTAATTTAACAGTAGCATTAGCAATAGCTTTTTTGGTTTCCACATCAGTAATTGTTCCTTGCAAAACAAAAATAAGCGGAGGAAGAACAAAGGAGAAAACATCATCCCCACCCATTGATCCATTGCGGTTTGAAGTAAGAAAACCTCTGTCCTTATCACCTTCAAATACGATCCCAAAATCATCACCGGCTGAATTTATAGGGTATTTTAAGTTTTCAACTTTACCCCATTTATCTTCTCCCGTTTTTTCAGCCCTGAAAATATCTAAGCCACCCATTCCTAAATGACCAACTGATGAAAAATATAAATTTCCATCATCATGTATAAATGGATACATCTCATCTTTATCTGTATTAATAATGGATCCCAAATTAACAGGTGCATTCCAAATTTTACCCTTTTTCTCAAAAGTACTCATCCATATATCAAGTTCTCCATATCCACCTTCCATATTTTTTGCCGAAAAGAATAAATTTTTTCCATCATTAGAAAGTGAAGGATGTCCAACAGTAATACTGTCTGGACCAAGTTCAACAAGAGTAATGTCAGTCCAGGTATTACCTTTTTTTGTGGCTGAATATATTTTACAAGGAACATCCTTGTTTTTTTCAACACCGCATCTGGTAAAGTACATCGTCCTTCCTTTATTATCAACACAAGCTCCTCCCTCATTTGCAGGAGAATTCACTTCACCACCAATTGGAGTAGGAGTGCTCCACTTTCCATTCTTATCTCTTTTTGATTCATAAAGATCGGAGAAGCTTTCTCCGAGTGTTCCATCAATTTGCTTTCCTGCAGAACCCTCTCTTGTTGATGTGAAAATAATTGTGTTATTCTTTTTATCAGCATAGGTAGGAGAAAAATCATATTGTTTGGAATTAAGCTGAGTTTCAGGTAAAACTACAAACCTGGTAGGTTCATCAATCCATTTTTGGGCCATTTCAGAGGATACCACTCCGTCTTCACCTCTTTTATCTGAGGAATTTGCCGTCTTATAATTATTGAATTCAACAATTGCTTCAGGATATTTACCCTGTACCTTAAGAACTTCTGCAAGACGAAGAGTTGCAATAGGATCTGGATATTTAGCTTTAATCGCTTTTTGATACCACTTTTCAGCTTGTTTGGGATCCACTGTATTTCTGTAGCATTCACCCAATTGAAAAAGAATTTCAGCCTTTACTGCTTTATTTTTCTCTTTTGAATATGCTTTTTTATACAACTCAATGGCTTCAAAAAACTTCTCCGTTGAATATGCATTATCAGCATCTTTCATAAAACTCTTCTGAGCAGAGACTAAATTCCCTATGAATATAAAGGCAGATAAGCAAAGTACAATTCTAATTATTTTCATATATAAAGTTAAGTAACCAAATTTTAATTTAAAAGAATAGCATCAAAAATAAATAAATAATTTAATTATATCAAAGCTTTAACAAAAAATAAAAAGCTCAGTCCTTTAAACAGAAACACAAGGAGTTTATTATTTAAGTATTATATTAAATTATCTTGAAAATAATAACTCCCGGTATTTTGGCAATGGCCACATTTCATCATCTACTGTTAATTCCAATTTATCCACATGATATCTTATTTGTTCAAAATAAGATTTTACTGAATCACTATAGGCTATTGCTTTTTCTCTGGAATCAGAAATTTTATTAACTTTTTTACGCGCCTCTACCATTTCCTCTTTTTTGGTTTTTATTATGGCAATATGTTCCGAAATTTCAGTAACCATTTTTAATAATGTTACAGAATGCTTTTTATATTCAGAAGGAGGTAAAATTTCTTTTAATCCTTTTAAATTATCAATCAGTATACTTTGATATTTAATTGCAGTTGGAATAATATGATTTTGGGCAAGATCTCCTAAAATGCGAGATTCAATTTGAATCTTTTTAGTATAAAGTTCAAGATAAATATCATGTCTTGCATGCTGCTCAACTTTGGAATAAATTTTAAGATCTTCAAATAACCGAATTGTTTTAGGAGATAAGAATGCATCAAAGGCCAAAGGGGCTGACTTTATGTTGCTAAGACCTCTTTTTGCAGCTTCTTTTACCCATTCTTCACTATAACCATTTCCTTCGAATAAGATATCTTTTGATGTTACAATATAGCTTCTTAAAATCTGTAATATTGCTTCATCCTTACCTATTCCTTTTCCAATTAAATCATCTACCTCTTTTTTGAATTTTATTAATTGGTCAGCAACAATTGCATTAATTACGATCATAGCCGTAGCGCAATTTGCAGAAGAGCCTACTGCCCTGAATTCAAATTTGTTACCTGTAAAAGCAAAAGGAGATGTACGATTTCTGTCAGTATTGTCTAAGAGAATATCAGGAATTTTACCTATTATATTTAATTTAAGATCTGTTTTCTCCTCAGCAGACATTTTTCCTTTCTTTACTTTCACCTCAAGCTCTTCAAAAACCGAAGTTAATTGAGAACCAATAAAAATAGACATAATTGACGGAGGAGCCTCATGAGCGCCTAATCTATGTTCGTTTCCAGCTGAAGCAATACAGGCTCTTAGAAGATCTGAATTTTCCTGAACAGCTTTAATGGTATTTATAAAAAATGTTAAAAACTGAAGGTTTGTTTTAGGGGTTTTTCCAGGACTTAGTAGATTCTTTCCTGTATTGGTGGCTAATGACCAATTATTATGTTTCCCAGAACCATTTACACGAGCATAAGGTTTTTCATGAAGCAAAACCCTGAAATTATGATTTATAGCAATCTTTTCCATCAAATCCATCAACAATTGATTATGATCAACAGCAAGATTAGCTTCTTCAAATACCGGTGCGCACTCAAATTGATTTGGAGCTACTTCATTGTGCCTTGTCTTAATAGGTACTCCTAATTTATAACATTCAATTTCAAAATCTCTCATAAATGCTGTAACTCTTGCGGGAATAGAGCCAAAATAATGATCCTCTAATTCCTGTCCTTTTGCAGGACTATGCCCAAATACTGTCCTTCCGGTCATCATAAGGTCAGGACGAGCATTGTAAAAGGCTGTATCTATTAAGAAATACTCCTGCTCCCAACCTAATGTGGAAATAACTTTTGTTACATTTTTATCAAAATACTGACAAACATCCACAGCAGCTTTATCAACCGCGCTTAAAGTTTTAAGTAAAGGTGTTTTATAATCCAGTGCTTCTCCTGTATATGATACAAATACCGAAGGAATGCACAACATTTTACCAATTACAAATGCTGGAGAAGAAGGGTCCCAGGCTGTATAACCTCTTGCCTCAAAAGTATTTCTTATCCCTCCGCTAGGAAAACTTGATGCATCAGGTTCTTGTTGTACAAGTTGGGTGCCTTCAAACTTTTCAATTGCAGCGCCCTCAAAAGGTTCAAAAAAAGCATCATGCTTTTCAGCAGTCGATCCTGTAAGTGGCTGAAACCAGTGAGTATAATGTGTTGCTCCTTTTTTAGAAGCCCAGGCTTTCATTGAAGATGCAACTTGATCAGCAATTTTCCTATCTATGTTTGTGCCTTTTTCAATAGCACTGTTTATGCTATCAAAAGCCTCTTTTGAAAGATATTCACGCATTGATTCTTTACCAAAAACATTGGAAGCAAAAAAATCGGAAATTCTATCTGAAGGAATGTTAACTTGTTTGGGTGTTCTTGAGAGCACCTCTTCTAATGCTTTAAATCTAAAAATTGCCATGATTAATAAGTTTTTGCAAATTTAACGTAAAACTCAATGCAAAATTCTAAGAATTTGTGTTTTTTTCAACAACACCCCCTTTTTTTATCAACCATTTGTTTAGAAAAGTAAAAATTCCTAAAACATGAGTAAATTATATGGGGGTAACAATTGGAAAAGCAATAAAAAAAGCAGGATTACTTATTTACTACCAGAAAAATATAAACAATATAGAAAGCCACTAGGATAAAACCTTTAAATCTACCGATTTTCCGGCCAAAATACATTAATGGAAAAATTAAAAGGGAAACAGCAAGCATCCAATAAATATCAAAATTGGCCATTTCAATACTCACTGGAATTTCTGTTACCATTGCGGTAATACCTAATATCCCAAGAATATTAAATACATTAGATCCAATAAGATTTCCAATGGAGATATCAGTTTGCTTTCTAAAAGCTGCAATCCCAGAGGTTACCAGTTCAGGGACACTGGTGCCAAAAGAAACAACAGTAATAGCAATTATTCTTTCGCTGATACCAAATTTATGGGCTATATCCACAGCTCCGGTTAAAAACCACTCAGCTCCAAGGGTAAGCCCAACACAGCCTAAAACAATATAAACAGCACTCTTCCAAATTGGAATTTTAACCTCTGTCTTAAATTCTGAATCATCTTGAATAATTGACTGTATATGCTCTTTTCTAGATTTAACTATTATCCAGATATTAAATGAAATCAGTATTAATAACAATATCAATCCTTCATAAAATTCCACCCGGTAATTAAGCAGAAAAAAATAAAATATTAAACTGGAAACCATCATTACCGGCCAATCGAATTTCAGAGAGTCTCTGCTAATTAAAATAGGAAAAATAATGGCAGTTATACCAAGAATTAAAGAAATATTCGCAATATTAGATCCAATAACATTTCCAATAGAAATATCAGGATGACCTTGGATAGCAGCCTTAATGCTTACAAGTAATTCTGGAGCCGATGTACCTAAAGATACAATAGTCATCCCAATTACAAGAACAGAAACATTAAACTTTAAAGCAACAGCAACTGCTCCTTTAACAAGAATTTCACCTCCTCCAATAAGTATTGCAAGACCAGCTATGAGTAATAGATATTCCATTTTAGGGTAATAAAAATGCCTTAATAAATTAAGGCATTTTTAAAAGATGCTAATGCTTATTAATATCAGTTTCATCTTTTATAACTCTTGCGCTATCTTGAATTTCCTTTTGAATATTTCCGGTTGCATCTTTGAATTCTCTGATGCCCTTACCAAGCCCACGAGCGAGTTCTGGGATTTTTTTTGATCCAAAAAAAAGAAGAATAACAAGGAGAACTATGAATATTTCTCCACCACCTAAATTAAAAAATAACAACATATTGAAGATTTTTTTTTACAAAGTTATAAAAAAAGCCTTCTCAATACAATTTGAGAAGGCTTTTCATTAAAAGAATTTAAGAAATATTTATTTTAATTCTTCGGGCTTCTTGCTAAAATCAATTACTATTGGTGTAGCTATGCAAATTGAAGAATAAGTTCCTACCACAATACCCACTAATAAGGCAAAAGAGAACCCTCTAATAACTTCCCCACCAAATATAAATATGGCAAGCAATACTATGAAAATAGTAAAGGAGGTATTAAAAGTACGACTAATTGTACTGTTTAAAGACTCGTTTATAAGAGTATTCATTTCTCTCTTTTTAGAAGTCCCCAGGTATTCACGAATTCTATCGAACACAACAACCGTATCATTAATTGAATAACCAATTACAGTAAGAATAGCTGCAATAAATGCCTGGTCTATTTCTAAAGAAAAAGGCAATATACCGTAAAACAAAGAAAAGCAGGCCAGCACAATCAATACATCATGGAAAATAGCCACCAATGCACCTAAACCAAACTGCCATCTTTTAAATCTTAATATAATATAAAGAAATATTACCAAGAGGGAAAACAAAATAGCCCATATTGCAGCAGCTTTAATATCATTAGCAACGGTTGGACCCACTTTTTGTGAGCTCATTATTTCAAAAGACATATTATCAAACTGAGTAAGACCAGAAACAAGAGTGTTTTCAACTTCCTGATCAGCGTCTTCCTCCTGGGAATCAATTAAATACTTGGTAGTAATTTTTACTTGTTGAGCCCCACCAAACGTTTTAACTTCAGGAGCCTCTCCAAAGGCATCGGTTAAAGTACTTCTTACATTAATTGTATTAACATCCTGATCAAATCTAACTACATATGATCTTCCACCTACAAAATCAACACCCATATTTAAGCCTCTGGCAGCAAAAGAAATAATACCTCCTGCAATAATTAACCCTGAGATCATATAATAGATCTTCCTTTTGCTTACAAAATCAATATTCAGGTTTTTAAAAGCATTTTCGGAAAATTTAGTAAAGAAACTAATGCTCTTATTTTTATCCAATCGGTATAAGAATATTAATCTTGTAAGGAAGATTGCTGCAAAAAGAGAAGTTAAAATACCTATAACTAAAACAGTGGCAAATCCTCTGATTGGTCCTGTACCAAAAGTGTAAAGAATAATACCAGTTAAAAGAGAAGTAACGTTGGCATCTATAATTGAAGAGTATGCATTTTTATAACCATCTTCTATTGCCAGTCTAAGACCTTTTCCTGTAGCTAACTCCTCTCGTATCCTTTCAAATATAAGAACGTTTGCATCAACTGACATACCAATAATTAAAACTATACCTGCAATTCCGGGAAGAGTTAAAACTGCTCCAAGAGAAGCAAGTACTCCAAAAATAAAGAAGATGTTGGCAAGAAGAGCAAAATTTGCAGTAAATCCAGCAAAGCTATACCAGAATACCATATAGATCAATACAAGAATAAGTGCAAGTATAAATGAAATTAATCCAGCTCTTACGGATTCTTCTCCTAAAGATGGACCCACAACAGCTTCTTCAACTATTCTTGCAGGTGCAGGAAGCTTTCCTGCTTTTAGTACATTGGCAAGATCCTTTGCCTCTGTAATTGTGAAATTACCAGTGATAGATGACTGACCGCCAGGAATCTCACCTTGCACTGTTGGAAATGAATATACATAGTCATCAAGAACAATTGCAATACTTGAACCAATATTATTCCTTGTAAGCTCTTTCCATTTTCTAGCACCTTCAGCATTCATTGTCATGCTTATTTCAGGAGTTGCTCCAAATTGACCAAAAGTTTGTCTTGCATCTACAATCACATCTCCTTCAAGAGATGCTTGTCCATCTTGAGTAACAGGATTAATTGCAATAAGTTGTAATGCTTTACCGGCTTCATCAAAAGGCTTAACGGTCCACATAAATTCTGTCTTAGGAGGAAATAACGCCTTGACTCTTTTATGTGAAAGATACCTGTTTACTTTTGCTGTATCTCTAATTAAAGCCATACCTACAACCGGACCTTGCTCTGCCTGAGAAGGAGTTAATACAGCAAAAAGAGGATATTCTTTTTCAAGTTCAACAAGCTGTTTATCTGGAGCTAGTGTATCACCAACAGCAGTAGTATCACCTTCCTCTAATTTTTTCAAAAGGGAAGGTTCTTCGTCTGTAGAAGGAGCTATTTCAGTTTGAGGAACAACTTGTTCTTGTTCGGCCTGAATTGGAGCAGAAGCAACAGTAGTTGTATCAAATTCAGTTTCATTTCTTATTTCTTTAATAACCTCATTGGCTTTTTCAAGAAGTGGATAAATTTTCCTGTTCTCATGAGTTTCAAAGAATTCAAGTTTTGCAGTACCCTGAAGTAATTTTCTTACCCTTTCCTTTTCTTTTACACCTGGTAACTCAACCAGAATCCTTCCCGAAGTTCCAAGTTTTTGAATATTGGGTTGCGAAACACCAAATTTATCAATACGATTTCTTAATACATTAAAAGATATTTCATAAGCAGCTTCTGCTTCAGAACGCAAAAAACTCAAAACCTCCGGATTGGTTGATTCGTAAGGTTTAATTCTTTCTGCTAATTCTCGAGTACCAAAGATAGCTGGAGAAGAAAGTTTTGCCTGGGGATCAATTTCATTAAATGCTCTTCCGAACAAAGTAACAAAATCCTCCTGCGATGTTTTTTGAAGCTCAATTGCTCTTGCAAGAGCTGTATTAAAAGTAGGATCCTGGCTATTATTTGCAAGTTCTCTAATTAACTCAACCGCTGAAACTTCAAGAGTAACGTTCATACCTCCCTGAAGGTCAAGACCAAGATTAATTACCCTGTCCTTAACTTCGCGATAAGTATAATTTCTTACTAAAAGATTATAAACGGGTTCACTGGCAATAGAATCCAGATAACGTCTTTCTGCCTCGGGGTCTCCGGCTGCTGCCTCTTGAGCATTTTTTTCAACGCGATTAGCTATAAATGTAAATGATAACTGGTATAAACATACCAGTGCAAAAATTATAGCGAATAATCTTATCGCACCTTTACTTTGCATAGAATATAATATTATTTTTTTAAATTTGAAATTTTAAGGCTGCAAATATAGAATAACAATTATTATTTCACAATTTAAATATGATACTAAAGAAAATATAACGTTAATAATGTTTTACACCCTTTATTGTATATAAAAAATGAATTAAACAGTCAGAATAACTAAATTTGTATTATAAATAATCAAATAGTTCATGAAAAAAAGCATATCCCTCTTACTTTTTTCAATATTTTTTTTCATAAATGATAAAAATTGCCTTGCCCAAACATTTTTAACAAGAAATGACAGTGTTCCTGTTAAGATTAATAATGACTTTATTAAAAATCCTTGGGTAGGGGGTCATAATTTTTGTCAATTTTCTGAAATAGATTTAAATGGAGATGGAATAAAAGATTTATTTGTTTTTGACCGCTCTGGTAATAAAATCACCACCTACATCAATAAAGGCACTCAAGGGACTGTTGATTACACTTTTGCACCTGAATACACAAAAAAATTTCCTGATTTAAAAAACTGGGTACTCTTAAGAGACTATAACTGTGACGGGAAAGAAGATATTTTCTCTCATACCAATGCAGGAATAGCTGTTTATAGAAATGACACAGATGCAAACGGAGTAAAATTCACTTTGGTAAAAGACATCCTGTTATCCAAATATTATCCTTCTGATCCTACATCTTATAATTTATATGTAAGCTCTGTTGATATTCCTGCTATTCTTGATATTGACAACGATGGAGATATGGATGTAATAACATTTAGTAGTTGGGGAAGTTATGTAGAATTGCATTTGAACAATTCACAGGAAACTTTTTCTCATTGTGATAGTTTGCAATATGAAGCTGTAGACCATTGTTGGGGAAAGTTCAGTGAAGGCATGAACTTTAATTACGATTTGAATCAGTCTTGTAAAAGAAGTGAAAACAATGGAAATCAAGGAGGAAGCAGGCATGCCGGCTCCACTTTACTTGCACTTGATCTTTCAGGAAATGGAGCCAAGGATCTTGTTTTAGGCGATATAGGATATTCCAATATGGCATACTTATTAAACGAGGGAACTTCTGTAAATGCTGACATCACTGGATCTTACCTTAACTTCCCAAGTAGTTCTACTCCTGTTTTTTTAACTTTATTTCCTGCTGCCTTTTATATTGATGTTGACAATGACGGTATAAATGATTTATTAATCAGTCCAAATGCTCCGAATGCATCAGAAAATCACAGGAGTATTTGGTATTATAAGAACCACAATAGAAACGATTCTGCAGATTTTCAATTTGTTCAGGAAGATTTTTTACAAAATTCAATGATTGATGTGGGAGAAGGAGCATATCCTGTTTTGTTTGATTATAACAATGATGGAAAAATGGATCTGTTTATAGGAAACTACGGTTATTATGCAGGTGGAGGAAACTATTCTTCAAGCATCGCTTTATTTAAAAACATTGGAACTATATCTTCGCCTTCCTTTGAGCTAATAACCAGAGATTATGAAAATATTTCTTCTCTTGGATTAAGAAATATTTACCCTTCCTTTGGCGATCTGGATGGTGATGGAGATAAAGATATGATTATAGGTGATGATACAGGACAATTGTATTATTTTGAAAACACTGCCAGTTCAGGCAATTTACCTTCCTATACACTAACTTCCCCAAATTACTTTGGAATAGATGTTGGCCAATCCTCTACTCCACAGCTTTATGATATAAATAACAACGGTTTACTTGATTTATTAATAGGTGAAAGAAATGGCTCAATTAATTATATCCCAAATACAGGCACGGTAAATTCTCCTACGTTTAATTCAGCCACTATGATAGAGTTTTTCGGAGGTGTAGATGTAAGGGTTAGTCCTTCAATTACAGGGTACAGCGTCCCATTTATCTTTAAAAAAGATAACAAACTCAGATTAATAATTGGTTCTGAAAGTGGAAAACTCTTTTATTATGACAATGTTGAACAGAATATAGAAGGTACTTTTAATCTAGTAAGTGATTTTTATGCAGAATTAAAAGAAGGAACAAGAACTGCACCTGTAGGTTTTGATATGAATAACAATGGAGAGCTTGATTTGTTTATCGGCAATTATGCAGGAGGTTTAAGTTATTTTGAAAATGCTTTAACCTCGGTAAATAATACCCCGTCTGAAATTCTTGAATTTAAAATTTATCCAATTCCTGCCTCATCTATAATTCATGTTGAATATAAACAAAATGATAATTCAAATTCAGCCCAATTGATTATATATAATTATTTGGGGGAAGTTGTTGAAGAAAAAAACAATATGGAAAATGGAAAAACAAACATAAACCTGGAAAATTTAAGTGATGGTATTTATTTTATGTTACTTAAATTAGATAATAAACAAGCAACTAAAAAATTTATAATTAAAAACAATTAATCAGGAATATTAAATATAAGTTCTTTCTTATTAAAATCGATAACGCTTTTATACTTCATTAATAAATCACTCCCCAGAACCCCTATAATTTGAGGCAAGCCCAGCTCCTCATAAGAATTATTCACATGTGAAAGATCAATTAATACTGCATCATAATTCAATATTTCAATCTTACCAATAGTAATACTGTTAACAATAGTTTTATGACTGATCATTGAATTAGTTCCCAAACCTGTTGTCAATTTATCATGAACAGATGTTTGAAGATCAATAATATAATTTCCTATTGATTGGGAATTAAAAACTGTTTTAGAAGCACCTGTATCAACTAGCATTACTGCTGCAATAGCGTTTATTTCAACATCTATATGGGGATGAAAACCTTCGTCTTCAATAAATACAATATTTAGAGGTACTTTAATTTTCATTATAAATTTTAATTATAATAAACAAAAAAGGACATCCATAAAGAATGTCCTTTTTTGTTTATCTGCATGTATTATTATGCAACTGCATTCATATTATCTAAAACATCCATTACTTGTCTAACAGCTGTGGCCGATTCGCTTAATAAAGCTTTTTCCTGCTGGTTAAGTTCAAGTTCAATAATTTGTTCTATTCCTTTTTTACCCAATTTAACAGGAACTCCTAAATAAATATTGTTCATTCCATATTCTCCGTTTAGAAGTGCGCAAACAGGATAAATTCTTTTTTGATCACGTACAATTGCTTCCACCATTTGTGCAGCAGCAGCTCCTGGTGCATACCATGCTGAAGTACCCATTAAATTTACAAGCTCACCGCCACCTTTTTTAGTTCTTTCAACTATGGCATTAAGTTTTGTTTCATCAATTAATTCAGTAACAGGTATACCTGCCACAGTGGTATATCTTGGAAGAGGAACCATTGTATCACCATGTCCACCCATTAATACAGCCTGTATGTCTTTAGGTGAAACATTTAATTCCTCTGCAAGAAATGCTCTATATCGTGCAGTATCTAAAATACCAGCCATTCCAAACACTTTAGAAGAATCTACCTTTGCTGATAAAAATGCACAATATGTCATTACATCAAGAGGATTGGATACCACTATTATAATTGCATCAGGAGAATGTTTAATAATATTTTCTGTAACCGTTTTAACAATACCTGCATTTGTTGCAATTAGATCATCACGGCTCATGCCCGGTTTTCTAGGTAAACCTGAAGTAATTACTACAACTTCTGAACCAGCAGTTCTTGCATAATCATTTGTTACTCCAATTACTCTTGTATCATATAAATTAATAGGGGCAGTTTGCCAAATATCAAGGGATTTACCCTCTGCTAGCCCTTCTTTAATGTCCAAAAGAATAACTTCATTTGCCAATTCTTTATGGGCAATAACATTTGCACATGTTGCCCCAACGTTACCTGCTCCTACTACTGTAATTTTCATGTTCCTTAATTTATAGTGTTAATAATATTTTTTAAACCAGCTGCTAAATTAGAAAAGATAAAATTAATTATTAAACTTTTTTGATTAATTCATGAATTTTTAAATCAAACTAGCCAAAACAGTCACTATTTTTATTTATTTTTATTTTTTTTACCACTTTTTAAGAAATTAAAATATAATATTTTAAACAGTAATTGAAAATTTTAAGCATTACAGACAACCATTTAATAAAACACTCGTCAATAAATTGAATTAAGATAATGTCTCAAGATAAAAATATAGTTGATATAGTTTCAGGGTGTAAGAAGGGAGACAAAAAGTGCCAGGAAAAACTATATAAAATATTTTATGGAAAAATGATGGTTGTTTGTTCAAGATATACTGATAATACTGATGAGGCAAAAGATATTTTGCAGGAGGGCTTTATTAAGGTCTTTAACAGTTTGCATAAATTTGATTTTGAAGGTTCTTTTGAAGGATGGGTAAGAAGAATTATGGTTAATACAGCAATTGATAATTTTAGAAAAAACAAAAAAGTTGTTACATTATTTGATAACAACATCCCTATAGAAAACTTGGATTATCCAGAAGATAATTCTTCAGAAACTTTAATTTCAAATAAAATTAAAGCAGCTGATGTTCTTGAAGCTATTAGTAAACTTTCTCCAGCCTATAAAACAGTATTTAATCTTTATGCAATTGATGGATTTTCTCATCAACAAATATCGGATGAATTAAATATTAGTGTTGGTACTTCAAAGTCTAATTACTCAAAAGCGAAACAAAATTTAAAAAAAATATTACAACTTAAGTTAGTAAAAGATGAATCGCAATATTAAAGAAAATAGTGGTTTTGAAAACTTCATTAAAGATTCAGTTGAGAATTATGAAGTTGAATATAATCCAAGCCATTGGTCTGAAATGAATCAGATGCTTGACAAAACAACCATTGCCTCTAATAATAAGGGTAATTGGTTTATTTCTTCTGGCCTGAAATTAACAGTAGCAATAGGATTAATTTCAGCTGGTTTAATTTATTATAATTCCACAAAAGAAACTCCCTTACTTGTTATTGACAATGAAAATAAGGAACAAATAAATATAGAAAATAGTAGCAAAAAGGAAATAAATTTTAAAAAGGAAATAATTGTTGATTCAAATAATAAAAATGAAATTCATAATGAAAATTTAAAAGAGGAACCCAATTATAAATTAAATGAAAGCTCATCTCTTTCAATAATAAAATCAGAACAAAATTCTATTCAACACATAGTAGATGATTTCCAAAATAATGAATTAGAAACTAAAGATGTTGTTAAACAACAATTAAAATCAATTCCAACAATTAGTTCTAATTTTGCAATTGAAAAATTATCAAATTGTGAATTAATAGCCCAATTTACAGTTGAAAAACCAGAGCCAAACTATAGCTACGATTGGGATTTTGGAGATGGTGAGACCAGCAAAACCATAAATCCTGTTCATAAGTATAAGAGTGAAGGAAAATATAATGTTGTTCTTCAAGTAACAAGTAAAGAAAATATTAAACCACTTGTTTCAAAAAGAGAATTAATTTTAGATCCCATTATTGCTCCTGGTGCAGACTTTGAATATAAAGCATTTAATTCAGGTTCATTAAATTATGGAGCTGAATTTATCTCAAAAAACAGCACTTTAACAGAATACACATGGGATTTTGGAGATAACCAGTTTTCCTATGAGAAAACCCCTAGACATATATACTTTACAAAAGGAAATTATCAGGTAAAATTAATTGCAAAGAATCAATATGGCTGTACTGATACTGTTTCTAAAATGGTTCTTATTGAAGAAAACAATCCACTTTTAGCCCCAAATGTATTTTCACCTGATGGAGATGGGCTGAATGACAATTTTATCCCTAAAGCTCTTATATTACTGGAGTATCCTTTTGAGATGTTAATTTATGATCGATCAGGTTACCTTTTGTACAGAACAAATGATGCAAATAAACCTTGGGATGGCCGAAATTTAAAATCTAGTGACGACTTTTCTTCAGGAACTACATTTTTGTGGGTTGTTAATATTAAAAACATGAATGGAGAGGATAAATCATATTTTGGCAACGTGACTATAATTAAATAAATAATTTATCAAGTAGTACAAATCTAATTAAATAGAGTGCCAGCCATTATATAAGTTACTATTTAGTCCTATTTTGAATTTAATTTTTAATTACACCTTCTTTTATCCTGTTTATTCTATAAAAAACAGGATTGATAATCTATTTAACATTTTATTTTTTGTTATAAAGGCTTATTTATTCAATATAAAAAATTAATTTAGTGCTTTATTTTTTTTATAACATTTCAATATGAATAAAAAATTACAAAATTTAGGTCTTTTAGTTGTTATATATTTTGGTTCAATATTTTTTATTGCAGCCCAAAACAATGTTGGAATAGGAACCACTACTCCTGATCCATCAGCTATACTGGAACTTAACTCTTCTGACAAAGGTGTATTAATTACAAGAACAGATACAATTACAGTAAATAATGCTCCTGGTACACCAGCTACAGGATTATTAATTTATCAAACAACAGATAATAT
>JALYPI010000283.1 GCA_030856445.1 Bacteroidota bacterium
AAGCTATGTTGAATCTAATTAATTCAATGCCTGAGAAAACAGAGAGAACAGAGATGATAAAATCTGCTTTAATACAGACCTCTCAATCTAACAGACCTGAGTTTAGAAGTTTAATCAGAACCTGCCAGGCATGGAAAGAACAGAATTATACTGATGATCCAAATAAACTTAAAGCACATGCTTATTCTCTTTTAACTTTTGATGATATTAAAGAGATATACTTAAAAGACATTCAAAATAAAAAAATGATTATAACTATTGTCGGTAATTCTAAATCATTTGATCTGAATAAACTTCAAACATATGGAAAAGTAATTGAAGTAAAGGAGAGTAGTTTATTCGTTAATTGAGTTTATTTAAAAGGTTAAAATTAAAAGAGGCTTACCTTAAAGGGAAAGCCTCTTTTAATTTGAGATTGTTTTTTTAGTGATGGTTTAAGAATAGGAGCGGTTTATAACTCTAAGCCCAAAATCGAAAGCAGCAATAAAGTGAATAGAATTAAAAGGCTTACAGGTAACTAATATATTTAAATAGTAGCGTCATCAATTAAAAACAAGTAAATTTCTTTTGGCCCATGAGCACCTAAAATCAAGGTTTTTTCAATATCAGCTGTTCTGCTTGGTCCAGAAATCAAAGAAATTAAAGAAGGAGCTTTGTCAGCATATTTCAACTTAATAGCTTTTAAAGCATCTTTAATATCATCCACGAGTTGAGAAGAATAAGCCACTACAATATGCTTATCTGGAAAAACTGGTAGTTTTCTACCTGATGATTGCCGGGAGGAAATCATTATACTTCCAGTTCTTGCTATAAGATATTCACAATTAGTAACAGAGACTTCACAGGAAGTTAATTTTGCGGGATTATCTGTGTGTTTTATTCCTGCATTAGTAAGCAATTCTTTTATACTTTCTTCTGCACAATATATTTCTCCCAAAGCTGCCTCAGCAGAGAATTCTTTAATTATAGATTCAAATTCTTTTGTGTTTTCACAGAAAGCAAATTTTCCGTTAAGGGCTGTGAATTTTTGTGCAAACGTAATTTCAGCAGACTCCTCTTGTTTACTGTATATAGGAGATTCAAAATCAATGTTTTCAGATTCTGGTTTAGAAGACTTATGAATCAGAGCGTTTCTTACTTTTTTAAGAATTTTTTCTCTTGAAGTTGATTCTTTCATTCTAATAGGAATTGATTTTTTTACTTTTATTAATAGGATAAAAAAAGCAACAACTGTAAATTACAATTGTTGCTTTTTTTGATATTCAATTATTTTAATTTTTCATTTCCCTGACTTAAAGGAGGAGTTTCCATAGGTATTGCGTTTTGCTCATCCTTTGTAGTTTCATCTTCCTTTTTTTCTTGCTCAGTTTTAGCTATGCCAACAGTCTTTTCAATATTTGCAGGTATTGCCATTACAATTTCCTCATCTTTGTCAAAAGGACGTTTTCCAAATATTTCCTGAAGATCTTCTTTAAAGATAACTTCCTTGCTTAGTAGGGCATTTGCCAGAAGAGTAAGTTTATCCTTGTTTTCAATAAGGATTTTTTTGGTTGTTTCGTAAGCTTTTTCAATAAGCTTTGAAACCTCTTCATCAATAAGCTGGGCAGTTTTCTCACTATAAGGTTTTGTGAAAGAATACTCTCCACCAGTTGAATCATAATAACTGATATTGCCTAATTTTTCATTTAAACCGTAAATAGCTGTCATTGCATAGGCTTGTTTGGTGATTTTTTCCAAATCGCTAAGAGCTCCTGTAGAAATTTTTCCAAAAATTATTTCCTCTGCTGCTCTTCCACCAAGTGCTGCACACATTTCATCAAACAATTGTTCTGTAGTGGTTATTTGCCTTTCTTCGGGCAAATACCAGGCAGCACCTAAAGACCTGCCTCTAGGCACAATAGTTACTTTAACAAGGGGTGATGCATGTTCCAACAACCAACTAATGGTTGCATGACCTGCTTCATGGAATGCAATTACTTTCTTCTCCAGTGGAGTGATAATTTTATTTTTCTTTTCAAGGCCTCCTATAATTCTGTCAACAGCATCAAGAAAATCCTGCTTTCCAATTGATTCCTTATCTTTTCTGGCAGCAATTAATGCTGACTCATTACAAAGATTTGCAATATCAGCACCTGAAAAACCGGGTGTTTGCTTAGCTAGAAAATCAATATTAACAGTGTCGTCCAGCTTAAGAGGCTTAAGATGTACCTGGAATATTTCTTTTCTTTCGTTCATATCAGGCATGTCAACATGAATTTGCCTGTCAAATCTTCCTGCACGCATTAAAGCGCCATCAAGAATGTCAGCACGGTTGGTAGCAGCCAGTACAATAATACCACTGTTGGTTCCAAACCCATCCATTTCTGTCAGCAATTGGTTTAGAGTGTTTTCACGTTCATCATTCGCACCTTGCATCGGGTTTTTACCTCTTGCACGTCCAATTGCATCAATTTCATCAATAAAAATAATACAAGGAGCTTTTTCTTTAGCTTGTTTGAAAAGATCTCTTACTCTAGAAGCACCAACCCCTACAAACATTTCCACAAAGTCGGAACCAGAAAGGGAGAAAAATGGAACTTTCGCTTCTCCAGCAACCGCTTTTGCCAAAAGAGTTTTACCTGTTCCCGGAGGTCCTACCAGTAATGCCCCTTTAGGAATTTTTGCACCAAGTGCGGTATATTTTTTTGGTTGCTTTAAAAATTCAACAATTTCTTTAATCTCAATTTTAGCTCCTTCAAGTCCTGCAACATCTCCAAAAGTAATATTGATATTTGTATCCTGGTCAAAAAGGGTAGCTTTTGATTTTCCAAAATTAAATATTTGTCCTCCAGGACCTCCACCACCACTCATTCTACGCATTATAAAAATCCATAAACCAATCATCAATACAATTGGTAATATCCAGCCTAAGGCTTCTCCACCCCAGCTCTTGCGATGATCATATACTACGCTTACTTTTTCAGAATCAGAAAAATTTGATTGAGCATCTTTAATTTGACTCTCAAATGAATCAACTGAACCTATTGGTAAATAATAGTGTGGACCTTTATTAACTGAATTTCCTAATGATTTAGTCTTTACATCTTTATATTGCTCTTTTATTTCAAGAACTTCTTGTTTTATGTAAATTTCAGCAATCAGTTCATTGTTTACAATAACCACTTTGTCTACATCGCGAGATTTAAGCATTGTTTGCTCAAATTTCTGCCAGGTGGTTTCTTTGGTGCTGCCACCAAAATTGATAAACTGCAATGCAATAAATACCACTGCAATTATTCCGTAAATCCAATAGAAGTTAAAGTTGTTTTTAGGATTTTTAGACCCTTTTGAAAACTTGTCTTTTACTTTATTAAGTGGGTTTTTACTAGTTTGTTTATTTTTATTATCTGTCATTTAAATTGTTTAAAAAGTCATTAAAGTTAAACTAATAACGCGAAATCGCGATATTTATTCCTAAAAAAATCAAGAACTAATAGCCTTTGTTTCGGCATCAGCCCATAAGGCCTCAAGTCTGTAAAAATCACGATGTTCCTTTTGAAAAACATGAACCACTACATTTACATAATCTAAAAGAATCCATTCCGCATTTTCAAAACCTTCCCTATGCCAAGGACCTTCACCCAAGGCTTTTTTTATTTCGTGTTCTACCGAACCAGCAATTGCGTCAACCTGAGTATTACTATCGCCATGGCAAATTATAAAAAAATCGCTTACTGCATTATGTACTTTTCTTAAATCAAGACATACTATATCTTTGGCTTTTTTTTCTTGCATTCCTTTTACGGCAATTTCTGCAAGCATTGCACTTTCTTCTTTGTTTTTACTTATCTTCATTCCAAATGTTTAATTTTGCTAGCAAAAATATAAAATTTTTACAAGGATTTATTTTAATAGTGATTATTGAATTGTCAATCTTTATGCCACAGCCTCTATGAATACACTTTTTATAGGGCAAAACCTTGTTCAACTCGATAAAGTTGAGTCTACAAATAAATTTGCCTCTGATTTAATTGCTGGTGTTTTCGTTCCTGAGGGAACTGTAATTACTGCAAAGGATCAAACTTTAGGCAGAGGTCAAAGAGGAACTTCTTGGCATAGTGAACCTGAAAAAAATCTTGTTTTAAGCCTAATCCTTAAACCTGCCTTTTTGTCTGTAACTAAACAATTTCAACTTAATAAAGTACTTTCCCTTGCTGTCAGAGATCTTATTTCTCATTATGCTTTAAATAATGTGACCATAAAATGGCCTAATGATATTTATATCAACGACAGTAAAGTCTGCGGAATTTTAATCCAAAATCAAATTAAAAACGCTCAAATAAGTTATTGTATTGCAGGTATAGGAATTAACATAAACCAGGAAACCTTCCCTAATGATATAGGTAAACCAACTTCCCTTAAATTACATACAGGAAAAGAGTATAACCTTGATATTTGTCTTGAAAAGCTGTGTAAATTCATTGAAGTAAGATATCTTCAGTTAAGAAGCAATCAGGATATGGATCAGGAATATCTAAAAAGTTTATATAAAATTAATCTCCTTGTGGATTACCAAATTAATGAGGAATTGGTTAAGGGAAAAATTACAGGGATCTCACCAGAGGGGAAATTAATAGTTGAGCATGTTGGAAACGTAGTTAAGCAATATGATCTAAAGGAGATTAAATTTTATCCGTAGATTTCCTGTAGTTTATCAGTCAACATATTGAAAAAATTAGTGAGTGGCTTTTCTGCCATCATTTTTAAAAACGGATTTACATTGGCATCAAAAACAAGAAAAGCAATTGATTTCTCCGGGCCATCGGCTTCAACAAATACATTTAAAGTAAATTCAAATGGATTTTTACCATGGGAAACAATGTTTACTTCTGAAGGAGGAACTGTTTTTTCTATTTTCATTCCAATGTCTGCCATTCCATTAATATTGAATGAGCAGGTATCACTTTGAGCAGTCCATTTTTCTATTTTATCTTTCGGAATTAATTTTTCAAAATTTCTGAAATCTGAAATAAATTCAAAAATTTCCTGCTGAGATTTATTTAGATGCGCCCTTTTTGTTTCTATCTTCATTATAAATTTAATTTTTCCAATTTTGAGGGTTTTCTCTCCATTCTCTCAAAGATAATAAATCATCTTTACTTATATGCTTCGATTCGATTGCTTGTTCAATCAATATATCATAATTACTTAAAGCTACATATTTACAGTTATGTGCCAAAAAGTTTTCTTCAGCGGCTTTAAATCCATAAGTAAAAATTGCAGCCATACCTTTAACCTCACATCCATTAGCTCTTAATGCTTCCACAGCTTTTAAACTGCTCATGCCTGTTGAAATTAAATCTTCAATAACAACAACTGTCTGTCCAGGCTCTATAACACCTTCGATTTGATTTGTCATGCCATGGCTTTTTGCCTCAGGACGAACATATACAAAGGGCAAGCCCATATCTTGTGCAATTAATACTCCCTGGGCAATGCCAGCAGTTGCAACTCCTGCTATTACATCAGGTTTCCCGAATTTATCAGTAATTGCATTTACCAATTGTTGTCTTATATAGGTCCTGATCTGTGGATAGGATAAGGTTTTCCTGTTGTCGCAATAAATTGGGGACTTCCAACCTGATGCCCAGGTAAAAGGATTAGTGGGTTGCAATTTAATTGCTTTTATTTGCAATAAGAATTCTGATATTTTTATTGCCGAATCTTCATAAATACTCATTCCGCAAATATATTTATATTTAATGATTTGTAAATATTAAACTTCTATTAATAATGCATAAAATATTTTTCAACAATAAATGTATAGAGCTTGTTGGTGATTCATCTGATTTAGTGCCAGGTACAATGAGAATTGAATATGAAAATGCACACTCATTCGAATATGCTTTGGAGGTTTTGGCAAACAGAAAGGATGTTACCTGCATTCGAATTGAACATTCAAATGCCAATATTTTACTTGAAAAGCTACTTTTAAAGTTTAAAAATATATTAGCTGCCGGAGGATTGGCTGAAAATGAATCCGGTGAACTATTGTTAATCTTTAGACACAACAAATGGGATTTGCCAAAAGGTAAACTTAAAAAAAAGGAAGATGTACCTATGGGGGCTATAAGAGAAGTGGAGGAGGAGTGCGGGGTTAAAAACCTTTCAATTGTTGGCACTCTAAACCCAACCTATCATATTTATCAATTAAAAGAACAGTTGGTAATAAAGAAGACTTTCTGGTTTAAAATGTTTTGTGAAAAAAATCAAGTTCTTACTCCTCAACTCGATGAAGGAATTACAAAAGTAGAATGGTTTAAAAAACAGGATTTAAAAACAGTATATAAAAACACTTATGGTTCAATTACTCAGGTATTAAAAGAATACATGAGTAATTAAATTATTTTTCTCCCATTTTATGTTTTTTTACTGGTACTACTGTTGCATCGTGAAAAGATTTTTCAATATTACCAATTGGAGATTGAGCAGGAGCTTCAATAAAAAGACCTTCAGGTGAAATGAAAAAGTAAGTGGGCAATGCACGGGCCTGGTAATCCTCCAGTACTTTTTTATAAGCACCATAGTGCAAAAAGGTCCAGGGGTAATTATTTTTTTTAATGTAATTAACAAAATCAGATTGCTTTTTATCTGTGGAAATACTGATAAAAACAATGTCTTTTCCGTATTTATTATTTAAAGTAGCCATTAGCCTTTGCTCCTGCAGACAGGAATTACACCAGTTTGCCATAAAACTTAGGTAAACATAATTTCCACGAAATTGTTTAAGAGAAACTTTATTTCCATTTTGGTCAAAAAGTTCAAAATCAGGAGCTGTTTTTCCTGCATCAAAACGGGTTAAGCTATATAAAACCTGGTTTGCAACTTTTTGATTGCCACTAAATGCAGATTTCTCAGAAATTGATTTTAAAATATAATTTATGCTCTTTTTATTAAAATCCTCATTGTTATATATTTCCTTTAGTCCTAAAATTAAAACTAACTCACTTAACTCAGAATGTTGGAGCAGGGTGTCTTTTTGCAACACCTTAATTAAACCAGGGTAATCTTTACTGTTATTAATCAAATTTGAAATTTCTGCTCCGTTTTTAGACAATGAAAGTGTATGGAGGTGGTTGAGATAAAATTCACTTATAAAATGAAAATATTCAGGGTTATCATGCAATACAGGTTTGTTATGCAAGTATTGCTTGTATAATTTATTTTTTGAAGTAAACGAGAGTTGTTCCAGTGAGGCAATACTATAATTAATATAGTTTTTTAAGAAAGGGTCTGACACATTGTTATACTCCTTTTTTGTTTTTAGTATAAACTCATTTATTTTAGTTCTGGCTGCTTTGCGAATTATCAAAGAATAATTTTCCTCAATAAAGTCATCATACTTCTTGTTAAAAACTGCAATTAAAGAATTAAGTTCTTTACTGTCTTTGTTGGTAAATTCTAGTTTAACAAAGTTTATATTTCCTGCTATTTCTTTACCTTGTTCCAAACCAGGAAAATTTACCTGGTATGTTTTACCATTTTCAATATAAAAGTAGGCTGCGATATTATCAATTCTTAAAAAGGCCTTATGTGTTGCTGGAATATTGGCAGTTATTTTAAAATTACCTGTATTATCAATGGTTGATGATGCAATTAACTTTTCATTAAAAGAAATAAAATCTTCATAAACATAAAGATTGATAACTTCTTTTTTGTAATTTTCTGCTGTACCTGAAATAACCACAGATTGTGCATAATTCACAATTGAAATAAATAATAAAATTAAAAACAGTCCTGTTTTATATAATATCTGCTTCATTAATAGTTATTTTATCAGGAATAAAGCCATGTACATTCCCTTTGTTTTTTATTATATCACGTATAATAGAAGAATTTATTGCAGAGAGTTCAGGAGTGGTTACCAGAAATATTGATTCAATTTTATTTTCCATTGCATGATTCATCTGGGCGATATTTCTTTCAAATTCAAAATCGGCAGAGGATCTCAATCCTCTAAGAATATATGCAGCATTCATTTTATTGCAAAAATCAATCGTTAATCCTGAATAAGATTCAATTGTGATTTTGGGCTCCAGGCTAAAAATTTCCTCAAGCCATTTTTTACGTCTCTCTAAAGAAAACATATGCTTTTTTTGAGTATTTACTCCTATACCGATAATTATATGATCAAAAAGAGGCAGAGCTCTTTTAATCAATTCCTCATGTCCCCTGGTAACAGGGTCGAATGAACCTGGAAAGACAGCTGTTTTTTTCATTGATTGTTTTAATGGTAATTCAAAATTAACCAAACTAAGGGAAATAGTACTATTTTGAGTTTGATTTATTATAACAACCTTTTTTTTATTCAATAAATTATAAAGTTTAAATTGGGAATGTTTTCCTAAAATGGAATAAATGAAAATCCCCCCCCCCTGTTTTAAAGTGTTTATTAAAATAATTGGAATAATGAATGACTTGTGCATTTCTTTACCTATTGCTGAAAAAATTATATTAATAAAAAGCATATCTAAATTCAGGATACTGCGGTTTTTATTATTTTATTGTTGTTTGGTAGCTTTTTTGAATAGATTAATAAATTAAAATTTTAGAAAGATGAAAGAAAAAAAGCAGTTCAAAACAGAAAAAACTAAAAAGTCTTTAAAAAAGCTTGAAGTCCCATCATTTTATAAGGATAAAGAAGAGGTGAAAGAAGAAAGAGATCTGGAAGAATTTGAAGAAGAACAAGAGAATGAATTATTTATGGATTCTGATGCCATTGAAGTGGAGGAAGAAGAAGGGGATAAAATTACTTTTGGGTCGTCTTTTTCACCAGAAGATGGGGATTTGGGTGATGAATCAGAAGATACAGGGGATCTTCCAGAAACATTAAGAAAAAACCGTTATAATCCAACCTTATCGGCACCGCCAGAATCTTCAACAGAACCTGACAATGATGAATTATTGGAAAACATGAGAGTTACTAACGAAGATAAGGCAGGATTAGGTTATGGGGATAATGACTATTCAGATGAAAATCAATAAAAATTAAACATAAAAAAAGAGGCTGCCCTTTTGGGACAGCCTCTTTTTTTATGTTTTAATTAATTACTTAGTTAAAGTAACTGTTCTAGTAGTTGTAACAGCCATTCCACAGCTCCATGCACTTTGATCCTCAATGAAAACTCTCTCTAAAACTAAAGATGTAGCAGTAAGAGTTTTAATTTTGAAAGATCCTGATGTTGATGCACCTGAATAATACATTATCATACCGTCTTCAGATAAACTCCAACTTCCTGGCTGACCTGTTGCTTGATTTCCAGTAGGACGCATTTCAACTAAATCACCATCATGCTCGAAATTAACCGTAGTTGGGATATTAGTATTTGTGTTTGTGCCATTTGCAGGATTACATCCAGCATTGCTACTTTGACCTGTAATCACAGTAACGTCAGATGTAAATTTCCAGTCACCTAAGATCATTGCTTTTGTAGAAGCTCCTGAAGTCGCTCCACCTATAAGCAAATCCATAGATTTAGTGCTTTGTGTTTGTCCTTGAGTAACGATTAGAGTTACAGTGTAAACTCCTGCATCACCAAAACTTGTTGCAATGCTTTTAGTTCCACCTAAGTAGTTATCCCAACCAGTTGTACTTACAAATGACCAGTTGTATGAAACAGGTGAACCTTTATCACTTGAAGTTGTAGTGTTTGTAAACAAGATAGGTTCATCTAATGAATAACTTGTTTTTGCAGTAGTAAAGTTAGCAGTTGGTCCAGTTACTGTAATTACAGCACTTGAACTAGCTTTTAAACTTTTACCTTTTTCTGCGTTTTTATCTAAAGATACAGTTTGAGATACAGTGTAAGTACCAGCTTTGGTATAAACGTGACTTGGATTTCTGTCATGAGATCTTTCGCTTCCATCACCAAAATCCCACATGAAAGAAGAATTTTTTCTTTGTTCTTCATTATCAGTAAAAGATACACTTTCTCCAATTGCAACTTCAGTAGCACTAGGAGTAAAACCAGGAGCTACTTCTTTTTTACATGAAGCTGTAATTAATAAGGCACCAATTCCAAGAATTGTTCCTGTTTTGATCAAATTTGTTTTCATAATTTTTTTTTAAATTTTAATGGTTTGTTCAGCAAATGTAATTAAAAAATCATTGAAATAACAAACTTTCGATTCGCTAATATTATTCAATATTGTCCGAAATGTTCTGTTTATCCTTCTGTGTAAGGATTTGCTGGGCACTTGAATGGATTTTTTTTTTAAAATCGAATTAAAAATTATAATTAAATTTTAACAATTTTTTTAGAAATAAGTTCAGTATTTGTTTTTACTGTAATAAAATAAACTCCAGAATTTAATGATGAAATATCAACTGAAATAATATCATCTTTTACATTTATTTTATTGCCAGCACTTATTAATTGTCCAGTTATTGTATACAGTAAAATTACTGCTTCTGTTTGAGTTTTCTTATTAAAAACAACCTGTACCTGGTTGTTTTCCTGTATAAAAATTAATTCTTCCCCATTATTAGAGAAAGCATGTAGGTCATTTAAATTATCTAATACTACTGTCAATGAGCTTTGTGTTTCGATACATGAATTATTGTTTGCTGTCAGCATTACATTGTATTCACCAGCATAAGTATATTGATGGGAGGCATGTTCAAGTGAGGAGGTATTTCCGTCACCGAAATCCCATAGATAATTTTGGGCATTGGATGAGTTATTATAAAAGTGAACCAATCCTCCAGCACTTAATAAAACAGTGTCCGAACTGGAACTAAATGAGGCAGTTAGCTGTATTTCGGAACCTATGTTGACATATCC
>JALYPI010000002.1 GCA_030856445.1 Bacteroidota bacterium
CAACACTGCATACCCTCAAGTGGGGTGCTAGGTGCATTTTGAAAAGTCATTGCTTTCTATTACCTTTCGTGCCGGCTGACAGAAACGCTGCAAACCAGCCCCACCTGCGGGTATGCAGGAAACGTTACAAGCAATTTTAGACGACCACGATGGTAAGACGAATTTTAGCATACATACTTTTTGGACTTGGGTTCCTAACTGTGACGTTTTTCAGAAAATATAGCGGGACAATTATTCCATACCCATTTTTATTTTGGCTGACCGGACTATTAATGTTTTTGGCTGGCTGGGCATTACTTCGTTGGTCACCAACTGTTAAAGAACAACAAGAGAATGACAGACTTAAATGTCTCATTGACGATATTAAGACAAACGGAGACAAAATAAAAGTTGACCTTTCTCAGTGTGACATCAAGGAAAATAATTACGTTGAAGAAAAGGAAAAACATGGAACAGGAAATTACATTACGACTTTAGACATTGAGCGTAATATCCAAGCTTGGAATGCTTTGACAGACTCTACTAAAAATACAGAGAGAGTTCAAGTATACCAAGCGGTATTAATTTTCAACATTAACCATGCCGGCAAGGCTGAAAAATTTGTAAGTAGAGTTATTCCCTTTGACCGAGCGACACTTCTATTTAAACTTGACAACCAAAAAGAAACGACATTATACGTTGACAAAAAAGACAGATGCAAATATTATTTCGACTTGGAGTTTTTGTCCGTGTGACAAGTCAGTAGACCGCCAAGGGAGACAAAAAAAACTGCTTGTAACAGCGGTTTACCGCAAGTGGGGGTGCAGTGGTTTGCATAGGTCATTGCTTTCTATTATCTTTCGTGCTCGGTGGACAGGAACGGTGCTATAAGCCCCACCTGCGGTAAGCCGCGAAACGTTAGCGGCAAGTTAAGAGCGACACTTCACCCGCAACAAACACGATTTAACTATGGTAATTTTTAACTTTGGCGAACACAAAATAGCAAACAACAAAAATCAATAAATATGAAAAACATCATCTCAATTTTGACTGTGTTGACAACATTGAACGTGTTGGCACAACCTGCGGGGACACTTGACCCAACTTTCGGTAATGGTGGCAAAGTAGTTACCTCAATAACTCCCGGACAAGACAAATCTTACGGTGTTGCCATTCAAACAGACGGGAAAATTATTGTTGCCGGATATTCTACAAGCACCGTAACAGGCAAAGACTTTGCAGTAGTCCGTTACAATACTAACGGCTCATTAGACAACACATTCGGCAACAATGGCGTAGTTACAAGCGACTTGCAAACAGGTAGTGATGATGTGGCATACAGCATTGCATTACAAACTGACGGTAAAATAGTTTTAGCAGGTTACAGTGACAATGGAAGCAATAAAGATGCTGCTTTAGTAAGATATAACAATGACGGCACATTAGATAATACTTTCGGTAATAACGGGATTGTTCTAACCGACTTTGAAAATTCACAGCAAGACGAAATAAAGGTTGTTAAAATACACCAACTTACAGGCAACATCATTGTTGGCGGTGCATCTGAAATTAGCTCTAGTATTGGTAAGCCAGTTCTTGCCCGCTATTTGAGTGATGGCAATCTTGATGTATCTTTCAATTCTACTGGAATTAAATTTTTATGGATAGCTACAAATGACAATACTAGAATATTTTCGGTGGAAGATATAGTTGTTGAATCAAACGGAAAGATTTCTTGTGTTGGTTGGCGAAAACAAATCACAACAAGCATTTCCATTGAATATTGGGCAGCAAGAATTTTGAGTAACGGAAATATGGATAATACCTTTTCTACAGATGGTGTTTTACAATACAGTGATGGTTCTGGTGCATCTTCTGGTTACGGCCTTGTTTTGAACTCAAATCAAGAAATTATACTTTGTGGTTCAAGACAATATTTTGGAGACTATTCTTTTCGTACACTTAAAATAAATCAAAATGGTACAATTTCAAATCCTTCTGTATTTTATAACGGCTATGTATCGGGCATTAATAAAGCGTATAAAATTGCTGCAGATAACAACGGACAATACGTTTTTGTCGGAACAACAGGTAGTAATTTGAACAATTCTTTCACAGTAGGTAGAATAAATAGTAGCTTGGCAAAGGACAACACTTTTGGTACAGGAGGTTTTACAAGTACAACATTTGGCAACGCAATCAATGAATGTTACAATTTACTTATTCAACCTGACAATAAAATTGTTGCAATCGGCTATTCTGGTGGAGACTTTGCAATAGCGAGATATTTGGGTGATGCAGTTCCCGATTTGGATAATTTCCAACTGATAGCACCTGTTAACCTATCAACAAATCAGAACTTTGCAAGTTTAGCTTTTGACTGGTCTGATGCTTTTGGTGCAACTACTTATGAAATTGATATTGACGTTTCACAAACATTTACTTCTTCGCAGACATTCACTTCTTCATCGTCCAACTATACAGGAAGTGGATTACTCCCAAACACTCAATACTACTGGAGAGTAAAAGCATCGGACGGAACAAATTGGGGTGCATATAGCAACGTGTGGAGTTTTACAACAAATTCATTGGAAAACTTTAATCTTATCAGCCCTGCAAACAATTCAACAAATCAAGAATTCTCGTCATTAGTATTGGATTGGTCTAATAATGTTGGTGCAACAAACTATGAGTTGCAAATTGATACGACACAGAATTTTACCACAATTCCGCTGAGCTATACTACATCAAACTCTACATACACCGTAACGATTTTACCAACAAAAACATATTACTGGAAAGTTCGTGCAGCTAATGGTTCAACTTGGGGGCAGTGGACAACAGTTTGGAGTTTTACAACAAAAGCAGACCCATCTTCATCCATTAACGAAGTATATTTTGCTGACTTAAAAATCTATCCAAACCCCACATCTGACATAATAACTCTTGAAACAAACAGCTATCTATTAAATAAGCCATTCAAATTGCTTGACAACATTGGACGAGAGATATATTCGGGCATTATTAATACTGAGCAAATAATGATAAGACTAGACGGACTTTCAACAGGAACTTATTTGTTACAAATTGGCGATTATCCACAACAGACATTTAAACTCCTGAAAGAATAACCAGCCGCTAACAGCACCTACCCAAAAGTGGCGGTTCAGTGGTTATATGAAGCTTTGTGCATCTATCAAGTTCAGTGCTTGGCTGAAAGTGAAAAGCTTCGAAATCGCCACCTTCGGGTAGCTGCAAAACGTTAGGCACAAGTTTATGAAGACAACCATACGACACATATTGACCATTCTAATTTTAGCGTCCTTGACAGGTTGTTACATTCAGACAAAGACACGGAAACCTGAAAGTGACCTAAAAACTCAAACGCAGACAATTTACAAAATTGACAAAAGGATTCAGATTGCCGTAGTCGAAATCATAAAAATTGACACAACCTTAAATCTTTTTAAAGGCGAATCTTTAATCGGAATTACGGTAAAAGGACAGATTAGTAAAGCAAACATCTCTACAGCCGTTGACTATTTTGACAACTTAAACTTTATTGAGACAAGTGACAATCACGGCAGACAAGTGACAATTGAAATTATTCCGACCTTGAAAACAACCAATCCTAACTTGAAAAAATCTAAACCAAGAAAAACAAAAGTTAAATATAATTACCTTGCTGACAAGACAGAGTTTGAGTTTTACGTAGAGAAAAAAATATTTACACTTGGCTTCGGCCAATATCAAATTGACATTGCTTGCGGACAGAAAAATGAGACAATATGGTTATTCAGACGGAAATAAAACCTGTGCCTAACAGCACCTACAAAAAATTGGCGGTTCAGTGGTTAAATGAAGCTTTGTGCATCCATCAAACTTTAGTGGGTAAAGAAAGTTTAGTGCTTCGAAATCGCCAACTTCTTGTAGCTGCAAACCGTTATAAGCAAGCCTAGGGGCAAGGGTCACCAAAGCCTTGTCTAACAAGCCGTACCGCCCTCTGCCTATCCTTCGGTATTTTTTTATTTTTCCCCTCACGCACTTTTTTTAATTTAATTTAAGCCATTGCACACAAATGCCACATTTCCTTTTGCCCCTTACACACTGACCACCACACATAGCAAAAGCAAAAGAGGCATTTCTCCCACCCAAGTTTCTGATGTGCATTTTATATAATTTACGATATAACTCATTCCTAAATCATTAATATTCTATCGGGGAAATGAAATAAACCGTATGTTTGTTCATCTATGTTTTAGTTACCGCCAATGGTAAAAAAAACGAGAGTGCTACCTTGACAATGACGAAAAAATATAAAGGGACAGACCTTCCAACAACTTTACGGCAGAAAGAAAAACGGACGACACACTAACCGACCCAAGAAAGATTTAATTTTTGCCCGGTTTATTGTTGCATATCCACATCGCACTTTTAAAAGGAAAGAAAAAAAAGAATTGCATTGCTCAATTTTTTGTCACGGTTTTTGTTCCCTCCCCTTCTTTTAGCACATTTACAGGTTAGTTTTTAATATGCATAGAAAAAACACGCATTTTGAAAACTTGCTTCGCACCACCTGCAAAAGAGCTAAAGCCTACCCGCAAAACAAAAAAACCTGCCAAAAAATTCCCCCTACCCGCCCGTTCTTCGCTGACACGTACCTGCAAATCAACACTTGTGTTTTTTTAGTCTTTAATTCAAAAAAATAGGGGCAAATTGCCGTTAATAAAAAATTGTAATCCTACATTTAGTATCTACATTAAATTATAAATTATTTGTTTCTACTGAATTATCACTAATTTGATATCCTCAATAACTCCATCACATATTAGCATAAGCCTTTCCGACAGTTTAGCCATGGGAGTAATAACTTATGATACAGAAAAGATTACGCACAACTAATTTTCCTATAAAAAGAGCAGTATCTCACAATTATGAAACTCTATTCTCAATTCGTAGAATATAATAACCTGCTTTTACAGCAAATATATTCTAAGTTCTGTCTAAAACCTACCCCATATCCATGCTAATGGTATAATTCTACAAGCCATAAATAGTGGCAGGATTATTTGCTATAACAAATATGATAAATTGAATAATGCTCTTGAAAAACAGAAAAAAGAATAGGAGAAAAGAGGCTATTATAAATAACTGTTTTTAGATAATACCAATTGTATTTATATTTTAGTCCAAACTAAATATAAATTTTACAATGGTTAATGCCGGGACTACATGAAAATAGTACAATGAAATTGGACTATATTGAATGTGCAATCGGTATAAAATAACGAAGCCAAATCAAAATAGGAATATGGGATGAAAATATTTACTTGGAGCAGGTTTGCCTTTATCATTATTTTTTTACACTTCACTCTGGTTTCCTACAGCCAGTCTTTTGAATGGGCAAAGCGGGCAGGGCTTTGGGCATTTGATTATGGATATGGAGTATGTGCTGATGATATAGGAAATGTATATGTAGCGGGAAAATATGAAATGAATGCTAAATTCGGAAATATAACAGTTAGTTGCGAAGGCAATCACGATATTTTTATCACCAAATATGACCCTTTTGGTAACCTGTTATGGGTGAAAACAGCAGGTGGATTATGGGGAGACTATGCTCATGCTATTACTTGTGATGGAGCAGGCAATGTATATATTACGGGAGAATTTGAAGTAGATACTTATTTTGACGATGATACCCTGAAAACCTGGGGCGGCAATGATATTTTTATCGCAAAATACTCCACTGAAGGAGATTTGATCTGGGCAAGAAGAGCAGGTGGTGCAGGAAATGATAAGGGACAATCAATAGCTCTTTCAGGAAATTATCTTTATATAGCAGGTAGAATAAAAGACACGGCTTATTTTGGAAATACCCAGCTTATAAGTGCAGGCGACCAGGACATTTTTCTTGTAAAAATGGATACTGAAGGGAATTTTTATTGGGCTGAGCGTGCAGGCGGAGCTGGTGAAGATAAAGCAAATGGAGTTGCAGTAGATTATAATGGTGATATTTATATTACAGGTCAGTTTAACGGTAATGCAACTTTCGGTACAAATACGCTGACCAGTTTTGGGGTAGCAGATATATTCCTTGCCAAATACGATGCAAGCGGAAATGAAATATGGGTAAAGAATGCAGGAGGGCAATACAGCGATTTTGGAACAGCATTAAAAACAGGTGATAACGGCCAGATATATATAACAGGAGGCTTTAGAAGTTTGTCACAATGGGATTCCATCTCACTTTCTACACAAGGGGTTAATTCCGATATTTTTGTTGCCTGTTATAATTCATCAGGGGAAGTGCAATGGGTTAAGAAATCAGGGGGCTCTCTTAATGATGCAGGAATGGGGTTAGGGCTGGATAGGAATTCTAATATTTACGTTACAGGCCATTTTGGTAGTACAGCATTGTTTGATACTATCATGCTTCAAAGTGCCGACAGTGCTGATATATTTGTGGCAAGTTATTCTTCATTAGGCGATATACGTTGGGCTTTGCAGGCTACAGGAACAACTGATAGTACCTATCAAACGGGAACCGAGGAAGCAGGTCGTGCCTTATGGGTGGATAATGCAGGAAACGTTATCGTAACAGGTAGCTTTCGTACAAATGCTCAGTTTGGCAACACCTTTCTGAATGGCTGGATGCATACAGATGTTTTTGTTACTACAATTAATCAGTCTGATATTATGTTAACGGCTGCCATTACTCCCGGAGGAACCATTGCCTTTTGTGATGAAGATAATATAATTCTATCTGCAAACACAGGTATCAATTACTCTTGGCAATGGTATCGTAATGGACTTGCAATAAGTGGTGCAGACACTTCTATTTATACTGCCAATCAAGGGGGAAACTATACAGTGCAAATAACTGATTTAACAAATACAGCACTTTCTAATGCAACTGCAATTACAGCACTGGATATGCCTGTTGCATCTTTCACTTATTGGGTTGCAGGAATGCAGATAAACTTTAGCAGCCAATCTGCAAATGCCACTTCCTGGTTATGGGATTTCGGAGATGGACAGACTTCTTTCCAGGAAAACCCAACACACGAATTTTTCATTTCTCAAAGCTATCATGTTTGCTTAAATGCCATTAATAACTGTGGTTCTGACACTTTTTGCATGGATATAACACCCACGGGGATTGGTAATCAATTTAATGCTTCCGTTCCAGAACTTGCCGTTTATCCCAACCCTACAGATGGCACTGTTCATCTGGTTTATAAGGCGACAGGAAAAGGCAATCTGGTAATTACCATAAGAACTATTACGGGAAAACTTATTTATAAAAACAGTTTGATGTTCAATAATGAACTTCGGCAGGAGATAGATTTGAGAAAAGAAGCAAGAGGTTTGTACTTATTAGAAATAACTAATGATACAGAAACAATTACGAAAAAATTGATTTTGGATTAGTCGAGAGAAGCAAACTTTGAGGAATTCTTTTCCTCAAATGGGGTTAATTTGTGGATTTTTCTTCCCCTGCATTTTTCCATCTGAAAAGCTACGCAATTAGGGATATGATAGGGTAGTCAATTTAAGAAAGCTATATCAGGGTTGGCAGGATATTTTTAATTCTTCCTGCTATGATAAAATTATTCTATAAAATAGGCGCTGTCATTTTCCTGATTTTTATAATAAAATTATCAGTCCCCGAAAACTTGTTTAATAATAAGGCTTCAGAGAAGGCAGGTAAAAACCCGGAAATTCGCATGGAAGTATTCAGAAGTGAAAAGGGTGCTTGGGGCTATAACATTTATCTTAAGAATAAATTATACATTCATCAGGAGCATGTTCCTGGAATAAATGGCAATGTGGGATTTCGTACGAAAGAGGATGCAGAAAAAACCGCAGCATTGGTAATGGAAAAAATCAAGAATAAAATTATTCATCCCACCGTAAGCATGAAAGAACTGGACAGCTTGAAGGTATTACCGAATAAAAAACACTAACCCTTCTTTTAAAAAGCAGGCAAAAAATAAATAATGCCAATAAATCAGAAGTAATATTTTCCCCATTACGTTTATTTTTCACCCCTCATTTTAGGAAGTAAAAAGTTGATTTTATATAAATAAATCTACGCTCTACTGTTTTTCAGTATATTAATAAGATGCCCTGTTTATAGGAATTATTGGCAGGAAATTCTCTCCTATAAATTATTTATAATACTATATAAAATGGAATAATTAACTATATAAAATAAAAGCTTATGAAAACATTAATTTACTCTTTGCAGCGATTTTGCCTGCTTATTTTTTGCCTCTTTTTTTTAAGTATAGTAACCGTAAATGCACAGGATGCCTGGACACAAAAAGCTGACGTTGGCGGAGGATTAAGAAATGATGGAGTTGGATTTTCAATAGAAGATAAAGGCTACATCGGTTTAGGCACTAATCAATTTGATTTTTGGGAATATGATCCTTCAACAGATACATGGACACAGAAAGCAAATTATCCTGGAGCGGCACCAAAAGAGGCAGTAGGCTTCTCAATTGGAAATAAAGGTTATGTTGGAACGGGAGAAACGCCTTTTAACATACCTGTAGATGAATTTTGGGAATATAATCCAACTACAAATACCTGGACGCAAAAAGCAGATTTTGCCGGGGGAGTTAGAATACAGGCGGTTGGACTTTCAATAGGTAACAAAGGTTATTTAGGAACGGGTCAAGAACCATTTGCACAGGTGTGGGATGATTTTTGGGAATATGATCCTTTAACAGATATGTGGACACAAAAAGCTGATTTTCCAAGCGGGGAACTATTTGGTGCGACAGGGTTTTCCTTGAATGGGAAAGGCTATATAGGAACAGGAGCGTTATTTAATAGCAATACAGATGAATTTTGGGAATATAATCCATCTACCGATACCTGGACACAAAAAGCTGATTTCGGTGGAGGACCCAGATCATTTGCTTTTAGTTTTTCAGTTGGAAACAAAGGTTATATTGGAACAGGTAGTGCTCTGGATGATTTTTGGGAATATGATCCTTCCACAGATACCTGGACGCAAAGGGCTGATTTTGGAGGAGGAAACAGAACTAAAGCAGTTGGTTTTTCTATTGGATGTAAAGGATATGCAGGTACAGGTGGTTTTGATGATTTTTGGCAATACACACCTCTCAATGCATTAGGCGTTGACTTGGGCAATGATACCATCGTTTGTAATGATACCTGCATTACTTTGGATGCCGGTTCCGGAGATACTTTTATATGGAGCACAGGGCAAGAATACCAGACGATTGTAGTTTGTGAATCAGGAACTTTCTTTGTAGATGTAACGGATGCATTCGGCTGTGTTGGTACAGATACTATCGTTGTGACTTTTTGCCCTGAAGTAAATATTTTGGCCGATACCCTGCAAACCCATGTGCTGTTAGATGCCGGACAATACTTCAGCTATAACTGGAGCACCGGGGAAACAACTCAAACTATTGCCGTAACAGATTCCGGGATGTATGTTGTAACCGTAACCGATACCAACGGTTGCACAAAGATGGATTCCATACTGCTGGAGCCTTATTTAAATGTTTACATTGGAGAAGATATGGGAATTTCTCCCGGAGGTTCCGTTACACTTGATGCGGGCTGGCCGGGTTCATCTTACTTGTGGAATACCGGAGCAACAACTAAAACCATTATTGTTTCCAACCCAGGCACTTATTGGGTAGATGTTATTAATAGCTTCGGTTGGAAAGGCAGTGACACCATTGTTTTGTATGAGGCAACAGGAATAGCAGAAAATAAGGATATCTTTTACTGGGGCATTTATCCCAATCCTGCCAGTAAGCAGATCACTGTTTCAGGAAAATTTTCCGGCAAGGAATTAACCTTGAATATACGGGATATTACGGGAAGAATATTAATTCACCATACTGAAATGCAACAGGAAACAGAAGGTGAATTTAAAATACAGCTTCCTCTTGAGAATCAGGCTGCGGGTATTTATTTTATAGAGCTGATTACTGAAAAACATACTGCAATAAAAAAACTGGTACTGCGATAAAAATTTATAAAATTAAAAAATGCCGGGTAATTTAAATATCCGGCATTTTTTTTATGCTGGATTTTATTTCAGCACCTCACCTTCCTCTATTTTTAATCACCTTTTAGGAGAAACAATTTTTAATAAAAGCTATAAAAAATTTACCGGTGAGTTAAGCGATAGCATTGATTTAGGAGAACACGCAAAGGGCATTTATTTTGTGGAAATTATTGCTGAGAACAAACGAGAAATTAAAAAGTTTGTGCCGAATTAACAATACAAAATTCAAATAATTCCTTTTGGGGTAAATCAAGATAAAACCTATACTCTTTTCTGTCATACTTTTTGTGCCTCCACACTTTTAGCACATTGCTGTCCTCGTTCCTGCGGGCAGCAAAGAGCTAAAGCCAATCGCTCAACAAAAAGATATAGAAGCCATCGCACCCAGTAGACAGAGAGGTAACCAAGAAATAAGAAAAAAAATTCCCTCGCTTCGCAAAAATTAAATCTTGCGGAAAAATAGGAAACTTGGCTTTTTATTCCAAAGACGGTGTGGATTATGTGAAAGAGATCTCCAGACCGAGTAAGCAAAGAATTAAAACTTCTCCTGCTTTTAAGCGAAACCGGGAAAACATGATGGAATTTGGTGGCTGCTCAATGGCTGGCAAAGCTTTCCGTTTGGGTCTGGGTGAAATTATTAAGGATATGGGAGGCAAGTACATTTCTGCAAGGCTTAGCGGACAACTTAAAAAAGTAATTGAACATGGAAATGGAATTAGGGGAGAAAGAAGTATTGAGTTTTTAGCCAACGGCAATAATATTGAAGGTTTTGATTTTAATCCTGACACTGCTTTTGGAGGTGTTTTTACTGCTCAGTATGCTATTTTTGCCAATGCAGGGCGTTCTCACGGGCTGAATTAAAAACTAAGTTATGTAGCTATATTATCATAAACAGAATTGTTTCTATCTAAAACGGAAATGCTTTTCTTTTGGTTACACTAATTCATTTAAATTCTATGACATCATCGGGTAAATCTCGGGTGTCATTCGGGTGGGACTCGGGTCGTATTCGGGTCGTATTCGGGTGCCATTCGGATGACAGTAGGGTTACAGTCGGGACACAGTCGGGTTTAAGAGTATTTAACAGCAATTTTTTTCAATAACTATTAGCCTAAAAACTAGAGAATGACCGGAAACAGCCAGCCCACGGGAAAAGCACATTTCCAATTCACACCGCCAACCGCTCAAACCAAAAATTGTAAATAAGCTTCTCCCTTTCCTCCCCAAAGAAAATTAAATTAAAAAAATCCCCCCTCAAAAATAAAAAAATACCCAATTCGCACTAGCCATGCAAAGTAAAGTACAGACAATTAAGCACTATTCATAAAAGCCTTTGATATTGCAGCTTTCCAAGCATTAATGAACATAAGGCCAGCTTATAACACTGCATAACCACAAGTGGGGGTCTAGGTGCATTTTGAAAAGTCTTTACTTTCTATTATCTTTCGCTGCTCGGTGGACAGAAACGCTGCAAACCAGCCCCACCTGCGGTTATGCAGGAAACGTTGCCCGCCAGCATTGGGTTCCGCTCACTTTTTTTAGTAAAAAGTAAGCAAACCACCGGACAATATCCCGGAAAAGGCCAGTTGCATTACACCCCCTGCCTGCCGACCCTTATCAGCCCCG
>JALYPI010000025.1 GCA_030856445.1 Bacteroidota bacterium
AAGCTACCATTACATCGTTATTTGATGCATAAGCAGAAAGATTAACAACGAGAGTTTGCCATGTGCTTTGAGCAGTTAGAGTTGAAAGGTTGGTCCAGGTTAGTCCAGCATCTGTACTTACTTTAACATGAGCAGTTGAACCATATTGGCCATCAAAAAAAACAGCAAATTCCATAAAAACTGAGCCTAAAACTGAGAAATCCATGGATGGAGAAATTAAAAAGTCAAGGTTAGCGAGATTTTGAGTTGCAGCTGTATTGTCATGTTTGTCATCATTGGATGCAGCAATTTTAGTATGTGCAGGAATAGGCCAATATTGACTAGACATAGCTGTAGAAGTTCCAAATTCCCATCCTGCAGATGGTGTGTTTTGAGTTCTAGTCCAGCCAGTTGGCAAGGCTCCAGATTCAAAATCTTCTAAAAGTATAGTTTGACTGCTCACAATAGCTATTGAAGCAACAAACATAGTTAATGTAAGTAATGTTTTTTTCATAGTAGTTTATAGTTTTATTTTTTTTAAAAGTAATATAAAAAGCAATACATAAAGTTTATTTGTATGAAAAATGTGTTTTTTTTATAGTTAAAATTGGAATCCTAAAATTGAGCTCATAATAACTGCTAGGGTTTTGTCAGTAGAATTTACTATTTTTGAGCAAATAATAGATAAAAATAATATTATGATAAAAAACATACTCTTTCTAACATTGATTAGTAGCTTTTGCTCTTTAAGTGCACAATCAATTTTTCTAGACAATCCACCCTCAACTGCATCTGGACCAGCTGATAATTATATTCAGGTAACTTTTGATGTAATTAATACAAGTAGTTCAAATGTCAATGTAAAGGTTAAAAGAATAATACTATCTGAAGTTGCAGGAACTGAAAATAACTTTTGTTGGGGAACAGCCTGCTATCCTCCATTTGTTGATGAATCACCTGATGCATTGTTCTTTTCTCCGGGAGATACTACATCTACTTTTAAGGCCGATTATACTCCATTAGGTAATGATGGGGAAAGCATTATTAAATATTGTTTTTTTAATGATGACGATCATGCCGATTCAGTTTGTACCACAATAAGATTTACAGCCATGCCTGTTGGAATAAATGAACAAAGTGCCTTTGTGTTGTCTCCAGCTTTTCCAAATCCTGCAAACGATTACATAGGGATTAAATATAAAATGGATGAATATTATAATGATGCATCCATTTTGTTTTATAATGTAGTTGGAGTTCAAATAGACCGAATTAATCTACATGAAAAGGAAGGAACCGTTGTGTTTCCGGTTAATCAACTATCTCCTGGAGTTTATTTTTATTCTATAAATTCTAAAGGAAGAAATAGTATCTCTAAGAAATTTGTAGTAAAATAATTCTCTTTTCTGAAAGTGAAAACATTTTAGGAAATGTGTACCAAAAAAGAAAAAGACCTCTATTATATATAATAGAGGTCTTTTTTTTAATAGATATTTGAGTCAGTTTAAAGACTTTCCAATTGTATTAATAATGATTGCTCATTTAATGATTTTAGCTTCAAAATGTATTATTGAATAATAACTTTTTGAATTTGCTTATATCCTTTTGAACTTTCAATTGAAACAATATATATGCCCTTGGAAAGGTGGTTAATCGCAATGGCCTCTTTTTTATTTGAAGAGATAATTCGATGAATTGTTTTCCCTGAAATATCCATTAAGCTAATTGTAGAAGGCTCATTTAGATTTTCAATAAAGATTGTTTCAGAAGTCGGATTTGGAAAAATGGTAATATTGGCAAGATCTGAATTGTTTTGTATGCTGGTAGATAAAGTATTATAATTAAATATAATAGTATCCGGAGTTGCAGTAGATCCTGTTTCAAAAACAATTAATTTAATTTGCCCAGTTCCATCTACTTGATATGGAGTAAGATTCATTTTAACAAAACCAGAATCTCCTTCAGCTACAGGATCCATAACTCCTGAATTAGGTATTCCTACATGACAAGTTCCATAATCACAAAGAGAATAGTCCCATCCGTTTACAAGATCATTACTTATTAATTCCCATTCTAGATTAAGAGTTCTGTTCAGGTTATTTAAAAACGAAACTTGAGTACCATTATATTGGTCTAATTGCAAATCTATATTCATAGTTGCAGATGGTGAAATGGTGTAATTTTGAGCCGAAAGTAAGAAAGGAAAAAAGCAAACAGCTATAGTAGAGATTATTTTCATAAAGTTTTTTTTATGTACCAAATATATATAAATTATCAGAAAAAATCAATTATCACATTAGTAAATCAGCTAATTTGTTAACCCCCAGACTTGCATTCTCCCTAATAATCTTCAGTTTAGGAAGTCTGTTGAAATTCCCCGCATTAGGATCAATAAGGTATGTTTGAGCTTCTGCTTTTGTATTGTAAATTAAACTTGCAGCAGGAAAAACATTTAAAGAAGTGCCAATTACTATAAAAACATCAGCTTTTTCTACCATTTTCATAGCTTTTTCCATTTCTGGAACTTCTTCCCCGAACCAAACAATATGTGGCCTTAGTTGAGAACCTTTTTCACATATATCACCCGCTTTTATTTCCCCCTCTTTTATAGGGTATATTAATAAAGGGTCAGTTGAACTTCTTGACTTGGTAATCTCTCCATGAAGATGTAAAACATTTTTAGATCCCGCACGCTCATGCAGATCGTCTATGTTTTGAGTTATAACGGTAACATTGTATTTTTTTTCCAATCTAACCAAAGCATAATGAGCTTCATTTGGAATTGCTGCAAGCACCTGTTTTCTTCGTGCATTATAAAAATCAAGAACTAAGTTTTGATTTTTGTTCCATGCCTCAGGTGTTGCCACTTCATTAATGTCATACTTTTCCCATAGTCCTCCACTATCTCTGAAAGTCTTTATACCACTTTCAGCACTCATGCCGGCTCCTGTGAATACAATCAGTTCTTTTTTCATTAATGAAATAATAGAATTACATAATAAATTAAATGCTTTTTTTAATCAGTAAAAGCAGAATTTAATTCAAACAATATTAATAAAATTTATTTAATCTGTTCATTTAAACAGGATAGAATTAACAAATTGCCGAATTTTATTACTTTTGACGCTTATAATATTCTATTATGGGCGTTAAAATTAGAAAACAAGAGGCACTTGACTATCATTCTCAAGGAAGGCCTGGGAAAATTGAAGTTATCCCCAGCAAACCGTATAGTTCCCAGAGGGATCTTTCCCTGGCGTATAGCCCGGGAGTTGCTGAACCTTGTCTTAGAATTGAAAAGAATAAGGAGGAAGTATATAAATATACTGCTAAGGGAAACTTGGTTGCAGTAATTTCAAATGGAACGGCAGTTTTGGGCTTAGGTGATATTGGACCCCTAGCATCCAAGCCAGTTATGGAAGGCAAGGGTTTATTATTTAAAATTTTTGCCGATATTGATGTGTTTGATATAGAGGTAGATGCCAAAGATATAGACCTTTTTGTAAATACTGTAAAGGCAATTGCTCCAACTTTTGGTGGAATCAACCTGGAAGATATTAAAGCTCCTGAATGTTTTGAAATAGAACGTAGACTAAAAGAGGAATTAGATATTCCCATTATGCATGATGACCAGCATGGAACTGCTATTATTTCATCTTCTGCATTAATTAATGCTCTTGAAGTTGCGGGAAAAAAAATTGACAAGGTTAAAATAGTTGTAAATGGAGCTGGCGCTTCAGCCATATCCTGTGCTAAATTATATATTGCATTGGGTGCAAAACTGGATAATCTGGTAATGTGCGATAGCAAAGGGGTGATTCGTAAAGATAATCCAGACCTGGATGCACAGAAAAAATATTTTGCAACAAGCAGGAACATAAATACATTAGAGGATGCTATTAAAAATGCTGATGTTTTCCTTGGACTCTCTAAGGGGAACGTTGTTAGTGTTGAAATGGTGAAATCTATGGCAAAAAAACCAATTGTATTTGCTCTTGCTAATCCTGATCCTGAAATCCCATATAAAGATGCAATTGCTGCCAGAAAAGATATTATTATGGCTACTGGCAGATCTGATTTCCCAAATCAGGTAAATAATGTGTTGGGTTTCCCATTTATTTTTAGGGGAGCTCTTGATGTTCGTGCAACCTGTATTAATGAAGAAATGAAATTAGCCGCAGTATATGCTATTGCAGCCCTTGCAAAGGAAAGTGTTCCTGAAATTGTAAACGTTGCATACGATTCTAAAAACATAATGTTTGGAAAAGAATATATAATTCCAAAACCTTTAGATCCAAGACTTATTACCCATGTTGCTCCTGCTGTTGCAAAAGCTGCAATTAAATCAGGAGTTGCACAAAATATAATTACAGACTGGGATGCTTATAACGTAGAACTTAAAAAACGCCTTGGGCTTGACAATAAATTAATCAGGAATATTACCAGTAAAGCCAAGCAAAATCCTCAAAGAATAGTGTTTGCTGAAGCGGATAATTATAAAATTTTAAAAGCAGCTCAAATTGTTTCTGATGAAGGGATTGCTATTCCAATACTTTTAGGAGATAAAGAGAAAATAAAACAACTTATAAAAGAAAATAGTCTTGACTTGGGTGATATCCAAATTATAGATCCCAGAAGTAAGCAAGAAGACGAAAGAAGAAAAACTTTTGGTGATATTCTCTTTAATAAAAGGAAAAGAAGAGGGTTTACTCAGTATGAGGCCAGAAAAGTAATGCAGGAAAGAAATTATTTTGGATCTATGATGGTGGAAATGGGAGAAGGCGATGCCTTAATCTCAGGTCTTACCAGAAAATATCCTGATACGATAAGGCCAGCCCTTCAAATTATTGGCAAAAGAGCAGATGTAAGAAGGGTTGCCGGTATGTATATCATGGTAACTAAATCAGGTCCTTTGTTTTTTGCCGATACTACTGTAAATGCCCATCCTACTGTGGAAGACTTAGTGGATATAACCTTACTTACTGCAGAGGCAGTAAAGCAACTTAATATTCAACCTAAAATAGCAATGCTTTCTTATTCTAATTTTGGTTCTTCTGAAAGTGATGAAACCCGTAAGGTAAGAGAGGCCGTTGCTTACCTTCATGAAAATCACCCACAAATTATTGTAGATGGTGAAATGCAGGCAAACATGGCTTTAAACAGTGAACTTAGGGATGAACAATTTCCGTTTTCTCAATTAGCTGACAGTAATGCAAATGTGCTGATATTTCCTAACCTTGTTTCAGGAAACATTGCTTATAAGCTTGTTCAAGAATTAGGAGCGGCAGAAGCAATAGGACCCATATTAATTGGAATGAAAAAACCTGTGCATATACTTCAACTGGGAAGTTCTATCAGGGAAATTGTAAATATGGTAACTATTGCTGTAGTAGATGCACAATCAAGAATAAGAAAATAATTTTTTACTATGATAACTCAAATAGAAGGCAAACTTGTTGAAAAAACACCAACTTATGCAGTAATTGATTGTGCAGGTGTAGGTTATTTTCTTAATATTTCACTCAATACTTTTTCACTTCTTCCTGAGGGTGAGAAAGTTAAACTTTATGCACATCTGCATATAGTTGCAAGAGAGGGTACACCAATTCTTTATGGTTTTATAGATACTCAGGAAAGAAATCTATTCAAACATTTAATATCCGTATCTGGGGTAGGTCCTGGCACTGCTCGAATGGTTCTATCCTCTTTGAATCCAATTGAAATAAGACAAGCAATTTCAAATGGAGATGTAGCAATACTTCAAAGGGTAAAAGGAGTGAGTCTTAAATCTGCTCAAAGATTAATTGTAGACTTGAAAGAAAAGTTGTCAAAAGAGTCTTTATCACAAGGTATAGAATTAATTGCAATTAATAACACTCGAGAAGAGGCTCTGGCAGCATTGATTATGCTGGGTTTTGGGAAATTGGCTGCAGAAAAGGCAGTTGATAAAGCAATAAAAAATAATGATGATGAGTTATTGGTGGAGCAATTAATAAAGGAAGCTTTAAAAAGCCTGTAAGGCAATAAGTATTGTCAGGTGAAAAATAAAGTGTATTTTCATATTCCCTTTTTAAGTAAAAACAAAAAAAATGCAAGGCCTATCGATTGAAAAGCTACTATAATTAGAAAGTTATTTTTCTATAAAAACATAGGTCTAGCAATTGAAAAATAGCAGAAACATTTTTATTTCCGCATTGTCGGCTATTTCGTTTTTTACGATTGCCTGGGCTTCTAATGCAGAAATTTCACCGGCAGAATACCTTTATGCTCTAGAGGCAGGAGGCGATGCCTTGTTGAATTATCCCATTTCTCTGGATGATACTATTCCTAAGGAAAAGGATGAGACGCTTCCATTCCCCTTTAGTGATAAAAGCTGGGATCCTTTTCCTTCTTCAGGAAGCGGGGGGGGGATGTACTTAAAAGACCCCTCCAATATTCAAAATGAATTTTCATACGATAGTGAGACCGGGAACTATAATTATGACCAGAAAATGGGAGAACTTAATTATAGAAGTCCGGTTTACATGACCTTTGATGAATATGTCAATTATAAAATGGACAAATCAACCAAAGATTATTGGAGACAAAAAATTGATGCCGAAACCATAGATAAGGAAAATCCTATAATTCCAAAAATTCATGTAGGAGGGGAAACTTTTGACCGGATTTTTGGTGGAAATACAGTTGATATTAAACCACAGGGAACTGCAGAGCTTATTTTTGGCGTAATGTCCAATAAGATCGATAATCCTGCCATTCCTGAAAGAAACAGAAGGCAAACAGCTTTTGATTTTGACCAGAAAATTCAGCTTAATGTTGTTGGAAATATTGGTGAAAAACTAAAACTTACTACCAGTTATAATACCGAAGCTACTTTTGATTTTGAAAATCAGATGAAGCTTGAGTACACCGGGTATGAAGATGAAATTATAAAAAAGATTGAGGCAGGTAACGTAAATCTGCCTCTTACCGGCTCCTTAATTACCGGAAGTCAGAGTTTATTTGGAATAAAAACCCAATTGCAATTTGGGCGCTTAACTGTTACCAGTGTATTTTCACAACAAAGAGGGAAAAAGCAAGAGGTGGAAACCTCAGGAGGAGCCCAGACAAGTTATTTTGATATTTCTGCTGATAATTATGAATATAATAAGCATTTCTTTCTTTCTAATTATTTCCGTGAAAATTATGATAGAGCTATGGCAACAATGCCTATAATCAGCTCTAGTGTTAATATAACAAAAGTTGAGGTTTGGATTACCAATACGAATATTTCCTCTACAACAAACATTCGTAATGTGGTAGGTTTTATGGATCTTGGTGAACCTGATTTTTATGATCAAACAGGATATGTGCAACCCCAGCCTGGCAGGTATCCAGATAACAAAGCCAATACTTTATACGGTAAAGTTAGTGCCCTTGCACCCATTAGAAATTTTTTGCAAGCCAATTCTTATCTTAGTGGTTCCACTCAGCTTGAATTTGCAATAGATTATGATGTTGCTCAAGGGGCAAGGCTTCTTACACCTGCTGAATATACCTTCCATCCACAGTTAGGATTTATTTCACTTAATCAAACACTTAATCCTGATCAGGTTCTTTCGGTTGCATACCAATATACTGTTGGTGGCTCCAATGAGGTTTATCAGGTTGGAGAATTCTCAACAGATGGTATTACCGGAGAAAAGGCACTTATTCTTAAGTTACTTAAAAGCACCAATTTAAATACACAGATTCCTCTTTGGGATTTAATGATGAAAAATATTTATTCAATTGGTGCCTATAGTATTAATAAGGATGGGTTTAAATTAGATGTAGTTTACAACAGCATTGAGCAAGGAATTAATATTCCATATTTGCCCGAAGGAGTAATTCGTGGCAAACCTTTAATTCAGGTTTTAGGGTTTGATCGTTTAAATGTTCAGGAAGATGCTTCTCCTGATGGTGTATTTGATTTTTTACCAGGACGAACAATTAATCCTCAAAACGGCAGGATCTATTTTCCTGTGATTGAGCCTTTTGGCAGTCACTTGAGGGAAAAAATAACTGGAGGAGATCCAAATTTGCAAACCGTAGCTAATAAGTACGTGTTTGAACCCCTTTATGACACTACAAAAATTGCTGCCCAGCAACGACCAGACTTAAATAGATTCAGGATAAAAGGTTCCTACCAATCAACGAGCAGCTCTGAAATTTCTCTCAATGCCATGAATGTACCGGAAGGATCAGTTGTAGTAACTGCCGGAGGTGCTGCCCTGGTTGAAGGAACCGATTATACCGTGGATTATACCTTAGGAAGGGTAAAAATTATCAATGCCAGTCTTTTAGAATCAAATACTCCCATTAAGGTTTCACTGGAAAGTAACCAGCTTTTTGCCATTCAATCCAAATCATTATTTGGTACTCATTTCGATTATAAGATAAATAACGATTTTAGTATAGGAGGAACTATTATGAATCTTACTGAAAGGCCACTTACCCAAAAAGTGAATTTCGGTGATGAGCCAATGTCAAATACTATATGGGGATTAGATGCTAATTATCGTACCGATGCTCCTTTTCTTACTAAATTAGTAGATAAACTTCCTTTCCTTTCCACTAAAGAAATGTCCACTATTACCTTTCAGGGGGAATTTGCTCATTTGATTCCCGGTAATTCCAAAGCAATCGGTAAGGAAGGAGTTTCTTATATTGATGACTTTGAAGGAAGCCAATCAGTTATTGATATTAGATCCAGTTTTGCCTGGAGTCTTGCCAGTGCTCCCCAAAAGCAACCTAACTTTCCTGAAGCGGATTTAATAAACAATTTGCAGTATGGTTATAACCGTTCCAAATTAGCCTGGTACACCATTGACCCTTTGTTTTGGAGAAACAATAATTTAACTCCTGGCCATATTAAAGGTGCAGCAATGCAATCGAACCATTATATGAGAGAAATTCTGGAGACAGAGATTTTTCCTAACAGAAATCCTCAGGCAGGACAAGTAATGAATATGCCAGTTCTTGACCTGGCCTTATATCCTCGTGAGAAAGGCCCTTATAATTATGATGTTGAATCTTCTACTTATTCTGCAGGAGTTGATCAAAACGGATTGTTGAACAACCCTGCCAGCCGTTGGGCAGGTATTATGAGAAAGATTGATCAAAATGATTTTGAAACAGCCAATATTGAATATATTCAGTTTTGGATTATGGATCCTTTTCATCATGATAATGGGGTCGATCAACCAGGGCAAACAATGCATTCTGGAGGAGATCTTTACTTTAACTTGGGGAATATCTCTGAAGATATTCTAAGAGATGATAGAAAAAGTTTCGAACATGGATTGCCAACTTCTGCAAATATTACTAATGTTGATACTACTTCCTGGGGAAGGGTTCCAACTCTTCAATCGCTGGTTAATGCATTTGATACTAAAGAAGAAGCAAGGCCATTTCAGGATATAGGTTTTGATGGGTTAAACGATGAGGATGAGAAAACCTTTTTTGATAATTACCTTGCAAAAATTGCCAATATATATGGAGTAAATAGCGCTGCTTATCAAAAAGCATTAAAGGATCCTTCCAATGACAATTTTAAATATTTTAGAGGAGTAGATCAGGATACCCAGGAAAAAAGCATACTCGAGAGATATAAGGAATTCAATGGGCCTGAAGGTAACTCAGCAACTAGTTTAAATAATACAGAAGCTTTTCCTACTGCTGCAACTACGCTTCCTAATATCGAAGACATTAACCGTGACAACACATTAAGTACCAATGAGAGTTATTATCAATATAAGGTAAGTCTAAGGCCTCAGGATATGGTGGTTGGTCAGAATTTCATAACAGATAAAGTTACGGGTACAGGTAAAACACCTGACGGAGAAAATATTGATGTGGATTGGTATCAATTTAAAATTCCTGTTCGTACTCCTGAAAAAGTAATTGGTGGAATTCAGGATTTTACCTCAATTAGATTTATCAGGATGTTTTTGACAGGTTTTTCCGATTCTATTATTTGTCGTTTTGGAAGACTTGAACTTGTTCGTGGAGAATGGAGAAAATATCTTTATGATTTAAGATCCCCGGGAGAATATATTGCTGACGATGGTTTTTCTTCTACCCTTTTTGATGTAGGAGCTGTAAATATTGAAGAAAATGGAGTGAAAGTGCCTGTAAATTACATTTTGCCTCCTGGAATAGATCGTGTAATTGATCCGGGAAATCCTCAATTAAGAAGACTAAACGAACAATCAATGGTACTTAAAGTTTGTGGTCTTGAAGATGGGGATGCAAAAGCTGCATACAGGAATACAAATTTTGATGTAAGATCATATAAAAAGCTAAAAATGTTTGTGCATGCTGAGGCTTTAAATGATGAAATATTAAATGATGGAGATTTAAGATTGTTTGTTAGATTGGGTAGAGATTACAATGAAAATTATTATGAATATGAAATACCCCTGGTGGTAACTCCTCCCGGAGAATACAGTAATGTAATGGATCATCCTGACCGATCAATTGTATGGCCTTTATTAAATGAAATTGATCTGCCTTTTGATTCCCTTACCACCTTGAAGATGGATAGGAATTATGATAACGCACCATTTAATATCCCTTATACCAGGAAAAATGGAGAACATTTTATTACTGTAGTGGGTAACCCTCAATTAAGTGAAATCAGCTCAATTATGATTGGAGTCCGAAATCCTAAAAAAGAAGGAACCGCTGGCAATGATGATGGTTTTTCAAAGTGTGCTGAGATATGGGTAAATGAATTAAGGCTTTCTGATTTTGATAAGAGAAATGGATGGGCTACAACCGGAAGAGTAGCTGCAAAACTTGCCGACTTTGGTGATGTTACAGTTGTTGGTAATATGAGTACTCCGGGCTTTGGATCAATAGAAAAAAAGATTAATGAAAGACAAAGGGCAGATATTAGATCATATGATCTTTCTGGTAACTTTAGAATGGGGATGCTTTTACCAGAGAATTTTAATTTAAGCATACCTATGTTTCTTGGATATTCTGAAGGTTTTATTAATCCTCAATTTCATCCCAATGATCCGGATATCGAATTCAAGGACCTAATGGACCTTTATCAAAATAGTCCATCAGATAGAGATTCAATTAAAGAATCGGTTCAGGATTATACCCGCAGAAGAAGCATCAACTTTGCCAATGTGAAAAAAGAGAAAGGAAAAGGAGCAAGTAAAAGTAGAATATATGACGTGGAAAATTTGTCTTTTACCTACTCTTTTAATGAAATTTTTAAAAGAGATATCAATACAGAATATAATGTAACCAAACTTTATCGCGGAGCTGTGATGTATAATTTTGCCACTTCGCCAAAAAATATCCGGCCTTTTGCAAAATCAAAAGCACTAAATAAATATAAGTATGCAAAACTGTTGGCTGATTTTAATTTTAATACTATGCCTAGCCGAATATCTTTTTCAACCAGTCTTGACAGGATGTTTAACGAGGTGCAAATAAGGAATAACAGTGAATTTGCCGATTTTACCATGCCACCTACCTTTAATAAAAACTTCACTATGACAAGAATGTATGAAGTTCGGCATGATATTACCAAATCATTAAAATTTGATTTTATGGCAACCAATAATGCCAGAATTATGGAACCAGATGGCAGGATTGACACTCAGGAAAAAAAAGACTCTTTAAATCAAAGCCTTAAAGAACTTGGTACCAATGTATTGTATAGTCATTCGATGAACCTGAATTATACCTGGCCAATTAATAAGTTCCCACTTACAGATTGGGTTACTTTAACTACCCGTATTGGAGGTACCTATGATTGGATGAGAGCGCCCTTTGCTGCAGATCATCTTGGAAATACTGTAAAAAACTCGCGATCTGAGCAGTGGAACGGGCAGATGAACTTTTTAACTTTGTATAATAAAGTTCCATATTTAAAGAAGGTAAATCAGAAATATTCAGGAAAAGGAGGTGCTCGTCAAGCGCCTAAACCACCTCCTCCCAAGCCTGCTCCAGGAGATTCTCTAAAAAAGAAAGAGAAAGAAAAAGACCCTAATAAATTTAATATTTTCGAGCAATCTGCAAGAGTACTAATGAGTGTGAAAAATGCATCTTTCACGTATACTGATAATGCCGGAACGTTATTGCCAGGATATTCCAAACCTTCTTCAATACTGGGGATGAATAATTTTAATGAGCCGGGATGGGATTTTATTACAGGACATCAGGATCCTGATTTTGCCATGAGAGCCGTAAATGGAGGATGGCTTATGCAAGACACTTTGCTCATGACTCCTTTTACAACCACAAACAGTAAGAACTTCAATGCCAGGACAAACTTAGAACCCCTTAAAAATTTAAGAATTGAGCTGAATGTTACACGGAATGTTGCCAAAAGCAATTCTGAATTCATAAGGTGGAATCCTGATAGGTGGAATCCGGATATTGGAGATTTTGGAGATTTTGACAGGGAAAGCCGTATGGAAACGGGAAATTTCAGTATGTCTTATATTAGCTTGAATACAGCTTTTATTGGGGATTTGGATGATAACTCATCGCCTGTTTTTCAACAATTTCTTGATAATAGGATGGCAATTTCCGAGAAATTGGCTAAAGAGAGGGAAATAGCAACTGAAGGAGTTTTTCAGGCTGTACTTGGCCAGGATGGCTTTTATGAAGGCTATGGTGCTACTTCTCAGGATGTTCTCATTCCTGCATTTATGGCCGCCTATTCAGGGGGAGATGCAAACTCCATTTCCACCAATATTATGCCTAAAATACCTAAACCCAACTGGAGAATTACTTATGATGGATTATCCAAGTTGGATTTATTTAAAAAATATTTCAAATCATTTACCGTAAGTCATGCCTACAGATCTTCATATAATATTGGTTCATATACTACTAATTTGAACTTTGAAGAAAATGGAGGACAAGGGTATACAAATAATTTAGATATCAATAGTAATTATATACCCGAGTTTCAAATTGCACAAATTTCAATTACCGAGCAATTCAGTCCTTTAATTAACATGGATATGACCTGGCATAACAGTTTAATTACTCGAGTTGAACTTAAACGTGATCGGAATCTTGCTTTTAATTTTGCTGATAATAGGTTGCAGGAGAGTAAAGGGAATGAAATTATTGTAGGAGCAGGATATAGATTTAAAAATGTCCCTTTCCCGTTTCGAATTGGCCCAACTAAAGCCAAAGTCAAAAGCGATTTAAATTGCAGAGCCGATATATCGGTTAGAGAAAACCGAATAATGATGCGTTCAGTTGCTGATAATTTACACCAGCCAACAGGTGGCCAAACAATAGTCTCACTTAAAATTGCAGCAGATTATGTGCTTAACTCAAGGGTGAACCTTCGTTTGTTCTATGACAAGATACTTACCTCTCCTGTAATCACAACTTCTTTCCCTTCATCCAATACAAATGCAGGAATAAGTTTAAGGTTTACACTTTCTTAAGTGAAATGTGTAAAAAAAATGTACTTTTGAAAACTTTTTAATCCAACCATTTTAAAATACTTAAAAACACAATAATGAATATTCCTGCAGATTTAAAATACACAAAAGACCATGAATGGGTGAAAATAGATGGCGACATTGCAACTGTTGGTATTACAGAATTCGCACAAAAGGAGCTAGGTGATATAGTGTATGTTGAGGTAAATAGCGGAGATTCTTTCAAGAAAGAAGAAGTCTTTGGCTCGGTAGAAGCTGTAAAAACGGTTTCTGATCTTTTTATGCCACTTAGTGGTGAAATTACAGAGGTAAATCAAGCCCTGGAATCAAACCCTGATTTAGTGAATAATGATCCTTATGGTGATGGCTGGATGGTGAAAATAAGATTATCTGACAGTTCGGAAACAAATGATCTTTTATC
>JALYPI010000047.1 GCA_030856445.1 Bacteroidota bacterium
TAGATTGTGATAAACATAGAATTATTCCGAAAGCATTAAGAAGAAATTAACAAAAACCAAAATCCGTCTGGTCATTCAAAACATTCAAGGATTTGACTTAATCAACAGGGTTTGAATATTAGAAATACCAACTAAAATCTTAAAATTTTTCGAAAGTAATTACGGTTTCAAATCCGAATTTTTTGAATGCACGCATTACGCCCAACGGTATTTGGCTATGCGCTGGTGCGGATTACAGCACCGAACCATATATTACAGAGCAGAAAGAAAATAGAAATCAAAGGCGGTGCAGTAGAGTTACATAGACCCGCACTAGCGATATAGCCAATGTTATGCGGTCGGCCTTCCAACCTTTATAGAAAGTCACGATTAGTTGCAAATAGCAGTGTAACGCCAATGAATAGCAACAGTTGGGCGGTGCGTGAGGGTGTTTGTTAATTTTAAAAGGAGGGGAGAAAAAAATAAATTCTTTTTGGGAAAGGTGAAAGCTGATTTACAATTTTTGGATTGCGGGAAGGTTTCGGCGGGAATTGTGAATTTGCTTGAGCCTGTGCAGGCGGTTTTATTGCAGTAATGTCTTAATTATTGGAATTTTTTATAGGTTTCTTTATCTCTAAATCCTTCCTGTTTTATGAACTTTTTAAATTGTCTTTTTGTAGGTTTAAATTTGTAAGGTGAATCATCATTTTCACTTTCTGATAATTCTTTAAGATTTTCAAGATCATTTTGAGTAGAAACTTTACTAATTGTTAATTCTCCACGATTAAATTCTATTTTTTTTACTTCCCAACTGTCACTTTCATATTGAATATTCAAGAAATAATAACCTTTAAATTTCTTTAAAATATTGGAGTTTGAAATTTGAAAAAGTGTATCAATAATGTAAATATTTTCGCTTATTGAATCACTTCCACTCTCGAAAATCTTAAATTCTCCTGATTCCATATCATAGATTGTGTCATTTGAAATTATGAAATTACTGTCAAGATCTTTTATAGACATTTTTAAATCGAAGTCATAAATTCTTAGAATTAATTTTTCCGTTATATGTAATTCTTTCATGTCATTTTCACTGTAATATTCACCAAGCATTTTTTTGGGAAAATGGGATAGTTCCTTTTCGTCTTGTGGTTGCGGCATGTCAAAAGTTACTGATGGTTCACACGAAATAAAAAACACTAAGAGGGAAATCATAAAAAGTTTCGCAAAAATCTTTAACCAATTTTTCATAAAATCTCTAGCAGTTTGTTTTTTATAAATTCAAGCAAAGAAACCAATTAAGATAATCATACCAATTAGATACAAGGGTATTAGGATAATTTGAGACCAAAACAAAATTTGATATTCTTTTTTTAGAGAGAAATTTTTTTCTTCTTTAATTACCATTCTAAACTCTTTAAACTGTCCTAAAGTTACAAAATAATAACTTACGTCACATCCTTTATTTTCCATTATTCTGAGCATTTTGAACCATAGAACAAGTCCAATAATTCCACAAGAAACAAAGTATATGAAAGGAACTAATGGAAGCATCTCTTTTTAATTTAATTAATTTGACAAAGTTCACACTATTAATACAAACTTAACATTATTCCAATTATTCTTCTAAAAGAATAGAAAAGATATAAAATAATATTAGCAGGAATTGGGGTTGGGAAATGGCTCTTTTTGTTTTTTGTGTGTTGTTTTTGTGTGTGAAAAAAAACAAAATGTGCCATTTTGCGTAGGGAAATTTATTTTTTTGTGTGTGAGGAAAATTAACAAGCACAGAAGCGATGGCATCTCCAGGTGTTGAAAGTTTGCAGTAAAATTGCTAAATGAAAAAGGCAAGAAAAGCCACCAATCCTTTCTGTGACTAACGGCTCGAAAAGGCTGCCGCATAACGTTTTTTGCATATACGCAGGTGGCGATTATTGCACCGAACCAAAAACCGCGAGCAGCAAAGTTAATAGAAATTCAAGGCTTTGCAATAGAGTACCTAGACCGCCACTTGCGGGTATGCAATGTTAACCACTGGCATTTCAGAAGTTTCAGGTAGTTCCGTCAGTTTAAGTTTATATTTTCTTTCATTAACAGTATTGTTCATTATTTGCAGAAATGTTG
>JALYPI010000048.1 GCA_030856445.1 Bacteroidota bacterium
AAGATAATAAATTTTCAGGTGTGAATTCAATAACTTTTCATCAGCGATTCAAAACAGAAGAAGATTGTTTGGAGTATCTTTCTTTAATGAAATGGGAAAAAGGATTTACTTGCAAAAAATGCAAAAACACTACTTGTTGTTCCGGGAAAAAATCATTCAATAAGCGTTGTACAAAATGCGGATATGATGAAAGCCCAACAGCAGGAACAATGTTTGATAAAGTGAAGTTTTCCATTTTAATTGCATTTCATATTGTATTTAAAATTGCTACAAAGAAAAAAGGAATGTCATCATTAGAATTAAGCAATGAGTTTGAATTGCGTCAAAAAACTTGTTGGGAATTTAAATGGAAACTTCAACAAGCAATGGCAAGCAGTTTATCTTATCCGATTAATGAAACAGTTCACGTAGATGAATTTTGGATTGGAGAGTCAGAAAAAAGTAAGCCAGGACGTAGCCCTGGGAAAAAGAAACAAGTAGCTATTATACTTGAAATTGTCGATGGTGGTGTAGGGAGAGCATATGCAGATGTAATTGAAAACGCATCAGCAAAGGAATTAGGCAGGGTACTAAAAAAACATGTATCAAAAGAAACAAAAATAATAACAGATAAATGGAGAGGCTATACGCCATTAAAAAAACATTTTAAAAATTTAGAACAAGTTCAATCCAACGATGGCAAAAACTTCAAAGATATTCACATACACATTATGAATATCAAGGGATGGCTCAGAGGAATACATCATCATTGCAGTAAAGAAAGGCTACAAGGATATTTGGATGAATACCATTATAGATACAATAGAAGGGGACATATGGAGGTAATCTTTAATTTACTCCTGAAAAGAATGGTTGATAATGAGCCAAAACGCTTATAATCAAAGAGTTTTGATTGTGATCTAAACGCCTATACCAAAAAGATTAATTGAAATATCCCCGAATGGAAAATTATCCCCCTTGTCAACTGATCAATTAATTTCACGTTTGTTTGCTACTGATTGCTGGTTAGGGCTTCCAAGCTTGCCAGATGATCCTCTATTTACACTTGTTACTCCTGCATGGGCATATAAATCTGGTGTTATTTATACAGGAAGTTCATGTCCTGCAAGCGTTGGTATTGGAACCGACAGTCCGCAATCCAGTCTTGACATAAGAGGAAATATTCAAATTTCTGGATCAAGATTCCATGTAGGAAACAATGGTAGGATAGGTATTGGAACTTCAACACCTGGAGCAAAACTTGAAATTAGAGGTGTGGGTAACCAAAGCATTGATATATTTACAAGCACTCTTGGTTCCCGACTAACTTTGATGGCTGTAACAAGCAATGGTGTAAGGGAATCTCAAATTCAATATGCAGGTGGAGGGAGATTTGGCTTGGTGGAAATTGGGCATGGGTTTAGAATGATGATAGATGTAAATGGTAATGTAGGAATAGGAACAAATAGTCCTTCTAATAAATTAGATGTTGTTGGAACAGGAAAGTTTTCTAATAATGTCATTGTAGATGGCAGTATAGGTATTGGATGCAATTCTCCACAATTTAAATTACATGTAAATGGTACTGTGAAAGCGACTCATGTAAAAGTAAATTCAGCAGGGTGTGATTTTGTATTTGATGAAGATTACAAATTACCTTCAATAAGTGAAAGAAACAATTTTATTATTAAAAACAAGCACCTGCCTTATATAAAATCTGCTAAAGATATGCAGGAGAATGGAATGGAACTGGCAGAAACAGCGGAAGGTTTATTGCAAAACATGGAAGAAATGTCTCTTCATCAGATAGCTCATGAAGAAAAAATTGAACTGCTGTTTGATGCAATTATTGAATTGAAGAAGTTAAATGAAGAACAAAGAAAGGAAATTGAATTTTTTAAGAATGCGTTGAAATTAAATGAGAGAAATTAAGGAGAATTATAATTAATTTTTTAGAGCTTATAACACTTGCTGTGTAATTCTTTCTATGATAAATTTTTTATTTACATTTAATAAATTAAAAATATGAAAGATGAATAAAATTAATCTCACATATCTTCTTTTTCTTGGCTTATTTATTGCCTGCAAGCCTGATCCGCTTCCAGAATCTGTAAATAAAAAAGGTTGGACAGTCTATGATACTTCAAATACAGATTTCCCTTTTCCTGCAATAAATGAGATTGCTTGCGATAATGAGAACAATATATGGTTAATAAATGCAAGAGTTTCACTTGTTAAGTTTAGTCAACACGACTTATTTTCAATTACTATTCCAGCTGCTGGCAATGATCCTGTACTAGCAGGAAAATATTTAGCTATTGATAAATTTAATAACAAATGGTTATATACCGATGCACATGGCCTTTTTAAATTTGATGGCAACTGGAAAGGCTATTCTCCTTTATGGCCGGAACAGGCATATATTCAATGGAGAATTAGAGCAGATCAAGTGGGTAATATATGGTATATTGATGGATGGAAATTATACAAATTTGACCAGGTGGAATTTACTACTTTTGATAAAGATAGCAGCAATATGCCTCTAGAGGAGGAATTAAAAGATTTTGCTATTGATAATGAGGGCGGCGTCTGGATTATAACTAATCCTATACCATCACTAGGACTTTTTAAAAATAATACTTGGACAGTTTATACTCCTAATAACTCAGGCATACCAGACCAAAAGTTTTTTCAAATTGAAGTTGATAAAAAAGGCGTAAAATGGCTTAGAGGTAAACATGAATTGGTCAGTTTTGATGGGTATAATTGGGAAAAACATAAACCTGATTCTCCCTTTCAAAAAGATATCTTAAGCTACAGCTCTCTTGATGATATACATATAGATAAAAATAATACTATTTGGATGACTTCTTACTATAATGGTGTCATTAAATATGCTAATAGAAAATGGGAAGTTTTCAATACAAAAAATTCTGGACTTCCTGATGATAGAGCTGTTTGTATTACCTCTGATTTAGAGGGAAATATTTGGATAGGCACCCCAATTGGTCTTGTAAAATTTGAAAATAAATAAAATTTAAACTATGAAAAAAAATATTTTTCTTCTTGGTCTCTTTTTAATAACCAATTTAGTTTTTGCACAAAATCCAACTAATTTAGTAGTTAATCCTTCTTTTGAGAATTTAAAAATGTGTCCACCGAATATTGTCACCCAGCCTTCACAATTTGAACAATATATTGAGGGATGGTTAAATCCAACAACAGGCACACCTGATGTAATAAATGAATGTAATAATTCCCAACCCCCATCTGTGGGTGTTCCTAATAATATGTTTGGCAGTATGCCTGCTCGTTCAGGAGTAGGATATGTAGGCATCCACACTTTTGTTCATACAGAATTAAATCATAAACCCATTTTTAGAGAATATATTCAAATACCAGTTTATTTGAAAAAAGATATTATTTACAATATTCAGTTTCATATTAGTCTTTCTTCTAATTCTGGTTATGCAACAAGAATTGGTTACCATCTTTCTACAACAAGACCTAATTCCCAAAATGATAAACCGTTAAATATTACTGTACCTTTAGATCAAGTTACAAATTCCATAAATCAATTAAAAGGACAGTGGGAAATAATTAACTTTACAAAGACTGTAAATACAACAGGAACCTATTATTTAACTATAGGTGATTTCTTTCAGAATGATGATCTTGCTGCTCAAATTGATGCCAGTTTACTTAATTTTGCCTATTATTACATAGATGATGTAAGTGTAACAGCGGATGGATGCTGCCTGCCTATTTTGAATATTTCAAATACAGATATTAGGTCATTGTCAGTACCTTATGTTGCCTCAGCAAATCACACTGTTAATGTTGGCCCTGGAGTAACCGTGCAAAGTGGTGCGAATGCAATTTTTACTGCAGGTAGTAATATTGAGTTTTCTTCTGATTTTGAGGGAACTGATTTTGAGGCATATCTGAGTCCTTGTCCTGAAGAAACTCAGATAAAAAAAGCCGCTGGTTTAGGACCCACTATAATTACTCCGTATAATACTGGAGGAGATAATAATCAATTATGCCTGAATTATGTTTCTGGAGCCACTTCATATATTGTTAAAATATATACTACAACGGGAGCTTTGGTGTATTCAAATACTCAATTTATTATAGGATTGCCTGTGTGTGTATGGAATGGAAAATCTGCAGGGGGTAATCCAGTTGCTGAGGCAATTTATGAGGTTGAGATAACACTAAATGGCTGTGATGATAAATCACTATTAGTAACAGGTCGTGTAAGAGTCTCGAACAGTCAATTCATGATTGTAAATAATAGTGAATTTGAGGAACTTGTTCAGCTTAGTTTTGCAGAGGAAACATTTGATGATGTTATAAAAGCATTCAATAAAAAAGAATCAATGGTCAAATCGAATGTTGAGAATACTGAGAAAAATATAGAAAGTAGTCATTCCAACTATAAATTATTTCCAAACCCTTCTTCTGGAATATTTGATATTCAACTTCCTTTGGGCTCAACTGAACCTACAATAATTCGGATTTTCAATGGAGAAGGAAAAATTATTTTCCAAGAGAAAACATTTAATGATCTTTTAAAAGTAAATATATCTTGCTTTGCGAGGGGAATATATTATCTTAAAGCAATGAAAGGAGAAGATATATTGATTATTGAGAAAGTAATTATCAATTAAAAATAGGATTAAACTTTTTTTGTTCCAAAAAAAATTCTTTCAGGTAGTGTAGGAGGTTTTGGTAATTATTTCTTATTGCACATACACTTTAAATTGTTATTGAAAAAATACTATTTTGAAAGATTTAGCAGAAACTTGGGTAGGGAGAAAATAGCTTTTTGACTTTTGCCAAGGTGTGTTAGATTGTGTGATTGTGGCAAAAGGCAAAGTGCTATTTTGTGCGGTTGGGATTTCAATTTTTTTATGCGGGGAGGAAAAAAACAAAGCACGAAGCGATGGCCTGTTTCATGTGTTGAAATTTGCTGAAAAGTTGCTCAATGAAAAAGGCTGACTGTCCCGTCTGTCCCACCGCACCGCAATGCTTACGGCTAACGTTTTTTGCATATAAGCAGGTGGCGATTGCAGCACCGAACCAAAAACCGTGAGCAGCAAAGTTAATAGAAATTCCAGGCTTTGCAATAGAGCACCAAGACCGCCACTTGCTTATATGCAAT
>JALYPI010000063.1 GCA_030856445.1 Bacteroidota bacterium
ATCGTTAAAGGACCAGCCTGCGGACGTGAGCATTATGGTTGCAAATGTGTTGATGACTAACCGGGAAACCGCAGAATTTTTAGAAATAGTGCACGAAGCCTCACCGGATATCCTCGTAACGCTTGAACCTGACAAATGGTGGATGGAGAAATTAGCCGTGCTCCACAGCGACTATCCTTACCGCGTTGCTTACCCTGCTTCAAACACATACGGAATGGCACTGTACTCAAAATTGCCTTTACCCCAACATAAAATATATTTCCTCAACCAGGATAGCGTGCCAAGCATAGTTGCAACCATCCGGTTAAGGGACGGCAACACCTTCAGGTTGATGGCGCTGCACCCCGTAGCCCCTGTACCCAGCGGTCATCCCACCAATATTGGAACTATGGATGAAGAATCCTTAAAACTGGCGGGGATTATGCTCTCCAAAGACAGCTTGCCTACCGTCCTAGCCGGGGATTTTAATGATGTGGGGTGGAGCCACAACTTGAAAGAGTTTGAAAAACGGAGTAAAATGAAGGATACCAGGAGAGGCAGGGGGATGTATAATACCTACAATGCAAATTCTTGGATTTTCCGTTGGCCGCTTGATTATGTGTTTGTCTCCCACCAATGGAAAGTGACGGAAGTGGAGCGGTTAGACGATTTCGGAAGCGACCACTTCCCTTTTATGGTAAAGATGGTTTTGGAATAACCTTCGAAAGTCTATACCAGTGGCAGGGTAAAGAAGTAAGGGGAGAGGATGGGTCGCATCAGGTGAATATGTAGTTGTAGGCTCCCCCTTTTAGTAAGTTTCAAAAGTAAATCGTTCATTGTTTTGGTTTTGTGGAATGAACCTCTTGGCCAGAGCTGAGCGAAGGCTTAGTTACAGCTAAGCCCAAGAGGTTCATGATTTCTTTTTGGAGATAGTCCGTCCACCGCATCGTGTGACGGGGAGCTGAGTTTAGGGTATAATTTCGTTATGAATTTTTTCAATCTAAAATCGAAGGAAAAAATCGAAGTTATGTTTGAGCCAAGAATAAATGGAGGACACTTACTTTATTATGAAAAAAATATGGAATTTATTAATTCAATTTTTGGATTTATAAAAGAAATAAATTACTGTTGCTAACAACGAAGCATCGGTTGCACGGAACCGTTGTTGCAATTAGCAGAAAACCTTATATGGGGATTGAGTTGATTTCTGTCTTATTTTATTGAGAAACTGGTAACTTTTTGGCGGTACTATTCTGTAGATTAAATTAATGAAAATAAAAACTTTGCAACTTTTCCCCTAGAAAATGAAATTGCAAGGCAGTTTATTGAACAATACTTCCAGGATTATAAACGCGCGAAAAGAATGAGATTAGGAAAAAAAGGAAACTGGGAGCCAAACAATATTTACAATAGAATTGCTGGTTCAGTTGGCTAAGTATCTAAAAATTATACAAGCATTTATTTATTTATTTATTTTAAAAGAAAAATTTTCCAATTTGTTTGAAAAATAACAGATTGGAAAATTTAAACTATTCTTTTATACCTGCTAACTCAAGCAAGAATGCATAATTTTCAGCTTGCTCCTCAAGATATTTAAATCTTCCTGAAGCTCCACCGTGACCTGTTTCCATGTTAGTTCTTAACAAAAGCAGATTATCATCAGTTTTCATCTCCCTTAGTTTTGCTACCCATTTTGCAGGTTCCCAATATTGCACCTGAGAATCATGTAAACCTGTAGTCACAAGCATGCTAGGGTAATTTTGCGCCTTTACCTGATCGTATGGAGAGTAAGAGAGCATGTAATCAAAAGAAGCTTTGTTTTTAGGATTACCCCATTCATCAAATTCACCTGTTGTTAAAGGGATACTCTCATCCTCCATAGTGCTTACTACATCAACAAAAGGAACAGCCGCAATAACTCCTTTATAAATTTCCGGTTTCATGTTTATTATGGCACCCATTAGCAATCCTCCAGCGCTTCCACCATAAGCAAACAGTTTATCAGAATTTGTATATTTCTGTTCAATTAAATATTCTGAACAATCAATAAAATCAGTAAAAGTATTAATCTTTTTAAACATTTTTCCATCTTCATACCACTGCCTTCCCATTTCCTGACCTCCTCTTATATGCGCAATGGCATATACAAACCCTCTGTTAACAAGGCTTAGCATATTAGAATTGAAATACGGATCTGTACTATTGCCATAAGAACCGTAAGCGTATATTAAGGTAGGATTATTTCCATCTCTTTTAATACCTTTTTTGTACAAGATCGACATTGGGATTATTGTTCCATCTTTTGCTGTTGCAAAAAATCTTTCTGTAACATAATTATTTGGATCGTGCCCACCAACTACTGTTTGTCTTTTAAGCAAGGTTGTATCTCCTGTATTCATATTATAATCATAGGTGGAATTAGGAGTAGTTAAAGAAGTATAGTTATAACGAAGAATATTAGTGTTAAAATCAATATTTACAGTAGGGGAGGCGGTATAAGCTGGTTCTCCGAAATTAACATAATGTGATTTATTATCCTTCTGAGAAATAATTTTCATTTGCAATAAAGCATTTGAACGCTCAATTAAAACAAGGTGATTTTCAAAAACTTCTATATCACTAAGCAGTACATTTTCTCGGTGAGCTATTTTTTCTTTCCAGTTATTCTTACTTGTATTATTTTCATTGGTTTCCATTAATCTAAAATTAACTGCATCCCAATTAGTTACCATATAAAATTTATCTTGATAGTGAGATATATTGTATTCTAAGCCTTTTTCTCTTGGGCTAAACTCTTTAAATTCACCATCAGGAGTACTTGAATCTAAAATTTGATAATGATTTGTAAGGGTAGAAGATGAACCTATTACAAGATATTTTTTGGATTTTGTTTTATATACATAAACACTGAAGGTTTCATCATTTTCTTCATAAACAATAGGATCGTTTTTAGGGTCAGTTCCTAACTTATGTTTATATATTCTGTGAGAACGAAGTGTAGAGGGGTCCTTTTTTGTGTAAAAAAGCGTTTTGTTGTCATTGGCCCAGGTACTACTCCCAGTGGTTTCAGGAACCGGAGTGTCAGTGATTTTACCAGTTGCTAAATCTTTAACATATATAGTATATTTTCTACGGCTAAGAGTATCTACTCCAAAGGCAAGCAGATTGTTATCCTCACTTATATTTAAACCACTTACCTGATAATAAGAATGGCCTTTAACCATTTCATTTACATTCAACATAATTTCTTCCTTTGCTTTCATATCGCCTTTTTTACGGCAATAAACAGGATATTCCTGCCCTTCTTCATACCTTGTATAATACCAGTAGCCATTTTGGGAGTAGGGGACTGACTCATCCTTTTCCAGTATTCTGCCCTTCATTTCTATATAAAGCTTTTTTTGAAGTACTTCTGTATGCTTCAAAACTTGCTTTCTGTAATCATTTTCAGCATTCAGATAATTAATAACCTTTTGAGTTTGTTCATCCTTTTCAACTGAGTTCTTTTGCTCATCTGAAAGCCTCATCCAAAAATAATTATCTGTTCTTTTTTGCCCATGGCTTATTATTTCAAATGGGATTTTTTCTGCATTTGGAGCAACTGCTTCTGCTTTTTCAATTTTAGTTTCAGTAGATGAGTCACAGGATATAAAGTAATTACCTAAACATAAAATTAAGGTATACTTTAAGAAATTTATGTATTTATTATTCATGATATTGTATTTTAATAAAGATAATCTAGAATTTCTGTTTTTATTGTTTAAAGAAGCAGAAAGTTGCATTGATACTTATTTTTCAGAATCATTAGTGAATTTGTTTCAAGTTAAGAATTTACTTAAAAAGACAAAAGTATAAAATAAAAAACCCCTGAGTTATCAGAGGCTTTAGGAGTAGCGAAACCGGGATTTGAACCCGGGACCTCAGGGTTATGAATCCTGCGCTCTAACCAACTGAGCTATCTCGCCAAAAGTATTTTGTTTGCTGTAAAATTTAAGGGTGCAAATATATTAAAAAAACAAAAAACACAGCCTAATATCAGCAAAAGATTATAATGCACTTATTATCAGTGGGAAAATTAACTCAAAAGAATAAGGTACAGTACTAATTAAGTTTTAAAACCCAATTATGTTTGTCTGGAGACTGTCCTCTTCTGATTTTTTGAAGCTCTTCTTTTACTTTATTAGAAAAAGTGCGCTCCTCAACAGGGGGCAGATGAAAATCAATTCCCTGATAGCAAATTAATGCAATATGAGCAATAGTTGCAGCAGTTCCTGTTCCAAATGCATCTTTTAACAGCCCATTTTTAGAAGCCTCAACTAGTTCATCAATATTGATCCTTCTTTCTTCAACATTTACTCCCCAATCTCTGGCAAGAGTAAGCACACTATCACGAGTGATTCCTGAAAGTATTGTAGTGCTCGTAGGAGGAGTAACCAAAGTGTCTCCTATTACAAACATTACATTCATGGTTCCTGATTCTTCAATATATTTATGCTCAATTGCATCAGTCCAAATAAGCTGATGGTAACCTTTTTCCTGAGCTATTTTTGCAGGGTAAAGTGAACGGCCATAATTTCCTGCTGCTTTAACAAACCCAACACCACCTTCTACAGCTCTTGTAAAATTGTTTTCCACAAGAACTTTTACTGCTTCTGTATAATAATTTCCAACAGGAGAAGTAATAATCATAAATTTATAAGTATCAGAAGGTCTTATCCCAATATATTCATCAGAGGCAAACATAAAAGGGCGGATATATAAAGATCCTTCTTCCTTTGTTGGTATCCAACTGCTGTCTATACTTATTAACTGCTTTAATCCCTCCATAAATATTTCCTCTGGAAGAATTGGCATACACATTCTTTCAGCAGACTTATTTAATCTTTTAAAGTTATCAAGAGGCCTGAAAAGCATTACTTTCCCATCTTCATTTTTGTATGCTTTCATTCCTTCAAATATGGATTGTCCATAATGAATAACAGCACTTGATGGGCTCAATTCTAATTTTTTATAAGGTTCTATTCTAGGGATTTGCCATACTCCGTCTATAAAATCCGCCACAAACATATGGTCGGAAAACATTTTGCCGAATTGTAATTTTTCAAAATCAACTTCTCCTATTCTTGATAACTTTACTCTATCTATAGGTATATTTGAGGATATGTCTGTATGCATCGTTTAAAAATAAGTTAATATCGATTGTTCAGCTAAAAATACAAATTATGTCATAAAAACAATAATAATCAAATTATCTTTAGACCTTTATTGTTTATTGGCAGATATTGTAGAGTTTTAACGGGTTTAAATTATTTTCATTGCATGTCGGATATTTCAGAAATTCTGAAAAAATATTGGGGTTATGATAAATTCAGGCCCTTGCAGGAGGAGATAATCATTTCTGTGATGCAATGCAATGATACTTTGGCACTTTTGCCTACGGGTGGAGGCAAATCAATATGCTTTCAGGTTCCCGCTCTTGCCATGGAAGGGGTATGTATTGTGATTTCCCCCCTAATTGCCTTGATGAAAGATCAGGTTGAGAATCTTCAAAAAAGAGGCATTAAAGCTGTGGCAGTGACTTCTGCCATGAAAAAAAAAGAAATAGACCTTACTTTTGACAATTGCATTTACGGAAATATTAAATTCCTTTATTTGTCACCGGAGAGACTTGACAATGAAGTTTTTGTAGCCAGGTTAAAACAAATGAAGGTCTCTTTGGTTGCTGTTGATGAATCGCATTGTATTTCACAATGGGGGTACGATTTCAGGCCTGCCTATTTGAAAATTGCCTCAATTAGAGAAATTCTTCCTGATAAACCTATTGTTGCTTTAACGGCAACAGCCACACCAAAAGTGGTAAAAGACATTCAGGAGAAATTAAATTTTAAGAAACCCCAGGTATTTCAAAAAAGCTTTGAAAGAAGTAATATAGCTTATGTTGTTCAAAAAGAGGAAGATAAATTAAAGCGTTTGTTGAAAATTATTTCAGCGATTCCAGGCACGGGTATCATTTATGTACGCAATAGGAAAAAAACAAAAGAAATAGTCTCCTTTCTTTTAAAAAACAATATTCACGCAGATTTTTATCATGCCGGACTTGATGCCAAAACCAGGGACACAAAGCAGGAAAATTGGATCAGAAATAAATGTAAGATAATTGTTGCCACAAACGCATTTGGTATGGGAATAGATAAACCAGATGTGAGGTTTGTGGTTCATCTTGATTTACCAGATACACTTGAAGCCTATTTTCAAGAAGCTGGTAGGGGAGGAAGAGATGAAAAAAAAGCCTATGCTGCTCTTTTATTCAACAAAGCGGATATTAGTGATTTGAATCGCAACTTAGAGTCTGCTTTTCCGCCTATAGAAGATATAAAAGCGGTTTATCATGCATTGGGAAATTATTTTCAGGTAGCCACCGGAGGAGGGCAATGGTCATCATTTGATTTTGAAATCGGTGACTTTTCTTCAAAATACAAGTTCAATCCATTAATGGTTTATAATGCCATAAAGATTTTGGAAAAGGAAGGATATTTATCAGTTACGGAAGTGTTTTATCAGCCCTCACGCATTCATTTTACAGTAAATAAAGATGAATTATATAAATTTCAGGTTTCTAATGTTAACTATGATGATTTTATCAAGCTTCTTTTGCGCTCCTATTCAGGTACTTTCGAAAATTATATAATTATTAATGAAAGTGATTTAAGTAAAAGGGCAAACCTGCCAAGGGCAAAAATAATATCTATTCTACAAATGCTTGATAAATACAAACTGCTCTCTTATCAGCCACAAACCGAACTCCCTCAGCTCATGTTTACAGCCGACAGGCTTGATTCCAAAAGTTTTTACCTATCTAAAGAAAATTATTTTGAAAGAAAGAAAAGCGCATTGGAGAAGATGAACTCTGTAATTCATTATGTTCAAAGCAGCCATAAATGCCGTAGTCAACTATTGCTAGCTTATTTTGGCGAAAATAATTTTAATTCATGCGGGCTATGTGATATATGTTTAGAAGCTAAAAGAGCTGAGATAAGCACAAGTGAATTTGAAAAAATTTCCAATAGCATAGAAAGTTTATTAAAAAAGACTCCTCTTCCAATTACCAGCCTTGTTGATAGTTTTAAAGATACCAATGAGGAGAAAATAATTAAGGCAATTCAATGGTTAATAGATAATAACAAGGTCAATAGCGAAAATAATTTGCTCCATTGGGTGGATTAGTTTCATCGTTTTAAATTATTATTTAAAAAAGCTTGATGAATTAGTAATGGCAAAACTCACAAAGAATTTTTATTTAAGGGATAATGTGATAACTATCAGTAAAGAATTACTTGGAAAGGTTTTATTTACTAATATCAACAATGTAATTACAGCAGGAATAATTTCAGAAACAGAGGCTTATGCAGGTATTACAGATAAAGCATCTCATGCTTATAACAATCGCAGAACCAACAGAACTGAGATTATGTATGCTGAGGGTGGAGTAGCTTATGTGTATTTATGTTATGGGATTCACCATCTGTTTAATATAGTTACCAATGTTAAAGATATTCCTCATGCTGTTTTAATAAGGGCAGTTGAGCCCTTAGTAGGACTTGATGAAATACTTTTAAGAAGAAAGCTATCAAAACCAACATCAAAAATGACAACAGGTCCTGGAACTGTTTCTCAGGCTCTTGGTATTACTACTGAATTAACTGGAATTTCTCTTCTTGGAAGTAAAATATGGATAGAAGATAAAGGAATCAAGGTAAATGAAAATCAAATAATTGCCGGACCAAGGGTAGGAGTTGATTATGCCGGTGAAGATGCGCTATTGGCTTATAGGTTTAGAAAAATTTAATTCATTCTAACATACCTACAAACCTTTTAAAGTAAAAATTAGCATAGGAAAATGATGGGTTTTCTATTAAATTCTCACCCCTACAATACAAATATCATCAACTTGCTCAAGATTTCCTTTCCAATTCTCAATAACTTCATCCAGTATTACTTTTTGATGGTCTAAGGTCTTTTTTTGAATTGAAAGTAATAAATCCTGAAATTGCTTGTATTTAAATTTCTTTCCATGTTCCCCACCAAACTGATCTGCATACCCATCACTAAAGGAATAAATAGTATCCCCCTTTTTTAATTGAATTTTATTACTTGTAAAAGGTTTGTTTTCACCCTTATATTTTCCAACTGGAAATTTATCAGCTTTATATTTTGTAAGTATATTGTCTCTGATCAAATAAATTGAATTGTTTGCTCCTGCATAATCTAAAATCATGTTATTTAAATCAAAGCTACAAATTGCAATATCCATCCCATCTTTAACTGTTAATGTTTGAATGCTTTCCATTATTGCTTTACTTGAAAAGTCTTGTTGAGAATCTAGTTCACTTACTTCAGGGTTTAATGAATGAATAATCTCATCTCTTAAATGAGATAATATTTTTTCGGGTTCAGTTACTTTCTTTTCAATAACAATTTCATTTAATTTTGAAGTTCCTATCATGCTCATAAATGCTCCGGGTACTCCATGCCCAGTGCAATCTGCCACAGAAACTATTATTTTTTCATCTGGTGTTTTGTATGCCCAGAGAAAATCTCCACTTACTATATCTTTTGGTTTATTAAGTATAAAAAAATCCGGCAGGTGTTTATTTAGATAATTATCAGGAGTTAATATTGCTTTCTGTATTTTTTGGGCATAATATATACTATCGAGTATATCTCTATTTTTTTGTTGAAATAATTCCTTTTGATGAAATATTACCTTATTTGCTTTTTTCTTTTGATTATATCCTCTGAGTGCAACAATAGCAAGCAATAGCACAAATCCACCCCCGCCTGATAATGACCAACTGATCATTTTTTGTTTATCCAACTCAGCCTTTTGTTCAATTTCTTTAGCTCTACTTAAAAGTTCATGCTCTCTTTCTTTTTTTTCAATTTCAAAATCGGCTTTCATATCAGCCATTTCTTCAAAATTTTCTTTATTCAAAAGGCTGTCTTTGGTTTGACTGTATAATTCTAAATAATAATATGCTTCTTTAAAATCTCCTTTTTCTTTATAATTCAGAGAAAGACAATCATAAGCATATTTTAATAATTCCAATGCATTTAATTCCTTTGCCAGCTTTAAAGCCCTTTTTTGATATTCAATTGCCAGCGAAAAGTTTTTTTGTTTATAATAGACTATTCCAATATTTGTATAAGATTCAGCCATTCCATATTTATCAGCTAACTCTTCTTTGATTAGTAGGGATTTTAAATGGTTTTCAAGTGCAGGGCCAAGGTTTTCCTGATTATTATACACATTAGCTATGTTTTGATAAGTTTCTGACATTCCTTGTTTGTCCTTTAATTCCTCAGAAATACTTAAAGATTTTTTGTAATATTCCAGTGCAAGCAAATAATCATTCTGTTCATTGTAAACATTTCCAACGTTGTTGTATAATCCTGAAAGTGCTTTTATATCTTTTAACTCCTCTGTAAGCACCATTGATTTTAGATAATATTCAAGGGTAAGTTTAAAATTTCCCTGATGATAATATATATTTCCTATGTTTTGAAGACTAAGAGCTATGCCTTTTTTATCTCCCAATTCTTCCATAGCCTTTAAAAATTTCAGAAAATTTTCCATTGACAGAGGGTAATTTCCTTTATAATAATATGCAACACCTAAATAACTGTAACTTTTCCCTGCTCCATTTATATAATTAATTTTTTTTGCAAGTTTTAATGCTTTTGAAGAAAAATAAACGCTGCTGTCAAGATCAATGTTTAAATAAGATACAGCAAGTCGGTTAAGTGTTTTAACCAAACTGGAATCCTGTTCTGTTTTAAGAAGTAATTTAAGAGAATCTGTCTCCTGAGTCTGAGAAAATGCTTGGTTTGTAAAGAGAATGAAAACAATTGTAAACAAAACTTTAATCATATAGATTTCTTTGCTGCCCTTAGCGTGGAAATTAAATTTTAAATCGGGCACAAAAGATTGTTTCATTAATGTTTTTTAAACGTTGCTTAATGTTTTTAGTCAAAATATTTATTCCATTTTCAGCGGTTAAAGATAACTTTCTTGTTAAATATGGCCTCGTTTTTTTTAAAATAAATACCCCTTTTACTTACTTTAATTGAAATTTATAAATAAAGGGTTTAATTACAATTTCTGTTTTGCATAAACTTTAATGATAATTAGTAAAGATAAAAGCTAAATTAAAATTATTGAACCTTTAATTTTTATAGTTTTTATTTAAATAACCAGTATCTCTTTTATACTTGTTTAATACTTTTCTTTCATATTGGTATAAACTTCTACATTTGTAGCAAAAAAAATATGTCATTTTATCCTAAAATAATTTTAAACTCAGGAAAGGATCATTCCTTAAAACGATTTCATCCCTGGGTTTTTTCCGGAGCCATTAAAAATTCAGAAGAAATTAATGAAGGTGATGTAGTTGAAGTATATTCTTCTAAAAATGAATATTTGGCTACTGGCCATTATCAAAAAGGAAGTATTGCAGTAAGAATAATTTCATTCGAACAAATAGAAATTAATCATGAGTTTTGGGTTAATAAAGTCAAGAAGGCTTATGATTTTAGAACCGTTGTAAATCTTACAAATAACCTTCAAACCAATGTATATCGTTTAATTTTTGCTGAAGGAGATAATCTGCCAGGTCTTATTATTGATTATTACAATGGTACGGCTGTTTTGCAGGCACATTCAATTGGAATGTTTAAGGCACGCCATGAAATTACCAAAGCTTTAATCGAAGTATTAGGGGATAAGTTAAAGGCTGTTTATGATAAAAGTGCAGAAACCCTTCCTGATAAAGCTGCCTTGGAAGCAAAAAACGATTACTTGTATGGTTCAACTTCTATAGGGGTTGTAAATGAATACGATAACAAATTTAAAATTGACTGGGAAAGTGGTCAGAAAACAGGTTTTTTCATTGACCAAAGGGAGAACAGGTTATTACTTGCAAAATATGTGAAAGATAAAGCGGTATTAAACACCTTTTGTTATACAGGTGGTTTTTCTGTTTATGCATTAAATGCAGGTGCCAAATTGGTTCATTCAGTAGATAGCTCCAAGAAAGCAATGGAATTAACAGATATCAATATTGAATTAAATGAAAAATCCCACGCCCATCAATCTTTTACAACAGATGTGTTTAGTTTTTTAAAAGACATTGATAACAAATACGATGTAATTGTTCTTGATCCGCCTGCCTTTGCCAAGAGCAGAAATGTTACCCACAATGCTGTTCAGGGCTATAAGAGAATAAATGCAGAGGCTATTCGGAAAATAAAGAAAGGGGGTATTTTATTTACTTTTTCATGTTCTCAGGTTATTCAGCGCTCACTTTTTGTAAATACCGTAATTGCTGCTGCTATTGAAGCGGGTAGAAAAGCAAAAATAATACATCATTTATCTCAACCTGCTGATCATCCTGTGAATATATTTCATCCTGAGGGAGAATATTTGAAAGGCCTGGTTCTATATATTGAATAAATTTTTTTACTAATAATAGAGTATATTTATAGAATAACTCGCCTGAGTATAAAAAAATACAAGAATCTTAGGAAAGTATACTTTGATTAAACATTTAATAAATTAATATGCTACGTATTGTTTTTATGGGAACTCCTGATTTTGCAGTTGCTTCTCTTGACATTTTACTTAAAAACAAGTTCAATATTGTAGGGGTAATTACAGCCCCGGATAAACCTGCCGGTAGAGGTAGAAATGTTCAGGAATCTGCTGTTAAGAAATATGCTGTTAAAAATGGACTTAAGGTTTTACAGCCTGAAAAACTAAAGGATGAAAATTTTCTTGAAGCACTTCATTCCCTTAAAGCAGATTTGCAGGTAGTTGTAGCATTTAGGATGCTTCCTGAAGTTGTATGGAACATGCCTTCAAAGGGTACTCTTAATTTACATGCCTCTTTATTGCCTCAATATAGAGGTGCCGCTCCTATTAATTGGGCTATAATTAACGGTGAAGAAAATACTGGAGTAACAACTTTTTTTCTTCAGCATGAAATTGATACTGGAGACATAATTTTTCAGGAAAAGGTAAATATAGCTGATGATGAAACAGCAGGTGAATTACATGACAAGTTAATGGAAGTGGGAGCCAAGGTGTTGTTAAAAACGGTAAACGCAATTAATGACAATGATTTTCCACAAACAAAGCAACAAGAAATTATTAAGGAAGAGCAAATAAAACATGCCCCTAAAATTTTCAAAGAAGACTGTAAAATCAACTGGGATGAAAATATTGAATCAATTTATAATAAAATCAGAGGCCTGAGTCCTTATCCATGTGCTTATACAGAACTATTTACCAATGAAGATAAAACTATTCAATTAAAAATATTCTTTGCAACTAAGGAATTTTCTACAACGTTTTTATCCCCTGGAAGCATTCATAGTGATGGGAAAACATTTTTAAAAATTGCAGGAAAGAATGGTTTGCTTAACATTACAGATTTACAATTGGCAGGAAAAAACAGGATGAAAACCATTGATTTTTTACGCGGATTCAATATAAATAGCATAAAAAAGGCTTTGTGAAACTCGCTACCTGCCGTTAATGCCTGATATTCAATATTATTTTATTGGTATAGGCGTTTAGGTCGCAAAGTTTTATAATTTTGCGAAATGGAAGATAATAAATTTTCAGGTGTGAATTCAATAACTTTTCATCAGCGATTCAAAACAGAAGAAGATTGTTTGGAGTAT
>JALYPI010000121.1 GCA_030856445.1 Bacteroidota bacterium
TAACTTTTACATTAGCACCCGCCTTAACTAATTCCCTTACAAGAAAAGCAGATTTGTAAGCAGCAATACTCCCTGTTACACCTAAAATAATGTTTCTGCCCTTAAATATCATAAGCAATAATTAGAAAAGTCTAATGAACAAGTATTATAAAAATAGCTATTCATTAGACTTTAAAATAAAATATAAAAAAGAAACTCTATTCTTCTCCTTCCTGCAATTCTTTTGCAGGGTTTCTGTAATAAATTTTATCTTCCATAAACTCTTGTACAGCTATTGATGCTGGTTTTGGCAAACGCTCATAAAATTTGGAGATTTCAATTTGTTCTCTGTTTTCAAATACTTCTTCAAGATTATCAGTAGAGGAAGCAAATTCTGCAAGTTTAGAAGTTAACTCTTCTTTCAATTCTGCACTTAGCTGGTTTGCTCTTTTAGATATTATGGCAAGAGATTCGTAAATATTACCAGTTGGAGCATCTAACTCAGCAAAATCTCTGGTTACAGTTGAAGGTTCTGCGTTGGTTTTTTTAAAGTTCATCCTATTTTAAGAATTATGATTGTTTATTAATTTCCTTAGTTGTGCTTTCATGAATTGACTTAGCTTCTTTTGAAAAATCACCAGAAGGGTATTGTTCTATAAAGCTATTATACAATTCAATTGTTGTTTTTAATCTTACTCCCTTTTTAGTCTCAACACTATTTATAGCATAAAGATAACTTGATTTAAGGCTTATAAACTCAAGTTCTTCATTAAATTTACTACTTGGAAACTCTTTAATACTGTTTTCTACACAAACAATTGCCGATTTGTAATTCTCAGTCCTATAATATTGTTTACATATATTATAAGATTTGATTTCTAATTTACCTCTTAATTCGTCAATTAGCTTTGTTGCATCATTTGCTTTCTCTGTGGCTGGATATTTATTGATAAACAACTGTAATTCTGAAATAGCTTTATAAGTATTTGTTTGGTCCAAAGAAGGATCTGAGGAATTCATATAATACGTTAAAGCGCTCATATAAAGTGCTTCCTGAGCATAATTGCTGGTAGGATAAGTTTTAACAAAGTTTTTAAAATGATAACCTGCAAGTTCATAATCATCCAGATAATAATTACAGTAAGCATAATAAAAATAAATCTTTTCAGCCTTTTCAGTTCCCCTGTATAAAGAAACAAGTTCTTCTAGTAATGGATAAGCTTTAAAGTAATTTTCTTCTTCATAATATTTTATCGCAGCCTCGTATTTTTGCTCGTAATTAGTACTTTTCAGCAGCTTATTATAATCACTGCAGGAGGAAACCAGTACAATTAAAAACAAAAAAACTAAAAATGATGCGATTTTTTTAAGCATAGCCTGCAAATATAATATAAATTTTAATTCGATTAAGTTCTTAAATAACGATTTTGTTTTAAATATGTTATTTTCCTATGAATAACTTATTTCTAGTAACATAAATAATAATTACTTGCCTTTGATTTAATAATAAACTAATTTTGTGCATTCTTAATATAAAAAATAATTTTTTTTAAAGCAAATATGAAAGACATTTTTGAGAAACTCAAAGAAAACAGGGGGCCTTTGGGCAAATATTCCAAAGAGGCTCATGGCTATTTTACTTTTCCTAAACTGGAAGGTGAAATATCTAACAAGATGATATTCAGAGGAAAAGAAAGACTTGTTTGGAGTCTGAATAATTACCTTGGGCTTGCTAACCACCCTGAAGTAAGAAAAGCTGATGCTGATGCTACGGCACAATACGGACTTGCCTACCCAATGGGAGCAAGAATGATGTCTGGTAACTCCAATTATCATGAGCAGCTTGAAAACGAGCTTTCCTCATTTATGGGTAAAGAAGATACTATTTTACTTAATTATGGTTACCAAGGAATGGTTTCAGCAATTGATTCTTTGGTTGACAGGAATGATGTAGTTGTATATGACTCTGAATCACATGCTTGCATTATTGATGGTTTAAGATTGCATATGGGTAAACGTTTTGTATACCCTCACAACAATATAGAAAATCTTGAAAAGCAACTGGAAAGAGCCACTAAACTGGTTGAAAAAACTGGTGGAGGTATTCTTGTGCTTACAGAGGGTGTTTTTGGTATGTCCGGAGCACAAGGTAAGCTTAAGGAGGTTGTAGAACTTAAAAAGAAATTTCTATTCAGACTTTTTGTTGATGATGCTCACGGTCTTGGAACTATGGGAAAGACAGGTGCTGGAACTGGTGAGGCTCAAGGAGTTCAGGATGGAATAGACGTATATTTTGGCACTTTTGCTAAATCTTTTTCTTTGATCGGAGGCTTTATAT
>JALYPI010000095.1 GCA_030856445.1 Bacteroidota bacterium
GGATTAGCACCTATGATAAAGGGAAGTTATTGATCGTAGATGTAGATAACAATAACTTTTCAGAGAATGCCGAGGATCTTGGGAAGATAATTAATATGATTGATGGAGAAATACACGGATTATTTTAAAATTCATTTAGAAATCATCTCCCTGCCCTAGCCCAACTAAACTAGTATTAATATTAAATCTAAATATTTTTAGGTAATAATTACCGTTATTGTTATATTAGTTAATTATAACGATAGATGTTATTTTTTTTAAATCATGATAAACGAAAACAAGCAATTTCAAGAAGAAGAAATTTCACAAAATGCTGAACAATTAAACGGCCTACAAAATGAAGTTTCTGAAAAGACTGTTCCCCAGCAGCCAACTGATGAAGAATCAAATTTTGAAGAAAATCATGAGGATTTTTCATCATGGTCAAAAGAGGATCTTCATGAAAGATTAAAAGAAATTATTACCCAAGATAAAATACAAGGGAATATAAGTGTGATTCATTCTGTGAAAGACACTTACCGTTCAAGAGTTAAAAATGAGAATGAAGAAAAACTTAAAGAGTATTTAGCTTCGGGAGGATTAACAGAAGATTTTTCTGGAATTCGTTCAGAAATGGATGAATCTTTTGAAGAGTTGATCAAAAAGTTCTTTAAAAAAAGAAAAGAACTCAAAATCCAAAAAGAAAAAGAGCTGATTTTAAACCTTGTTATTAAAAAACAAATAATTGAGGACTTAAAACAACTGGCCAAAACTTCAGAAAACCTAAGCAAAGCTTTTGAGAAATTTCATGAGTTGCAAGCAAAATGGAGGGAAACAGGAAAAGTTCCTTTAGCTGATGAAGAAGACCTATGGCAGAATTACCGTTTTCAGAACGATTTATTTTTTAACTCCGTAAATCTAAATAAAGAATTAAGGGACTTAGACAGAACCAAAAATGTAGAACTTAAAACTGCGCTTTGTGAAAAAGCGGAAAAGTTATCTGAGGAGCGCGTTGCAAATAAAGCTACCAAGGAATTAAAAACCCTGCAGGATGAATGGAAAGATATAGGTTTTATACCTAAAGAAGAAAGTGATCTTTTATGGGAACGTTTTAAAGCTGCTGCTGATGTGGTTTATGAAAAACAGAAAGCACAGAATGAAAAAACAAAAGTTAAGCTGGAAGAAAATCTAAAGGCCAAGCAGCTCTTGTGTAAAGATATGGAAGCCTTACTTGAAAAAACTCCATCTAATCACAAGGAATGGAAAAATGTAAGTGACAAGGCAGAGGAACTGATGCAGCAGTGGAAGAAAATCAGTTTTGTTCCAAAATCTGACAATGGCCAAACCTGGGAAAAGTTCAAATCTTTGAGAAATCAGTTCTTTAAAAATAAAGATGTGTTTTATTCTCAGATAAAAGATGTGCAATCTGAAAACCTGAAAATAAAAATCAGCCTTTGTGAAAAAGCTGAATCGCTTAAAGACAGCACAGATTGGGAAACAACAGCGAATGCACTAAAAAGACTTCAGCATGAATGGAAAAACTCCGGACCTGTTCCTGTTAAACAATCAGATAAAATCTGGAAAAGGTTCCGTACAGCTTGCGATACCTTTTTTGATAATAAAAATAAAGAAAGAGAGGCAGAAAATGCTCAGCAAAACGAGAATCTTAACAAGAGAAAAGAGATTATTAACAGTCTTGCCAACCTTGAGGTGTCTGAAAGTAAAGAAACAAACATGGAAGCCATAAAAAGCATCCAGAACGAGTTTAACGAAATAGGCGACATCTCTTCCAGGGACAATGAATTCACTGTCAAAAACTTTAACAAAGCACTGGATTCAGCAATTAACAAAATGGCTGAAAAAACGGGAGGCAATCAATCTGAATTCTTCAATCTTCGTTATGAAAATCTGGTAAAAACAGAAGAGGGAAAAGCAACTGTAAGGAAAGAAAGAAGTACTATCTCTGATAAAATAAAACATCTTCAAGCCGATGTTATGCAGATGGAAAACAATTTCAGCTTTTTTAGCAAATCAAAAAATGCAGAAGCTATGCTTTCTGACTTTCAAAAGAAAATAGATGCAGGAAAAGCAGAAATTCAAAAACTTAGTTCCGAACTAAACAGGATACCGAAAGTTTAATTTTCAATAGTTTTATACTTCAATTATATTTTATATTTCCCTGGCAAATAAATAATTTGCCAGGGATTTTACTTTTATTTAACTTCTGAAAAGCAATATTTTTAATTTAATTTCTAAACACCTTTTCCTATACAATTACATACTCATTAAAAAAAGGTAATGGATTAAATGAATTTAAAAACCAACTCAAGGATTCAATAAAACATCATCGCTTTTGGAAACGAGAAGAGTTAGAAATGGCACCTGCTTAAGTATTAATTCTAAAGTAAAAAGGCCATCACTAGAACTAGTGATGGCCTTTTTATTAATAGCAAATTCGATTATTTTATAGCAACTAATTTCAATTTAAAATCAATGTTGTCATAAAGGAATTTATCCGCTAGTTCAGGGAAAATAGTTTTTGACTTATATTTAACATCCCATTTTGTTCTGTCAATTGAAAAGTCAGCTACCGCATTTATTTTATTTCCTTCTGAGGAAATTGTTGCAGGAACAGTAATTTCATTTGAAATTCCTTTAATGGTCAAAATTCCAAAGATTTTATAATTATCTCCTTCCTCTTTTGTTACAGAAGCAATTGTAAAACTCGAATTTGGATATTTATCAACTGAAAAGAAATCATCATTTTTCAAATGTGCAATTAAGTTTTCATTGTCTTCCTGCTCCTCTATATCAAGGCAGCTGATGGAATTCATGTCTAATACGTAAGAACCACCAGTAATAGTTCCATTTTCAATTTTCAATTCTCCTTTTGTAAAAGAAATCAAACCATTATGAGCACCTGAAGTTTTTTTGCCAGTCCAGGTTAAAGAAGATTCAGAATCATTAATCAAATAAGTTCCATCAGAATCTACGTCTATTGCATTTTCTGATTGTCCAATAGACTGTCTGATTTCAGGAGTTTCAATCATTGCAATATGAGGAGCAATAACAAGAGAAACAATTGACATTAACTTAATAAGAATATTCATAGATGGGCCAGAAGTATCCTTAAATGGATCACCAACAGTATCACCAGTTACCGAAGCCTTGTGAGCATCAGAACCTTTATATTCCATTTTACCATTGATCTCTACTCCTTTTTCAAAAGACTTTTTAGCATTGTCCCATGCGCCACCTGCATTACACATAAAAATAGCCATAAGCACACCTGAAACAGTGGTACCTGCTAATACACCTCCCAATACCTCAGGGCCAAAAGAAAAACCGACAATAACAGGAACAAGCAAAGCAAGTGCTCCTGGAAGGATCATTTCTTTAATTGCAGCATCAGTAGAAATAGCAACACATTTTTCATATTCAGGTTTCCCTGTACCTTCCATAATTCCAGGAATTTCACGAAATTGTCTTCTTACCTCATGCACCATAGCCATAGCCGCACGTCCAACAGCACTGATAGTCATTGCAGAGAATACAAAAGGAATCATTCCTCCTACAAATAACCCAGCTAATACCTTAGCTTTAGAAATATCTATTGTATTAATATTTGCCATGGCCATAAAAGCAGCAAAAAGAGCAAGGGCAGTTAATGCAGCAGAAGCAATAGCAAAACCTTTTCCTGTTGCAGCTGTAGTATTTCCTACTGCATCTAAAATATCTGTTCTTTCTCTTACTTCTTTTGGCAATTCACTCATTTCAGCAATACCACCTGCATTATCTGCAATAGGACCAAAAGCATCAATAGCAAGTTGCATAGCGGTAGTTGCCATCATTCCTGCTGCTGCAATTGCAACACCATATAAACCTGCAACCATATAAGCACCAACTATACCAGCTGCTAAAACAAGTATAGGTAAAGCTGTACTCATCATACCTACACTTAAACCAGCAATAATATTAGTTGCCGGACCAGTTGAGGATTGCTGAATGATAGAATTTACAGGCTTTCTGTTCATTGCAGTATAATATTCGGTAATCATACTGATAATTGTTCCAACTATTAAACCGATTGTTACAGCATAGAAAATACCCATTTTTGTAAAAGGCATTGCACCTTGTCTTGTCATAACCATTTCACCCTCTGGAAACATCCAGTTGATAAGAAAATAAGAAGCGATAACTGTAAGGATGATAGAAGACCAATTACCCATGTTTAAAGCAAGTTGTACATTCCCGCCTTCTTTTACTTTAACAAACAATGTTCCTATCATTGAAAAAACAATCCCCATCCCAGCTATTACCATAGGAAGTAAAATAGGAGAAATCCCACCAAAATTATCCTCTAAAATTATTTCTCTTCCTAAAACCATTGTAGCTAATATTGTTGCTACATAAGAACCGAAAAGATCGGCACCCATACCGGCAACATCTCCTACGTTATCACCAACGTTATCTGCAATTGTGGCTGGATTTCTAGGATCATCTTCGGGAATTCCTGCTTCCACTTTTCCAACAAGATCAGCTCCAACGTCAGCAGCTTTAGTATAAATACCACCACCAACA
>JALYPI010000208.1 GCA_030856445.1 Bacteroidota bacterium
CTGGCATGCAGCTGTAATCGCCACCAGCGGGTATGCAAAAACGTTAACTAAAAGCGTTATTGACCGCCAATGACTGAATAGTTCGGAAGCCTTTTGGCTAGCATCATTCAGCATATTTCGTACAAACTTACAACACCTGAAGCAGCCCATCGCTTCGTGCTTAAATATTCTTTTTCCCCCACGCACAAATTAAAATTGCCAGCGCAAGAAAATGGCACATTTACTTTTGCCCCTCTCACACGAACCTTACACACATTGGCAAAAGTAAAAGAGCCATTTCCGCCTACCCACACGTTTCTGCTTTTTTAGGACAGGGTAAATAGAAACTTTTGAGCAATTATTAATCGTTAATGACATTTTGACAATTTTTTTGAACGGCACAAATTCTGATTACATCAACCATTATAAACTTTAAAATAAAAAAATCATGGGTAAAAAAATCACACCAGAACAAAACCAGTCCAACCAACAAAACGCTAACAAAGGAACAAGCGGGACAAACAAGCAAAATTCTCAAAACCAAGGTAACAGAGGAAAACAAATGAACCCAAACCAAGGGGGTGGCAAAAAGAAATAGTTACAAAAAGAACTGGCGCCAAAACTTAAAGCCCGAAACAATAGAATAAAGAAGTTATAATAACCAAAAGCCCCACTTGCAACGCAAGCAGGGCTTTTCGGTTTTGCACACATAATCCAATCAACTAAAAAAAGCTAAAACACTTTTTCCAATCTCATGGCATTCTTTGCAGCAAGCAGGTAAAAGTCACCATTAATCTCCTGGTAAAACTCTATACCTATACAAGCAATCACACCAGCCGTTACCGGAATGATGGGAGCACCCGGAATAGCACTCACAATACTCAAAATACCCGGAGAGTTTCCACCCAACAGAGTATAAGGACTGTAAGTGATATTGTTCTTGCCATTAATGCTCGGGTTTACTGCTTTATAATGCTTCACCGAATTAATATAGGTGAAGTCAGAAAGCACAGTAAGAGCATTAACCACCCTAAAGTGAGTAGAACCTTGAGGAGGAGTAATATAATTATCCGTGTTGAACACAGGAATAGTTATAGTTACTTCATTCCGGTCTACATTAGGCACAATAGTGTACGGTGCGTTAAACACCGCACTGAATGAAGCATCAGGAGTAAACTCGAAGCCTTCAAGAGTTTCCTGATTAAGGACAATCTCGAAACTTCGCTTCCCTCTTGACCCAGCTCCTAATTCAACCAGCTTTCTAAACAAGCCGGTAAGCCTAGAGGAAATGTGCCTTCCGCCCATGAACTTTACCAGTTCAGCTAATCCAGTGCGGAGTGCTTTACCAACCATTGCGCTGCCTCCAAACTCTGACATGTTTTCACGTGTCCGTTTAAAAGCGGGGTCATTTTGGATTTTGGCTTTATCCAAACTTGATGATTCTCTTACGAATCCTTTACCATCTTTGGTAAAAAAGGTCAAATCTCCGATTTGCCCTTTGATCCTTATCGGACCTTTTTGAATTGCACACATAACACATAATTTATTAGTTAAATAATTCCCGCTCTCACGGGCTGAATTAACCAAGACGTCATTGGTTTTGTAGTTGTGCAATCATTTTTTGAAGTATTGATTTCTCCTATAACGGGCAGTATTTTCTATTTGTTATATCAGAAAATCAACTTTTTTTAATAATTGAAATACGCCCTCTATCGCTCAATAACTGCATGGCCTGTAGAGGTATTCGGGTGGAAAAATAATTTTATTTAATCTGTATTTAGGTTCAGTGCATTATAATCTTTCTGAAGGAATTTTATAAGAAGTTTTAAAAAAATCAATTACATTGCGGCAATAAAACAGCAAAAAAAGTATTGCCAATTGATTATTTGAAATATAAAATATTAAAAATAAAGTTCAACCACCCATTGAGTTTTTCTACCCAAATATGTGGAGAAAAACAATATAAATAACGAGAAACATATGAGTGACGATAAATTCCATTTTCAAATCCCTAAAGAAAACATCAGTAATATCAAATACGAGAAAACTGGTGGAGGTGTTTCTGTACAAAGGGCTAATCACTCAGATCATGGAATAAAATTAAGAGTTCAGACAACTAATTTGAAACAGCAAGAACTTTCAAAGAAGGACTCGGATTTCACCTCTGATATTTATCTTCAAATAGAAACTCCCTCTGATGTTAGTCTTAAAAGTCAGAGACTTAAAATTGAAGAGTTAGGTTTCGAATTACTTTCCTATTCTTCTTCCAATAACTCTATTGGTACAGCACGAATTAAAAAAGAAAAACTTCCAAAATTTGAACAAAGACTAGAAGATTATATTAATTCAGAAGATCACAATGGTAAAACATATTTCTCACCAATTGAAGAATTGGGTAGTATACCACCTGAGACAAAGATTAAAACTGAGATAGATTATGAATCTAAAGAAGAAGTTGAAGTAATTATTAACTTGTTTAACGTTTTATCTCCAAAAGAACGCATTGCTGTAAATGGATCAATTTTAGAGGAATTAAAGAACTACACGGAGAATGTTGATGTTTTTACATTTAAAAATGGAATAACATCAATAGAATGTAAAATTCCACAAAAGCATATCCCTAAAATTGCAGCTGAATTTACAACGATAAAAGAAATAAAACCAAATCACACCTTCTTTGTCGAAAATTCGATGCCAGCGGAGAAAATGCCGAATCCACTTTCGATTAATCCGGTGATTTCAACTTCCATGATTTGTATTATTGACTCAGGCATCAATAGTGCCAATGGAATTTTCGATAAATTGGTTTCACATAGAATCACCAAATATTTGCCCAAAGGTTCCATTGACAGTTCCTATGATCACGGAACTTTTGTCGCGAGTAGATGCTTATTTGGCGACAATATTGATGACTGTTTAGGTACCCATTTCTTACAACCTTACTGCAATGTAATTGATATTCCAGTTTTCGGAGTAGATAGCTCAGGAAAAAACACCTACCCTAATGACTTTGGTTTAAGAAAAACGATTGAAGAAGTTGTCATCCAATTTCATTCATCTGTCAAAGTATATAATCTTTCACTTGGTGCTCCTATGCCAATAAAAGATTTTGAATTTACTGAATTGGCAAAATTATTAGATTATTTATCTAAAGAGTTTAAAGTCCTTTTTGTTATTGCAGCAGGAAATATTGATGTACAATTAGGTGATTTTCCATGCGATCATTTTGGAAATATTAATTCACGCATTGGCTGCCCCGCAGAGTCCCTGCTCGGTTTGACCGTTGGGTCAATCGCAAAATATTCAAACCCAAATTCCTTATCAGAATTGAATTACTTATCTCCCTTTTCAAGAATAGGGCCAGGTGCAGATCAAGGGATTAAACCTGAAGTTGTTGCACATGGAGGTAACCTGATAAATCCTTATTCACACGCACCCAGAATTGCAACCTATGGAATTGGTAAAGATGGTTTAAACTTGGCTGTTGACAATGGAACCAGTCATTCAGCACCTATTATTTCACAGTATGCTCAAAGACTTTTCGATTGTTATCCAAATAGTGATCCAAATTTAGTAAAAGCTTTATTATGTCATTTTTCAGAAAACAGATATGTTCATGATGAATTGACAGATAGAAATATAAAGTATTTAGGATTTGGCGAACCGAATATCGAACGAGCAATCGTTGCAGGAGATTATAACGCGGCATACATTTATGAGGGGCAACTCGACCAAGAAAATTATCAATACATTGCATTTCATGTGCCAAATACGCTTGCAGCAGATTCTCATAGAAGTAAATTGAAGATTAGAATAACCATAACATATGACCCACCTGTAAATCCAGATAATGAGACTGAATACTCTAATTCCCGAATATCGGCAAAACTTCTTAAACCTACAGATAATGGGAAAAAAGAAATAAATCTATCAGGAGATCAGAATTACAATGTACCATGGAACCCAATTATTCAATTTGAAAAGAGTTTCTCAAGATCATATTTAGCGGGTGATTGGGATTTACGTTTAAGGTTATACACACGAGGGAATATATCGGAAGATTATAAACAAGACTATTCAGTTGTTATAGAAATAATTGACACTGAAAATCATACAAGTGTATACTCAGATATTGAAAAACAGTTCGGATCCATATATAAAAGAATTGAAATTAGAATTGCAGCATAATTGTGCCTAAACTCAGGTTTGGCAAAGGTGCCGGTCAGATAATCCAAATGATATATTTTAATTAAAAATAAACAATGAAAGGAGTTTTTTGCCTGGAAGGTTTTTGGTACGGAGACCATAGAGATTCAACCTCGGTATGGCCTGTACTTGATTTGGTTCACCGCTACCAAAACATGCCTTTTATTCATCATCGCTGCGCGACAAAAGAAGAATTTATTTATTCATTAAAACGATGGAAAACCAAATCTTTTCATAAAAACTATCCCATTCTTTATCTGGCATTTCATGGAGAACCAGGTAAGATTATTATTGGTAAAGATGAAGTATCATTAGAAGAACTTTCAGATTTACTTGAAGATAAGTGCAGCAATGTTGTTATTTACTTTGGCAGTTGTTCTACTCTTAAGTTAGATAATCGAAAACTTCAAGGATTTTTAGAAAAAACTAATACGGTGGCCTTATTTGGTTATAAAGAAGATATTGACTGGCTTACTTCCTCTGCTTTTGAAATAAGATTACTCAGTTTTTTACTAGAATTCCCTTTTGACTCAATAGGCATTCAAAAAATTGATGAAGCTATTATAAAAAATTGCAGTGACTTGGTGAAAGAATTGGATTTTAGAATTGTTCATAATCAAAGAATTTGGTTTCCCAGAAAAAGAAAAACAAAAAGGACTAATTAATCTGATTAAGATTGGTAAGTTTCTATATATGATAACCTTTGAAAATAAGGATAAGGCAGTTGAACTTGACGAATTAATTTAAGAAACATTTAATACAAAGGCTTGATTATCGATTACAAATCAACTGAATTATGGCAGATTTGTGAAAACTTAATTGATAAATTTTATGACATATTAAAATGACTTTAGTCCTTGCAGAAAAGCTAGGTGTTTTTAAATACACTGTTTTTAGCCCAAAAACGTTAGCTGCAATGATTGGGACACTACTAATTTGAAACTGACTGCAAGAAAAGAACAGACAAAAACAAAACCGATATGAACTTCAACGACATTGATGAAATTAAGAAAGCAGGATTTACGGGCTTCAAGAAAATGGGTGAATTATTTTCCGACAGTTCTTCTATTCCACGAATAAAAGGAGTTTACCTTGTTCTCAACCTTGACAGCAAACCGCCAGAGTTTTTACAAGTTGGTTCAGGTGGATATTTTAAAGGAAAGAACCCGAATATTTCTTTAACAGAACTAAAATCTAATTGGGTTGACAAGAACTTTGTTGTTTACATCGGAAAAGCCGGTAAAGACGGCAGTAATGCTACTTTAAATTCGCGTTTAAAACAATATTTTGGTTTTGGACAGGGTCGAAATATTGGACATTATGGTGTTAATTTGGCAACTTAAAAACTCCAAGGAGTTAGTTGTTTGTTGGAAAGTATTACCAAATGAAAACCCACGAACCTTTGAAGCAAATCTTATAAAAGAATTCGTTTCTAAATTTTCTAACCGACCATTCGCAAATCTTGTTGACTAATGACTTTCAGAATTGATAACAGAATCTTTCAAGTGGGTGATAACATCATTCCTCAAAATAAATATCAAGGACAACTTTCTCCAGATAGACAAAAAGTTGAGGAGCTTCTTGAAAAGTTTAGACCTGTAAATAAGCCAAACAGAAACTCAATACTAATGCTCTTTGAAGATTTTGATTGTGCAAAGCGACATTGGGTTAAACAAGCCAACAGTGTTTTTTATAGAACTGTAATTAATGCAAATCAAATTGTGCATAGAGGAGATTACAATAAAGTTGAGCAAATATTTCATTCACTAACTGACATTGTAACAGCAGAAAATTTAGCTCAAGAGTATTGGAACAGCGTATTTACATTCAACCCAATCGTTGAGTTATTTGTTGACAATGCAGAAGTTCAATGGATACTTTCAAACTCTGAAGTAGAACGAAAACACGAATATAAACTAATATCAGGAATCATTGCAGCACCAGAAATTAGAATTAGAAGAGTAACCAATCACTAACATTATCAGACACAATTACCAACTACCAACAAGCACTGGTGCAAACAAAGTTAAAATTTAAAAAGACGGATTCAGTGCTTAACATGAAACTTCGTTTCTCTTAGTAACTCCCTGCTATATTTATTCATAAAAGTCAAGTCTTTTCTTCTATATAATTTATAAAATGTATTAAGTTTGTTTACTGAATTAAGTAAACAATCGACATCAAGAAAATTATAAATGAAAGTAGTAAAAGCAATAGGTTTTACAATACCATCAGAAAATGACGATTACATTGAATTAGAAAGTTTTAGTTCTTTAGCAGATGTAGATATTGCAGTATTTGCTCCTGATTTTAGCCATACTTCATATTCTACTTTTTCCGGATATAGGGGCAGTGAGGAGTGTGAAGGAAAAAAGCTATATAATAAATCTTCTTCTGTAAAAATTATAGAACATCGTAAACATTGGAATAAAGAGCTGAATCAGTTTGTTGCCAGAGGGGGTACTTTATTTGTTATTCTAACTAAAAAAGAAGATTTCTATATTTACACAGGAAAAAAAGACTTTAGTGGAACAGGAAAAAGTCAAAAGGAAACACATCACGTATCGCCATTTTTTAATTACGCTTACCTTCCTTTTAATAATATAGAGTACAATATAGCTACAGGTAAAACAATTATTCCTAAATCAGACTTGGTTATTGATTTATATAACCAATTTAAAGATTTATTTTCATTTGAAATGGATATACAATCTGCAAATATTACTAAAGGAATTTTTACAACTAAAAGTGATGATAGAATATTAGGTGCCTCTTTGAAGATAAAAAAAGGATTCGTAATTTTTTTACCGAAGATTAGTTTTTATGTAGATAAATTTAAAAAATATGATCCCAAAAAAGATGCCCATTTTTGGACTGAAGATGCCATAAAACAAGGAGAAATTTTCATTAATTGCATTGTTAAAATTGATAAATCTCTTAAAGAGCAAAGCTCAAAAACGCCAAAGCCCAATTGGATAAATGCAGAAGGATTTGAACTTTCTACAACAACAAACACAAGAGCTAAAATAGCAAAAACGAAAAAAGAAATTGAAAAGCATAATAATGAGCTTATAAACCTCAATAAAATTCTGGAAGAACAAGAAAGTTTGAAAGACCTATTATTTGAGACAGGTAAGCCTCTTGAAATTGCTGTCAATAAGGCACTAAGGATAATTGGATATGAAGCAGAAAATTATGATGATGGAGAACTGGAATTAGATCAAATAATTTTTTCTCCTGAAGGTGACAGGTTTATTGGTGAATGTGAAGGGAAGGATAATAAAGACATAGATATCACAAAATTTAGACAACTTTTAGATGGATTAAATGCAGATTATGAGAAAGAGAATGTTGATGAAAAAGCAAGTGGATTATTATTTGGAAATCCTCAACGGTTACTGAATCCAACTGAAAGAAGTCTAGATTTTACTATAAAATGTAAAAGCGGTGCGAATAGAGAAAAGATTGGACTTATAAAAACTTCTGATTTGTTTAATGTTTGTAAAATAATGATTGAAAACAATAATGAAGAATATGCTCTAAAATGTAGACAAGCAATTAAAAATCAGATGGGAAATGTTGTTAAATTTCCTGAATATGAATAAGTAAACAATTTGTTACACCCTCAACATCCTTTTCAAAGTATCTTGCATTGCTATTTTAAACCCTTCATCTTGTGATACTAGACGATAAAGATCTAATTCATTCTTGCGTTGTTTGCCCATAACTTCATCAAATATTTTATTAAAGGCAATCTCTCTGTTTTGACCATCAGAATTTGTTGCATATTTATTATTAAAATCCGGATGTTCTTTCATTTTCTGAGCAAGATTTACAAATTTTACTCTTTGCTCGTCAGGTGTTGCTTCCCAACCTTGAAACCAACGTTCATTAAAACTTCTGATTATTAAATCTAAAGGGTCTTCATCTACATCATCTCCATGTGTCCCCCTTGGATTTGGATTTTGAGGATCTAACTCTGTTTCTGATACATCAAGACCTATTGAAGTATTTAACTTTACTCTTTCTAATCCATATGTTGAGAGATCAACAGAATTTAATAATTCATCTAAAGCATCTTTTCTTGGATCTACAATGATCATTTTAGGAATTAGAAATTTCAAAAACCAAAATAGCTGTTCCCAAATAACAATTTCATAAGGCATTATAGAAGCCATTTGGCCATAAATTTTCACGAACTGCTTTGCTTTAATTTTATAGTCAGCTTTTTCTTTATCATTTAATTCAAGTCCTGAATTAAATCGTTCCGCTGCTATATCTATTATAGGACTTAACTCCTGTGCATTTACGCCTTTGAAATATTTATCTACAAAATCTTCTACTTCACTCCATTCATAAACACCCACAATGTCAATATTGCTTTTTAGTTCATGCAAAACATTGATGTCGGTAGCTTTACTTAATGAAGTGGAAGTGTAAAATGGATCGAATGATTTTTTAATTTCATCTGTTGAGTTGTAAAAATCCAGGATAAATAAGTCCTCCGTTTTCTTGCCAAGCTTGTCAGCTGACCGGTTTAGCCTTGACAATCCTTGCACGGCTACAACACCCTGCATTTTTTTATCCACATACATTGCAGAAAGTTTGGGTTGATCATAACCTGTAAGATATTTATTAGCAACCACCAATATTCTGTACTCATCCATATTAACATAACGTGCAATCTTATCGGTAATGTAACCTGAGTCAGTAGATTTTCCGGTATCTAAATTTGAAGGAAAGTTATTGATGCTATCTTCTGTATATTCAATGCCTTTTATTTTTTTCATTCCAGAGAACGCGATTGCTATTCTAAAAGGATTTCCTTTCTCCTCCAACAATTTTTTAAGTGCAAAATAATAGTTGATGGCGGACTCGATGCTTTGTGATGCCATAATGGCTTTGGCTTTTCCTTTAAGCTTTTTGGTGTTCACTAATTTTGAAACAAAATGATCAAGCATTATTTCAGCCTTAGTTCCGATCGTTTGTTTGTTTTGTTCCACATAAGTTCTCAGTTTTTTTTGAGCCTTTACTGTTTCAAACAAAGGATTGTCCTCGATGGATTTTTCTATTTCGTAATAACTTTTATACGTAGTATAATTGGCCAATACATCTAAAATAAATCCTTCCTCAATGGCTTGTTTCATAGAATATAGATGAAAAGGTTTAAACTTTCCATCATCTTGCTTTACACCAAATCTTTCTAAAGTATTATTTTTAGGTGTTGCCGTAAAAGCTAAATACGAAGCATTACCTCGCATTTTACGAGAACGCATAGCGTTTAATATTTTATCTTGAGCGGAATCAATTTCTTCCTCCTCCTCATTTGCATCATTTCCCATTGCCTGGTTCATTTTTCCTGCGGCTGATCCACTTTGGGAACTATGAGCTTCATCAATGATTACGGCAAATCTTTTATCGCTCAAATCGGCAATGCCATCTACTATAAATGGAAACTTTTGAATTGTGGTGATAATAATTTTTTTTCCCGCTTCTAAGCTTGCTCTTAATTCTGCTGAAGAATATGCAGGAGCAACAATGTTTTTTACTTCCGAAAATTCTTTGATATTTTCACGAAGTTGTTTATCCAATAATCTTCTATCAGTAACTACAATAACGGAATCAAACAAAGGATTAGAAATACCCTTACTGCCAGGTATATTATCACTTTCAGGATATGTTTCTATTAATTGATAAGCTGCCCAAGTTATTGAATTCGACTTGCCAGAACCAGCAGAATGCTGTATAAGATAGGTTTGTCCAACACCTTTTTTGCTGGCATCATCAATTAATTTCCTTACCACATCCAATTGGTGGTAACGGGGAAAGTATAAGGTTCTTTTACTTAAGGAGTCTGTTTCTTTTCCATCGAAACGTACAAAATGCTGAATGATGTTTGCAATGCTTTTTCGGGAAAATATTTCTTCCCATAAATATGCAGTTTTATGGCCAAAAGAATTTACCGGATTTCCTTTACCGAAGTTGTTTCCTAAATTGAAAGGCAAAAAGAAAGTGTCTGAGCCATTTAATTTTGTTGTCATGTAAACTTCGTCAGTATCTACAACAAAATGCACTAAACAGCGCCCAAAGCTCAATAAAGGTTGTTTTATATCTCTTTTTAACTTGTATTGATTCTGTCCATGAACTTTGGCATTCTGGCCTGTCCAATGGTTTTTCAATTCCATAGTTGAAAAGGGAAGACCGTTTACAAACAAAACCATGTCAATTTCCTCCTTTGGGTTATCGGAAGAATAACGCAACTGGCGCGTAACGCTAAATTGATTGCTTTCAAAATTCGTTTTTACTTTTTCGCTGCTACTGGCTAAAGGCAATGGATATAACAAAGTAAAATGAGCATCATCCACATCCAAACCTTTTCGGAACAAACGTAATACGCCATATTTTTTTATCATACGATCAAGGCGTTCCAGTATTTTTAGTTTCCAATCACTTTGCTTTTGGAGTTTGGCTAATTCTTCCTTTTGAGTGCTTTGTAAAAACTCCCAAAAACGAAATTCATCAATTGCAATTTTTGGATTAAAATCATTTGGAGAACCAATATAATAACCAGTTCCAGAGCGATACAGTTCTGCTTTTTCATTTACAGTTTGTATAGAAATGCTTTGTTTCTTTAATTCTTCAAGGCTGGTGCCGGTGAGGATTTTTTCTATCGTGGCTTCGAGAGCAGCTTCGTTAGTTTGTGATTGCATAATCCTTTAATTTTATATTTACTTTGTAATTCACTGGTTGAAGTTCTCCAAGCTTCTTAATATCTTTAATGCAAAAAATTTTTGAATCTTTATTCACTAACCAAATTTCATATTGTTTAGGATGGTTATCAAAAAAATGTTTCTCTTCCCTAGAGAGAAAAAAAGATATTCCATTATAATATTTACATTCTACATACTTGATATTCTTATCTTTTAGATCATAGTACTTTATATCATAATGCTCTCCTTCACTAGTTTTAGATATATGTTCTACACGCTCATATAAATGAGGATTATTATCTAAATATTTTTTAACTATTACCTCTACACTAGTTCCTAACTTTTTCTTCTGATTTGTTGATAATTCATTTGTTTCTCCTAACCAAAGATTTCCTGACGGGCCTCCCGTAAAAATGCCTGAACTTAATTCAATTGTAAAATCTTCAATCAGTCGAGGAAGCTGATTTTTATCTAAGTTAAAATCAATGTTTTCCTTTTCAGTAATCTTCTCTTCTTTATTCGTAATTTCAGATTTAATAAAATCTATGAGGTTTTCAAAATAACTTAGGCTATTAAGTATCTCATCCTTTCTAATAGTTAATAACTCATCAGTAGAAAATTGTTCAATATTAATTTGTTCAATTTCATCATAATCCTGGTAATCATCATTATCTATCTCAAAATTTATTGATGGAAATACTTTTCCCAATTCATTCAAAATAATATTATTGAAATTATAGGTACTTAGATTTTTATCTATTGTAATTTCTTTCAACAAATGTTCTATTTTATGTAAGTACTTTAAAAAGTTACCCTGCTCCTCAAAATTTTTATCTTTATAATGATGCCAAAGCTGATTTTTTAAGATTTTTTTTCTTTCATCATAAAAATCTTTTAACTCCTTTTGAAATACCTTATCAAATGTTAATTTATAATCAGAGATGTTGTTGTATCCTTCCAAATTAATGGATAAATTATTAAAGACATTCCTTATTCGTGTGATTTCATCTAGATTTTCATCGGAATCAAATAATTCAGTTTTTACGATTGCTGGAAAAAAATGATTTATGTATTCTTCTAAATTGTTATCATTCAAATCAGCTATACCTTCAAGCTCTTTTATTTTAAAAATTGATTTCCAGATTGATAACCTAATGCTTATTTCTCCAAGTAAAATTTTAGCTTCCTCAAGTATTCCCTCTGCCAATTCATTATTAATATCATAAATATTATCTTCTTTTGATTGTTTTATGATTGATTCATATATTTTTTTCTCATCCAATGTGTCAAACACTTTAAGAAAAACATCAGAAAGATTGTCAATAAATTGTTTGTTTTGCTTTAAAGATGATAAGGTAGAGATATCAGGTATATTAAAATAAAATTGATCATTATTGACGATATAATTATACGGTTCAATCTCAAATTCTTCATCATCAATACTACATGTTAGTTCATCACAACAGTTTATTTTTAACTTATTTATTAGCTGAACTTGTCCTTTTTTTACATCTTCTTTGGTAATTTTATCTAATCTGAAAGCTAAAATAAAAGGTTTAATTTCTTTAATAAATATTTCAAATTCATGGGAAATACTATTATTCAATTCAACTTTAATGATTTTTAAATCTAAATCATTTAAGTTTTTTAAACCAAACATTTCGATAGCTTTAGCTCCTCCTGAACGAGAGGGATAATATAATATTGGAAATTTTTGAGTTAATGATTCTGGTAATTGAATTCTATCACTAAAATAAATGTCAGTACTATTTTTAACAACAATATTTTCACCTTTTTTTGCAAAAAGATCTACTTTCAATATTTGTTTCTGTTTTTCTCTAAAATGACCAACTAAATTTTTATAAAAGACTTGTGCGCCTTTATGATTTTTTCTATCTGCTAATTCTTGTGTTTTCTCTTTTAAATAACCTATATCTAAATCATTGAAATCCTTCTTAGCTCCAAAAAACAATAAAATTCTATCTACTTCATTTTTATCTAATTTTTCATTTATTTCTCTTAAATAATCGTAATCAATTTTGAATGGATTGAACCATTCATTTTTTTTACTGGAAATCAGAAATTTATTTATTTCGAAATTCTGAAAAATGGAATAATATATAAAGTTTACAAACGAATAAAGATATTTAGTACCATAATAATGATAGGTTAATTTTTCATTACTAGAATGAGTTGATGTAAAATCATTGAAAACTATTTTTAACTTTCCATCTAGTGAAAGCCAAGCAATAAGTTGATTGATATTTATAGTTTCTTTAGTAAATATTTTATCGAAATATTTTATAGTGTATAAATCATAATTAGATATTGAAGTATTGTTTGCACTATTTATAAAATTTATGTATTTACTATTAATGTTGGAGGTCTTTCGTTCAACGATAGAGAAATGATTTATTCCTAACCATTTTAAAAAGTTAATAACCTCCTTGATATCTTCATTTTCTAATCCAAGGTTCTTGAGATTTGTTATTATGCAATCTCTTTCATAAAGTTCTCCAAATATCTTTTGTGATAATTTGCCAATTTCAAATTCTTTCGAAAGAACAAGATCTCTGATATCTTCAATTTTATTTAATTGATTCAAACAAGGAATTTTTGAATCATAATCCAATTTTGGGTTTTCTTCTCGTAATTTGTAATTATGAAATAATGTTTGATAAAACTCAATAATTATTTCATTTGAATTCAAATTGTTCTCATTTAGATGATCACTTGTTTCACTTATTATTTTTTTAATAACAGTTTGTGGTTCAAAAGAATGAATATTTGAAATTTTTTGTAATTTATCGGTTAAAGACCTAGACTTTTCAGTATCAGACTGTAAACCGAGTTCACCAATTAGAGAAAGGAATAAAGAAGAATGTAAAAAACTGATTTTTGAATAACTTGGTACTTCTATACCTTTGTTATTAGCAGTTTTATCTGTATATACAAAGTCGTTGATCGTTATTAATTTATTATTTTCATCTATTAACACACAAAATTTAACATTAGGATAATCTTCTAAAATTAGTTTAATGAACTTTGCTCTTTGTTGAAAATCTAAGTCCTTTGCGATTGCTTCAATTATTTCAATATAATTTTCAGGCTTACTTATATATTGTTGTGGGTTAATAGCTAAATCACAATAAGCAATTTGTTCCTCATAATATTTTTCAAGATGATTAGATTCTAAAAACTCTGCAAATCTATTTCCTAAATTTTTAGCTTCATCATTAGTATAATAATTGCCAGATAAAGTTGGATAAACTTTAAAATCTCCCCAATAGTTATCAATGAGATCTGAATAAGGTTTGTAAACTGAAAACGTATCATTATCAATAGTTTGATATGGCAACCACGATTTATTAAACTTGTTTTTTAGTTTTTCTATAAATCTTAAATGAAGTTGAAAGAGTTTATCTAAAATAAATGGATTCACTTTAGATTCTGTACTGTGATTCCGATTTTGGTCTAATTCAAGACTAGCGTGAACAACAAATGGGAGTTCAAATGGAATTTGGGTTTTAAAATAATTATACAAAACTTTATCTCGGAATGATAAGTCGTCATTATAAGCTATTTTGACACTAAAACGTTTGGGTTCACTTGATTCTTTATCCTCTACCAAATCTTCGTCAACGATACCTTCATCACTTAAAACATAGTAAATCTCACCATCATAATTGATTTCAAAATTATTATTTCCTAAATTTGTTCTTGTAACTGAGATTATATTATTTATAGTATCACCTTCAATTTCAATTGTATTTATATTATGCAAAAACAAAAGAGTTTTAGAACTGATAGAATTTAATTGATTGATAATATCTTGTTCAAATTCTTTTTTATAATTTATTGAAATCGTAGTTGCATACTCATGAGGAGCATCTAAATCTAATATTTTGCAGCTATTTAAAAATGGTATTGGATATATCTCAGAATTTAATTTTCTTTCTTTTCTTATTATAATTAATTCACTTTCTGTATATCCTATTTCTTTTAATAAAATGTCTCTTTTGAATTCAGAATTAAATACAACCTTAAAATTGTTACTGATAATACTTATTTCATCTGCCCAATTTATTATGGAGCGAAACCCTAATCCTTTATTACCAATATAACCACTAGAAACTTTGGAGGAAAGCCCAGGGTAAAAAATTGAGTCATATCCTTTGATCGAAAATGGTTTATTTCCATCATTGCTAATTTCCAGTAAACAATTTTCAGTATTGAGGAAGATTCTTACTTTTGAAGCTCCTTCATCCTCACAATTTTGAAAAAGCTCTAATAATTGTCTACCATTATAGCCTTGGTTGGTTTGTTTTTCAATACTATATAAACTAATCAATTCTTTGGGGTCTTTTAATCCCTCCCAACGCTTTGTAATAATGTTTTCAACTTCTGATTTTATATTCATCGAGCATCTAAATTAATTCCATTCTTAACAAACTTTTATTTTACCCGTTACCGCACTATTGATCAATGTGGCTTTATATTCTTTTAGCTTTTCTATCTCTTGCTCTTTAAGAGAAATGGCGGTTGCTATTTTATCATCATCTAATTTATATTTTGCTAAAATTTCCTTTTGTTGAATAAGTGGAGGAATAATAACTAATAGCTGGCAATATTTATCAGCACCAATATTTTCAATTGTAGCTTTAATAAAAATGCCCTCTTTCCATTTATTAAACAAATCAGAATTAGTATATAAATAAAGAAAATCGCTTAAAACTACTTTCTCATTTGCCGCAGCCTTAATTAAATAACCGGCAAAACAATAACTGTCTTCAGTAGACATTGTTTTCTTAAATTGATATGTTTTCCCTACTGTTGCCCCACTTCTTGCGAAAAGAATATCTCCATCATTTAATAAATAATCACCACCATTTTTCCAGGAGAGAGACAGTTTGCTATCCTCGCTTAACCTTCCATCATGACCAAAATCGGTAATTCTTATATATCTTGGTAAATTAATATCATATTCAATCCCACTTTCATTTGCTCCATATTTAAGCTTTCCAGTTAAACAATATTTTAATTTCTTCACCTCCCAACTTTCCGGTATCTCTCCAATCCATTTTACCCCACTATCTTTTAGTTGTACGTTAGGGTTTAGCCCTCGGGTAACCGCTTTGTGAATGAGAATTTGTCTACGTTCTTTGAGTAGTTCTATTTGCTTTTGCTTGATGCCAATAGCTTGGTCTATCAAGGCTGTTTTGCGGTTTAGATAAGTGACAATGGCTGTTCGTTCGGAGAGATTCGGGAATGGCAATCTTAATGACCGTAAATCATCTCTAGAAACTTTTAGCCTCAAAGTGTTATATTTTCCTTCCCCTCTATCAATAGCAATCAACCCTTTTCCAAGACTGTATAAAACACCTTGTACTGTTTTGCATCTAAACAAATACTCATAAAACTTGGAAGTATAAGAATTATCAAGACCTCCATGATAGGTATAATATACGGGACTTACACAGCCAAAATAGTCTGAAACACCAACTGCTCCCACAATCATATTCATACTATTTAACACTAAATCGCCTTTATAAGCTAACTTATATTTGGTAAAATCATCTTTAAACCTGTCTAAATTTGTCGTTTTTTCAGCATATAAAGTAACCCCTTTGTCAATGGAAAGTGATAGTATCTCTTTACTCTTGATGGGAGCATTTTTTTCATTACGCTCTGTTAGAATATTTTTAAAGGATTCAACTTCCCAATGCTTAGGAATATCGCCCAACCATATTACACCAGAATTCTTGTATTTTTCGTAACGCTGTACTTTAGGTTTTGCCATTTCCATTACGCTAAGTTTAAAATATCTGCAATTAACCCATCACTTTGTTGCTCTAAAGCTAAAATATCAGCCGTTACTTCTTTTAAAGAACGCAAAGGTTTATGACGGTAAAAGTATTTGTTGAAACTTATTTCGTAACCAATTTTGGTGGCATCTAAGTTTATCCAGGCCTCGGCCACATGGGTTTTTACTTCACGCAAAAAGTAGTTGTAAATGTTTTCTTTGAGTGGTACATTTTCAGTATCCCTCAAATCACTTTCTGTTTCATATTGTATATACTCCCCTTTCTTGTTTGAGGCGAAATACCCGAAATCTGCCAACTGATTTTCTTTGCAATCTAAATGTTGTAATTTCTCCTTCAGCTTTTCTCCTGCTAATTTAACTGTCCCTTTAATTACTTTCTCGGCTGTTTCATCATACCAGCTTACAGCGTTAAGTATTGCGTTTTTTTCGGAATTGGATAGTTGTATTTTTTTTGCTTTTATTGTTTCATCCACTTTTTCCCTGAAAACATTAAAGTCGTTGTATTCATCTGTACCAATAGCTTTCATTAAATCGCTAGCTTTTTCCAATAAATCCAGTTGCTTTATCCAGGTAGCTGAACTCACCAATGATTTAGCCTGTTTTGTATTTAAATTCAGTTCTTGTTTTTCTGTCCAGTCTAATATTGCTTTTTCATTTTTGGACAAATTAATGTAAACTTCTTCTTTATATTCTTTGTATGCCCACATCATAGGCTCACGCAGAGTTTTGTCATAACGCAATTCCGCAATGCGTTCCTTTGTAAATTGTGCTTTTAATCGTTTTGGTCGTTCAATGGTTACGTTGTAATAACCAAAATCAGTATTATCAAACAGTTGTGAAGCTATCCCTTGTTCTACTTTAGTTTCTGGATGTATTACACGGTCTACTGCTTGCATTTTTTCATATACTGATACTATTTCACGGATATGTTCGGGTGCAAACTCACAGTTTTTATTTCCTAAGGCTTTACGAAGTTTCCTGTTTAATAAAGCCGCATCAATCATTTGAACTTTGCCTTTTCTGTTATTTGTTTTATTGTTGCTTAGTATCCATATATAAGTGGTAATTCCTGTATTGTAAAATAGATTGTTTGGTAATTGAACAATGGCTTCAAGCAAATCATTTTCAATAATGTACCTGCGAATATTGCTTTCGCCTCCTCCAGCATCTCCAGTAAATAAACTGCTGCCGTTATGAACAGAAGCAATACGAGAACCCATAGGACTTTGTTTAAGCGATTTCATTTTGTTTACCATCTCCATCAAAAACAACAATTGCCCATCTGAAGAACGAGGCGTTGCATCAGCATCCTCTTCTTTCTCCCAATAATTTTTAAGTTTTATTTGAAAACGGGGATCAATAATGTCTTTGCCATCTTTAATAAATTTTTGCTCACTGGCCCAGGATTTACCATAAGGCGGATTAGAGAGCATATAATCAAAGGTAGTTCCTGCAAATTCATCTGTACTCAAAGTAGAACCAACCCGAATATTTTCAGGATTGTTCCCTTTAATCATCATATCCGATTTGCAAATAGCATAAGTTTCGTCATTAATTTCCTTGCCAAACAAATACACATCACCTTTTGCTCTAATTTCTCCGTCCTCGTCTTTAATGAAATTTTGTGACTCTGTTAGCATACCACCACTACCACAAGCAGGGTCGTATATGGTCATTACAGGAGGCAATTTATCTTTTACCGGTTCAAAAATAATATGAGTCATCAGGTCAATTACTTCACGTGGAGTAAAGTGTTCTCCTGCTTCTTCATTATTATCTTCATTGAATTTTCTAATCAACTCTTCAAAAACATAACCCATTCCAAGATTTGTTAATGGCGGAAGCTTTCTTCCATCAGGGTCGTTCTTTTCAAAGGGCGTAAGATTAATAAAAGGAGAAGTGAATTTCTCCAATACATTCAGCAAAACATCTTTAGATGCCATGTGCCTTACTTGAGTTTTAAGTTTGAACTTTTCTATAATTTCTTTTACATTACCACTGAAACCGTTTAAGTAATCTTCAAAATTAGCAAGCAAAATTTGTTGATTATTGGTAGCGGTATCATGTAAGCGTTGTAAAGTCCATGCACTTGTATTGTAAAATACATATCCGGAAGCTTGTCTCAAACCGTTTTCATCCCATTCTGTGAACTTGGCCTCTTCTTTTTGAAAAACCAATTCCTCCAATACTGCCTCTTTTGTTGGTTCAAGCAAAGCATCAAGTCTGCGTAGAACTACCATTGGCAATATAACATCACGGTATTTCCCTCTTACATATACATCTCGTAAGCAATCATCTGCTATGGACCAAATAAAAGAAATTGATTTGTTGTGTACTGCTGTGTTCATTGATTATAGTGTTTATTTTGCTCAAAATTATTTTTGCAAATATCGGTATTATATACTATTAAGAGTTTAAATAAAACTTTGTTGATAGTATTTGGTGTCTATCAGATTTTTACTCCTAGAATTCTACAAACTACTTCAATTGCTTTTTCTTGATTGTCTCGATCCAAATATTCATCAATCCACTTTTTATTATTTTTCAATACTTCTACTTTTTTTTTATCAGAAGCAGATAAATCATAAACTGGTAAATTATTAACGGCATATAAAAAGCCTTTTTGAAGATTATCATTATTAAAATTCAGATCTGCCACAATTTGCTCTAGTTCAAATGTGGCATAGGGATATGAATTATAGGCATTCCATCGCTTTAAAAGTCTAATTATTGGCTTTACTATTGAATCATATTTATTATTTACAGATGTCAATTTCTCATTAAAAGCTTTAGGATATGTGTCCATCCAATCACCTTCTTTACTTGGAATTTGATATGTGGTACTGAAAAAACCTCTATATAATCTACAAGGAACTAAATCAAATTTTATACTACTCATTTCAAGAACAACAGACGGATGGTCTTTAAGGATTTTGGTAGTTGAATATTTTTTTTCAGCAAATTTTTTTAATCGATTTCTATATGTTTCCGGCTTATATTCATTTTGGGCTTGATTAAATACAATTAACACATCAATATCACTTTCTTCATCAAATTTTCTTGGTAAAATAGTGTCCCGTTTGTATGAACCAAATATCTGTACTTCACTAATGTTGTCCCCAAAATAGGAATGAATGGAGGTGTGGAAATTTGTTATCTTTTGATCAATGTATTCCCGTTCCTTAGAGTTATATTTTATAAAAAGATCTGAGGATATCTTTTGTAAGGTATAGTTAATTGTTGCCATTTAACTAATATTATATTTAATTTTCATTTTAATCCACTCTGAAGTCAACAAAGGATTCAATTTGTTAAAAATGTTTCCTGGTATTTCTGCTTTAATTTTACTCTGCAATGTTTCATATTGCAACCAATATCTATAAATAGATGTTTGATATTTTAAGGTAGTTGTTTTTAAATCTCCATGTTGGAATAAAGCAATCCACGAGTCTTGAATTGTTGATAATTTATTTAATAAAATTAAATGTTTTATTAATTGGCCTAAAATATTTGCAGAAAATATTGCTTGTAAAACTGATAATGTATAAGGCACTTCTTTTAAACCATAATATGATAAAACTACCATAAGTAGTAACATACCAGAAGGAATTATTACTTGTCTAAGGGTAGTAGCTTTTACAAGAGAATAAGAAAAAAAACAATTTTCAAATAAATTGACGGCAGCTTTATAAAGACCTTTACTAACTTCATCATTGTCATAATAATCCACGGAACTATTAGTCGAAAAAGCTGAACCAAAAGAATTATCTATAAAATCATCTCTTCGTTTACTGTCTGCTTGAGGTGTTAAAATATATTCATTGATTATTCCAATTATAAAAAACAAACCAATACCTATTATATTGAGAATGTTAATTGTATTTATTAAGTTATGAATATTACAAAAGTCTTTGAATGCTACAGGAACAATGGAAAATATGATAATTAACCAAAACGCAATCTTACCAAAGAGAATAAGATTATCAATGATTTTAAAAAGGTTGTAATGAGGTGCAAATTTGGCCATAATTATCTGTTGTCTATGTATTTTAACCATTCTGTTTTAAGGACAGAATCACTGTAATCATTTTTCATTAATGCAAAAACTTTACTTGCATCATTTTTATAACCATTATTCGAAAAAAAAGTCCATAACCAATCTGATATTCCTTGAGAAGATAAGTAGTTATAAAGAAACAAGTTGCAAACTCGTTTCTCAATTTCAAAATTCTTAATTCCTTTGTTATGATTACGATTCCATAGTTTAAGAATTTTGATTAGGTTAATCAAATTCGGGTTTTTTTGTCTAAGTGAAATTATAGCATTTTCAAGTTCTCCGAATGAAATAATTTGCCAATTAAGCAAATGTTTGTCAGGAATACTCATATTGCCAAACATATCTTGTTTATAAGGTGTAATATTTATAGGGATTTTACTAAAGTCAGCAAGTATTGAAGGCTTATCTTGTTTTATTATCGAATTAGGATAACTAGAAATCAAACTATTTTTAAGTTTGGTTAAGGCTGCTTGTGAATTACCTTTTCCGGTATACTGGAAATAAACATCTACATCACTGATTCCTTTAACCATTGTTGCTCTTTTATATGAACCTCCTAAAAAGGGTGTTCTAAATTCCGGCTCATAGTTGATAATATTTTTCAGGTAACTTAAACTTGTTGAAATATTGCTCAATTCTGGTTGAGTATAGGAAATAATCTCCGCCTTTTCTTTTATAAATTTATCTAGCATAATGAAAGTTTTTTAATTTATTTTTCCTATGTTCAACTCTGAAATGTAATATTCATAAGCACTACCTGCCACAAATAAAGTTAAAAACAGATAATTTAAAAGAAAATAATTTAATGCAATTCTATAGATAACAATTAAAGTGTTTTTAAAAGTTCGTAGTAAATCAATATTACTCCAAGTAAAAACAAGTTTCTCAATTTTCACTTCCCTTGCTAAAAAATCAAATATATAGGGCATGCTACTGATAACAATTATTAAAATTGCCAATATTACCAAATAGCTTGTTATAGAAATGAACCGTTTGAAAAAATTTCTTTTCTGTACTAATCTTACTATTTCTGATTCTGTTTTATTTTTTGTTTCAAACTTTGTATTTTCAAATTTATCAAATATGCTTACCAACAGAGACATGAAAAGTGTGATTGAAATTGCAAAGGCAGAAACAATATAGCCGATAATATCTTTTGAAATTCCTTTAGGCAATTGTAATAATATAAGAGCACTAAAAATTAGAATACCCCATTGAACATTACTAAAATAAAACCTTGGTTTATTATCATCTGTTCCATTAATAGAAATATATTGCCATTCTTGGCCCCCTTTTATTAGAGGTTGTATTAACTGCTTAACGTTCTCGAACTGCATCTTGAATATAAATTTCTGATTTGATAGTATCTAAAAGATTAAAACAATATGTTTTAATTCTTTCAAAATCGCTTTCGTCAAATTTATAGTTATGTATTTTGATAATAAAATGCTCGGTTGTATTTCAAAAGAAGAGCCTAAATCAAAAGGAGATTTCACATTTGTTGAAGTATCCCTAAGTGATCCTTTTTTTGAAGTAAAATTTCCAAGTTTCATCACACGAGTAAAAAAGGCTTCTTGAATTGGTTCGATAGTTTGTTCAAATTCATTTATTGAAAAATCTTCATTGGTAGGAGTTATTTTCACAGTGACTTTGAAATTTCTTGTTGTTTCAGTGTGAGTGTTTTCTAAAAGGGTACTTCCAGGAATTTGAGTAGCAAAAGTTAAACTATTTACAGTTGCATTATTTTTAAAATCTTCAACAATCGATGCTGGCACAAATCGTTTTAAATTAGGTTGAAAAAATAGTGATGGAACTGAAAAGAAGTTTTGCCAAAACTTTTTCATCACCCCATCAATTGCATCATCAGAATATGACTGTATTAAAAGAGTCATTTTATTTGACTGTAATGGCAAATAAATCAAAAAATAAAAATCTTCTGTAATTGCATCCCTTTCGTCAACATTTGATTTTATTAATTTGTTTTCAGTATTTGTCTTATTTCTTTTTCTCCCATAACTGCCACCTTCTATAATTCCTTCAATTATACATTGTTCAGAATGTAAAATAATATTTGGATTTACACTAGAGTCTTCAATATTGGGTTGATTAGCTGTCATACACTTTTTAGTTTTAGTATCTGAAAACATTTCAGGTCTATCCAAAGCAGTAATAAATTTTTTAAATAATTCTGCTATAATGTAACTATCTTCTAATTCATCACTACTTACCTCTCCTATAATATTTCTAAATAAGCACCTGTTGCTATTTTCAATGCTATTGTTTACAGGTTTAATTGTAAGAGTATAAGCCGTTAGTTTATGTTCATGTGCCATGTTTATGTCTATATATTATAATTTGGATTATAGTCCATTGAGATTCTGCGTAATTTGTATAAGTCCTAATAAAAAACCTAATCTCCTCAAATATAATAATATGTTCAACAAAATTGGTCTTCAAAATTTCATGTTTCCCCCAAAAATAAATTAGAAATAAGTAAATTTTAGAAAGATTAAGACTCACTTATCCTATAACAACATTAACAAAAACTATCTTTAATGCTTTTTATTAAAAGGAATTATTTAATTATTTTAGAATAAATTATGTTTATAATTAGGAGTAAATGTTGAAAAGTAAATAAAAAGGAAGTAGAATTCAAAAGCCTGTATTATTTAAACAAACAAAGCCCCACTTGCCAAAGCAAGCAGGGCTTTAAAATTACCACAACCAATCCAATCAAAAAGAAAAGCTAAAATACTCTTTCTAATCTCATGGCATTCTTTGCGGCAAGCTGGTAGTAGTCGCCATTTATCTCCTGGTAAAACTCAATCCCTAAACAGGCAATTACTCCGGCAGTAGTTGGAATTACCGGAGAACCCGGAATAGCACTCACAATAGTCATAATACCAGAAATATTGTTGCCTAAAACAGTATAATCACTATAAGTAATACTGTTTAATTTATTAATGAGAGGATTCACAGGTTTATAAAGCCTCATAGCCGGGTCATAAGTATAATCAGAAAGCACAACAGCGGCATTTACAATCCTAAAATGAGTAGACTTCAATGGAGGAGAGACAAAAGCATTTGTATTAAACACAGGAATTGTAACAGTAACTACATTCCGGTCTATATTGGCCATAATATCAAAAGGAGCAGAAAACACAGAACCAAAAGTGGTATCAGGGTTAAAATCATATTCTTCAAGAATACCCTTGTTAACAAGCAGTTCAATACTTCGTTTTCCTCTTTCACCACTTCCCTGCATATTTACCTGCTTAAAACGTGCAGTAAGTCTTGCAGAAATATATGCACCGCCCATGAACTTAGAAAGTTCTCCCAGACCCATCCTAAATGCCTTGGCAGCCATTGAGCAACCGCCAAACTCCATCATGTTTTCACGCCTGCGCTTAAAACTTGGAGCATTTTGAATTTTAGATTTACTTGGAAATGAAACTTCCTGAACAAAGCTTTTACCATTTTTCTGGTAAAACATTAAATTACCTAGAAGCCCTTTTAACTTTATGGCACCTTTTTGTTTTGCACACATAACACATAGATTTAAAAGTTTAAATAATCCCTGCTCTCACAGGCTGAATTAAAATCCTTTAATTTGGTTATGTAGCTATCTAATCATAGGGTTATTTTATTCCTATAACGGCATCAATTTTAATTATGTTACATCAGAAAACCAACTTTCTTCAATCACTTGCAACACTCCCTCTATCTGCTTTTAACCATAAGCCCTGTAGAGGTATTCGGGTGAAAAAATAATTTTTATTTTATGCTGTTTACAATTATTTAGACCAAACATTAGTTATTATTTCAAGAATCAAAAGCTAAATACAGATTCAATAAAACCTTTATTTAAATCCATGTGATTCCCGGTTGAAATGGGGATCTTTTTCGGGTCTTTTTCGGGTTGGTTTCGGGTTCTTATCGGGTTTCTATCGTGTCCCTATCGGAATCCTAACGGGTTCCTAACGGGTTCCTAACGGGTTTTACAGTACATAACCTAATGCCACTATCTATACAAAACCATGTAAAAGAACAGGAAATGAAGGCAAGCTGCTTACCCCCTAACACACAGCCATAAGCACATTTACAATTCCCGCCAGCCATCTCACAATCCAAAAATTGTAAATAAGCTTCTGTCTTTCCTACCCAAGAAAAAAAGAATTTTAATTTTCTCCCCCCTCAAAAGAATATTTAAACACGCTTACACACAGCGCCCCTGTTACTATCCATTGGCTTTACACTGCAATTCGCAAGTAATAGTAGCCAACATGACAAGTGGGAAACGCCTATAGTTAACATTGCATATCCTCAAGTGGCGTTCTAGGTGCTCTATTGCAAAGCCTTTAATTTCTATTAACTTTGCTGCCCGCGGTTTTTGGTTCGGTGCAATAATCGCCACCTGCGTATATGCAAATAACGTTATCGGTTAGGCTTTAAGACACCGCCTTTATTTTAATTGTTCGTTCTAATTCTTCGACAAGACATTTGGCTTTAATCAAAGCACATTCATAATCTTTGGCATTCATCCAGCCAATGACATTGTCTAATTGAAATTGTGAATTATGCACACACTCTTCTAACATTTTAGGATCATTTATAAAACCTAATTTATCCTGGCTTGTTTCTGACAAAAACTTTTCAGCTACATAAACAGTATCAATGGGTGCATTATAAACCCTGACATGGTAAAATGGTTCTTTTGTTATGTTTGATAACTCAATTGATATTATAC
>JALYPI010000299.1 GCA_030856445.1 Bacteroidota bacterium
CCTATGACCTGCTTCAACGGCAAGAACCATGGTAACAGAACTCATAATTAATATAAAGGTCATTAAACCAACATAAGCAAGTTCAATATGTCCTGCATAGAAAGGAAAGTGTGTAAAAACATCTCCTGCAACAGGCCAGACATCTTCAAACCTGTGGCGCATAAAGCCATAGGCAGTTAATAATGCGGAAAAAGTGAAAGCATCAGAGACGAGGAAAAACCACATCATCATTTTCCCATAACTTATCTTAAAGGGAGATTGTCCTCCGCCCCAAGGGTTTCCTCCAGCGGTTTGAGCTGCACCAGCCATATTTCTTTTAGGTTTTAGTTGAAAATTGAATTTTAAAGTACAATATTTTGTGCAAGTTTAACGAATAAAAAGCAAAAACAGGAACAAATATATCCACAAAAAATCTAAAAAATGCCAATAGATTGAACATAACTGCAATCCAAGCATTTTTTTTGAATGATAAATATTATATAAAGATCTTACTCCTGCTACTAATAAAGCCAGCAATCCGCCAAGCACGTGGGCAAGATGAAGGCCAGAGAGAACATATAAATAAGACCCGGAAGCATTTCCTCCCGAAAAATAAATATTTTGAGAAATTAAATCTTTCCAGCCTGCAAACTGAAATATTACAAAAGTAACACCCAGAATAAAAGTCACCCAAACATACAATTTCACTTTAGCAAAATTGTCATTTTTAGCAGCAGACATAGCCAAATTCATAGTAACACTGCTTATTAGTATAATTGCTGTGCTAAAATAAAACATTTGTGGCAATGCAAAATCCTGCCAATTTCCCTCTGCCATTCGCACTATATAGGCGCTAGTTAGACCAGCAAACATCATTATAATACTAACAAGGGCTACCCAAAGAAGTGTTTTCTTTGCTTTTAACCTAAGTTCTTTTTCTTCTTCAGGGCTTCTTAACACTGCTATTTCCAATTTTTATAATTTATCAATTAATAATAATATCTGAACAATGGGCAGATATATAAAAGATGCGAACATTAATTTAGAAGCAGCTTCTGTTGAACAATTCTTATAAACTTTATATGCCAGAAAAGCAAAGACTGAGGCACATATAAAAATAATAACTGCAGAAATACTGCCGGTCATTTTAAACATTAACGGAAGCAAGCTAATAGGAATAAGGCATATGGAATAAGTTAAGATCTGAAAACCACTACTCCTGTCCCTTCCGCCTTCTGATGGCAGCATTTTAAACCCTGCTTTACGATAATCTTCATCAATGACCCAGGCAATTGCCCAAAAATGAGGAAATTGCCAAATAAATTGAATCGAAAAAAGTATTAATCCCTGCACATCAATTGTATTGGTTGCAGCTACGTAACCTAAAAGAGGAGGAATTGCACCTGGAAATGCACCAACAAAAACTGCAAAGGGTGTGATTTTTTTTAAAGGGGTGTAAACAACAGTATAAAGAATCAAAGCTGAAAGACCTAAAATCCCGCTTAATGGATTCATATAGACCCAAAGGATAAAAACACCTACTACACCCATTATTGTTGCAACAACAAAAGCCTCCGTCATTCCCATTCTTTCCTGAGGAAGTGGCCTGTTTTTGGTTCTTGTCATTAACTTATCTGTCTCTTTTTCCAGAATTTGATTGAATCCATTAGAAGAACCTGTAACTAAAAAACCACCGATAACAAGCAGAGTAAGTTTTGTCCAGTCAATTGTTGTAGATCCAAAAGCAAAACAAATTGCAGCAGAAAAAACAACCAGAGAAGTAAGTCGAAATTTAATAAATTGAATGTAATCTGATATCTTGGCTGAGATATTAAATTTTTCTTGTGTATATATTTCTTTTGCCAGCAAAACAGCGAGTGTAAGAGATTATTATAGGTTGCAATTTTACCAAATATTTGCTAAACCACAAAGAATAAAAGCAGGGAAATTCAAATTAATTTTTACAACACACGAAATGGACAACTCATCTGTCGTAATAGGAGTTAAAAAGAGCTGTACGAATACCTGCATAAACAAAGTGTGTTTTTTGATTCACGCCAATTTGCTCTTGCTTTAATTCTCTATTTGTATATCCTATTTCAAACTGAATATTGTTTTTAGGATTAATCAGATACATCATTTTAAAATCAGCAATCAGCAAATTTGATTTTATGCCTTGCCCTATTACATGGCCATGTTCACTAGGTCTTTCTCTATATGAGCGATAAATATCCCGTCCATAATTTATCTCATTTGTATCCTCACCAAAATCAACATACATTAATTTAGCTTCAAATGACACTCTTTTTACATAATAACGAAGGAAAAATAAAGCTTCCTTAAAATTTGCTCCTAAAGGGTGAGCAAGAGCCTGGTTGAAATGCCCGTAATTTTGATAAATGCTTGCGTGGGTGTAGTTATAAGGCCTAACCAAATTATATTCTCCTTGAAAATGAAGGTTTTTAATGGTTAAGAAATCAAACCATTTATATCCCATTTGTAATCCATATTTATTTGCCCACCACCCAGATTTCCTTTCAGGATCAGGCTTTATGGCTTGAAGCACATCTGCCTTTATCTCTTTTAATAAAAACTCATCAAGAATCATCTGTCCATATAACAAATGATTGTTGAATATTTTATATTTAAAATTCAAACCCATCAACACATTATCTCCTGAACCAATCGAATATTCTACAGGGCGATAAAAAATTACAGGGTTTAAATAATTCACATCGTAAGTGAATTTACGGCCAAGAGTATCGCGATTTTCAAAAATTACTGCTTCAAACACACCAATGTTTAAGCGCTTTGTTAAATTTATACTTAAGAAATGGAATGTACCATACTTATTGTAAAAAGCATTGGGGTTTCCATTAGAACCTCTAATATCGCTAAAATTGGTGAACAAATTCACGTATTGCAGCTTCCAAATTGTTGTGGTAATTTTAAAATATGGATAACTATAGGCATTATCAGACAGAAGCAATGACCGGTAACCATCTCCGATGAAATTTCTACCATATCCTGCCTGTAAATTGACATATTTTATAGGATCAAAGGATAAGTACCCGCTATTATTTCTATATAAATATGCATTTCCCCTTTTAAATGCATAAGCATTTCCAGGAACTACCTCTTCCCTACCAACAATTGAATCCAGATAAGATGGGAATATTGAATATCCATGAGAAAGCACAGTATTGAAATGTAATTTTTCTCCCCATGACATGTTTAAAGCAGCGCCATAATTTGATTCAAAAGGGGTAATTGTTTGAGCTGTTTCAAAACCAGGTAGAAAAGCAATAACAGGATTAGCGTTTATGGAAAATAAACCTTTATTATAGGACAAAAGATTCTCATTAAGTAAACGATATAAAAATTTTGATTCCACATCTTTAATCAGGGATTGATCAATAGAATCTACAACATTAAGCTCATTTAACTGTGAGAGCTGATAGGGTTTACTTGCGGTATGAAAATTTACTTCTTTTTTATTCAGGAAAGCATCGTAACGATTTAATATATTCTTGTTAAGACTGGTGTTTTGAGCACTTATCTGATAAATTTGCATTAAAAAAAATGCAACAAGAATTAATCGTAATTTTTTTTTCAAGAAACTAGACTTGCTTTATTTTTAACTTTTTTAAAGAAAAAAGGGATTTGGGCAATTAAAAGTGCAAAACCCGCAACAGTTACAAAAGCCCAGGTTGCATCCAATTTTTGAGTCATAAATGCTAAAATAATAATAAAAACACTAAACAGATATATTGCAAGTACAGTTTGTTTTTGAGAAAGACCAATATCAAGCAAACGATGATGTATGTGATTTTTGTCTGCTGCAAAAGGGGATATTCCTCTAAATGAGCGGTAAATAAAAATTCTTAAAGTATCAATAAGAGGATATGCCAAAATAGATAAAGCCAAAATAGGTTTTGAAACACTCATTAATTCCGTTGGCAAGTAAGCAACTTTAAATTCAACCATTTTAATTGCAAGTAAAGAAAAAATGAAGCCAAGGGTGAGTGAACCGGAATCACCCATAAATATCCTGGCAGGCGAAAAATTAAAAAACATAAAGGCAAACAAGGCACCCCCAAGAGAAATAGCAAGCATTGCCATTTCAATATCTCCTGCTAAATAAAACCATATGCCAAAAGCAAAGGAACTTATCACCCCCACTCCTGTTGCCAATCCATCAACACCATCTATAAGATTAATTGAATTAACTACAACAATATAGGCGTATAAAGAAAGAAATACAGAAGCCCATTCTGGAATTTCTCTTATTCCAAAAAGCCCGTACAAACTGGTAATTCTCACATCAGCCATCATAATCAGCATTAAACCAACCAATACATGAGCTATGAGTTTTTTAACAGGAGCTGTTCCAATTATATCATCCTTAACACCTACAAAAAACAATAATAAGCCACCAGCAACCACATATTTGAGGTTGTGAGGACTTTGACCCGGAAACCATAAAGAGTAAGTAAATATTGCGCCAGCAAAAATGATTATCCCTCCAATTGAAGGAGTTTTTCTCTTATGAAGTTTTCGTTCCTCATCAGGCTCACCAATTAAGCCCTTCATAATGGCCACCTTAATTAAAGCAGGTGTGGAAAACAACACTATAAAAAAAGAAGTAAAAAATGAGAGTATAAGTAGTTCCAAATTCATATTAAGCTAAAACGAGAGTAAAATTGCATAAAATTCTTGAATTTCCTATGCATAACGGTGATTTTACTATAATTATATTTAAAAATCGTAATACTTATTAAATAAATCGGTTCTAAGAGAAAAAAACAAAATCCTATTAGCATTACTACTTTTTAAATCACTGCTTACCCTTGAGGCAAAGCCGGCCATTATTTTCATATTTGTATTGCGGTTGATAACATAACCAACTGAAACTTCCTGCC
>JALYPI010000010.1 GCA_030856445.1 Bacteroidota bacterium
GAGCGGCACAGTAACTGTTGAAAATGGCAAATGCAGTGTTATCAAATTCGAGTAGGCATAGAATTTCACTTCTCTTACCAAGTATTAATAATTCAATGCTAAACACTGCTGTTATTGATAATTAATAAATTCTTTTAGTTAATATAATTTCCTTTTTATTTCATAACTTTAATATCTTTTCATTTAATATTTTATTAAAGAAAAATATCAATTGTTTATGAAAATAATTTTGCATTTAATAGTTTTTATTCTTTTAGTTTCTTGTAAAAAAAATCCAGAAGCTTGCATTAACGTTTCAGAAAAGGAAGTTGAGATTGGTCAGACAATTACATTTGGTGATTGTTCTAAAAATGGATTTTCAAGAGAGTGGTTTATTCAAGGTAATAAGTATGTTGAAGAAATTGTTACATTAAAAATGGATAAACCAGGTAATTACACGGCAAATTTACTTGTGCATTCAAAAAATGAATTAGTATCAGATACAGCTACAATTGAATTTTCAGTAGTTCAACCAATGGGGAAAATCACTTTTTGGACTAAAGCACCATTTTATTTACCAATTACAGTTGCTGTAAGTGGGCATGGAGTTCAAAAAATCATAAGTAGTTCAGAGCAAGAAGTTAATTGCGATCATCAAGAATCTGCTAATTTCTTTTTACCTGAAGGAATGCATTTATATACCGCTGTTCCTCAAAGTGGTGCGACATGGGTGGATTCTGTAAATGTACTCAGGAATCAATGTATTAGAATATTACTGGAATAAATTATAAAAACAGTTGTTGTCCAAATATTAACCAATAATAAAGAACTCTTAAAAACACAAACTATTTAAACCAATTAAAAGCAATTTTATTAGGCTAGAATATTTCTTTTAAGTTAACAATTTAATCCAACTTTTTCAAGGATCTAAATTACTGGGATTATAAATTTAAATCATCGTTAGTTTTCATTTTTACAAATAGATTTGACAGGAACTTACAGAATTAAAATATACAGTTATGGAGAAAATAAATAATTTAAAAGAGTTGTTGATCGAACAAATTAAAGAAATGTATAATGCGGAAAAACAGCAAATTGGCACCTTAGCTGAAATTGTTCCAAGGTGTAATTCGAGTGAATTGATACTTGCAATTGAAAATCATGTGGCTACAACTGAAAATCAAATAACAAGATTAGAAAATATTGCCACAAAACTTAATACATCTGTGATAGGAGAATATTCTGACTCAATGGAAGGCTTGATTAGAGAGGGTTTTAAATATTAGCATACTCACTCCTACCCTTTTGTTATTTTAATTTTTTCAATTATCATCTATAATTTGAATTCTTGTCCTTGTTTAAAATCTAAATATGCTAGTTATTGAGTAAGGTTGAAATATCTGCGGGAGAATAATATACTGATTTAAGGGTTTTGTTGTCTGATTCTCTGTAGACTAGAAATTTCCCATCCTTTTCCTTTATAATTGCCTCAACACCTTCTGTTTCTTTATAATGATCAACAGTGGCTTTGGCCTCAGCCATGTTTTTGCATGCTTTACTCATGTTTGACCTTTGAACTTCTTCAAAAAGAGATTGGAATTTATCTCCTAATCCAAATTCCAGTACAGCTCCTGAGAGCACATATTGAATATCGCAAAGGGCATCAGCAATTTCAACAATATCATTGTCCTTAATGGCCTGTTCCAACTCTTTTAATTCTTCAGCTAACAAGGAAACCCTTAACTGACATCTTTTTTCATCTGGTATAATTGGTTTTTGTTCAATTGGATGATCAAATGTTTTATGGAATTCAGCAACGCTGCTTAGTACTTTTGGGTCTTTCATCATTGTATTTATTACTGCCTGTGTTTAGCAATTATTATTTCACTTCATTTATCCTTTTAATAAAAGTCCAGCATTTAAAATATGATATAGTAAAAGAACTTTGCAATAATATGGAATAAAACCTTTACATTTTAGTGTAATTTCAAAATGTTGATTTACTTTTACCACTTCAATAAAAATGAATGTCAATATTAATCAAATTTAATATTTATCTATAATAATGATTGATTTTTCTAATACTTCACTTTCAAAACTTGCAGTTCATAAAGTTGGAAATAAGCTTAAAGAAGAAAGTCTTAAAATATCAAAAGGTCTAGCTGATGTTGAAAATGAAGCTACTGGTGAATTGCTTTTAAAATATTTTTTGTCTCCATTCAACACAAATGAATTTTATAATCTTTGCCATCCTACTGATATCAGTCTTAATGAAATATACTCCTATTCTGAAAAGATATTCAGCAATGATGCTAATTTTTATATCCAATCCATTGCCATTGCCAAGCATTTATTTGAAAAATCAAATCATCCTAAAATTAAAACTGGTGAACTTTATGTTTGCCTGTTTAGCAATTGTCGTGTAGAAAATCAAACTATTGAGGCCATTGGAATTTTTAAATCAGAGAGGAAAGAATCTTTTTTAAAGGTGTCTCCTGTTAAAGATAATTTTGAAATAGATTCTGAAAAAGGAATAAATGTGAATAAATTGGATAAAGGCTGTATTGTATTTAATATGGAGCAGGAATCCGGTTACAGGGCTTGTATAGTTGATAAATCAAATAAAACAGAGGAAGCTCAGTATTGGAAGGATGATTTCTTAAATTTAAAACCTTGTGCAGATAATTATCACCATACTAAAGATTATCTTAATATAACCAAAACCTTTGTAACAGAGCAATTATCTGAGGAAGTAAGCAAGGCGGAGAAAATAGACATATTGAATCGTTCCATGGAATATTTTAAAAACAAGGAACAGTTTAATGAACAGGAATTTGCAGGGGAAGTGTTTGAGAATACTGAATTTATCAATTCTTTTAGTAAGTACAAGGAAGAGTTGCAGGTGGAAAGAGAATTTGACATAGTAGATGATTTTGAAATTTCAGCTCCGGCAGTAAAAAAACAAGAAAGAGTATTTAAAAGTGTGCTTAAGCTGGACAAAAATTTCCATATATATATTCATGGAAATAAAGAAATGATTGAAAAAGGAGTTGATGAAAAAGGCAGAAAATTTTATAAGATATTTTATAATGAAGAGGCTTAGTATCCTGGGCCTTATTCTCCTTTACCCTCTTAAATATTTGAAATTAAGTACTAAGCAGGTTATTGTAAAATGAAGCCCAATTAATTTTCAGTTAATTGGGCTTCATTTTAAAGAAAAAATTATTTAAATATTTTCCGATACTATTTCATTTAGTCCTTTTACTCTTTTTGTAAAAGTAAATTTTCCTTTGGTGAATTTATTAACCGGCCAACCTTCCCATAATAAAGAATTTCCTTGGGCATCTTTATAATTGTATGCAGCAGTAGTTAAATCATCTATTTCCCAAATCATAATATTTCTTTCTTTTGAATTTTCTTCCTTGGGAAAAGTAACTTTAACATCAATAAATTTATGGTAAATCACTTGTTGCAACCATCCATTTCCTACTCCGAAAATAGTAAGTATATCAGATAAACCTCCTGCAGCTGCTGTTGCCTGTAATTTAGCCTCTACTGTAAATCTATCGGGATTTCCTGCAGCAACAAAAAACTCTCCAGTATTAAAACGAAAATTGGCATAATCAAAGGCTTGTTTAATTTTTGATGAGGCATTAATCCAATTGCTTCCTCCATAAACAACATAAGTGAACATTGGGCCCTGAGTCCCTAGCATCCCATTATCATCAGTTAACTGGATGGCTGAAACAGGAAATGCGACTGTTGATTTAATATCATTTCCATTTTCATCAGAGGCTTGGGTAAGCTCCCATGTTCCCTGCATTAATACTTTGGTTGGTGTTTCTTCCTCAACGCAACTGTATAAACTAATGGATAAAAATAATACTAAAATAGCGGATAAGTACTTGTTTGATATCATGTTAGTAAGTTTTTAAGGTTGCAATTTATAAAAAATAATTAAAACAGTAGTAAAAAGGAGTAAAATTTAACATTAAATCCCAGAAAATTAGTGACTATAATCTACGCTTTTATTATTTTTTCAGTACTTCAAAAAAAAATTATTCGAAATCAATGTAAAGCAAATATTTCTTTCTTAGCTGTTTAAACTTTTCTAAATCAGCTTGCCAGGTTTTTCTAATTTCCTGTTCGCTTAATCCAGCTGAAATTTGTTGTCTTAGTTTAGCATTTCCAGCCAGATTATTAAAGAAGGGATTAAAATAAGCGTTTTTATCGGGAGAATCCTCATAAGTTTTTATCAGCCATTGCAAATGCAATCTAGGAGAGTTTAAAATAAAATTTTTCCCATAATCAGTTAAATCGTAGCCCTTGCATAAAATTCCTTCATAAGGAGGGTTTTTAGATGCACCGGGAATGCTTTTAGGAGTAAAATTAAAAGAATGATTTTTAAGTTCTGGGTGTCCAATAATACTAAAAGGCTTATCTGTACCCCTTCCTACACTAATTACAGTACCTTCGAAAAAACAAAGGGAAGGATATAAATAAATAGCTTCCATAGTGGATAAATTAGGAGAAGGCTTAATCGGCAACTGATAAAGGTCATTATGAGTATAACCATCTATTTTAATAATGGTTAAATCTGTTTTTACTTTATTTGCAAGCCATCCTTCTTCATTTATCATACTGGCATACTCCCCAACAGTCATTCCATGTACAACAGGAACATTATGCATTCCCACAAATGATTTATACTGAGATTCCAGTATAGGCCCGTCAACATAAAATCCGTTGGGGTTTGGCCGGTCAAGAATTATTAATTTAATATTGTTTTCGGCACAGGTCTCCATCATATAATGCATAGTGGAGATATAAGTATAAAACCTTGCTCCTACATCTTGTAAATCAAAAACAACAACATCAATTCCCTTTAAATCAGCAACTTTTGGTTTTTTATTGTTCCCATATAAAGAGATTATCGGTAAATGAGTTGTTTTATCAGTATAATTTTTAACTAATTCTCCAGCATCAGCATCCCCACGAAAACCATGTTCAGGACAAAACACTTTTTTTACTTTAATTCCAAGGCTTAATAAGGAGTCAACAAGATGTACATTATTTAATACTGAGGATTGATTAACCAAAACTGCAATGGATTTACCCTCTATCATTGGTAAATATTGAGTTGTTTTTTCTGCTCCTGTTTTAATATCGGTTGGATAAATAACTTTATATTTATTATTGGGTTCAACCTGGGCAGTAATATTTGAATTGAAAACCAGTAAAACAAATAAAAAGGCAATAAATTGATTAAATTTGCCTTTTTTGTAGAAGCTATTTATGCTCATTTTAATTTTATAAGTTGAATACATCTTTTTTTATTGCTAACAGTATAATTAAGGGAGATAAACAAAATTCCCGTCTTTCAAAACCAATAATAAAAATTGCTGTCCTTGGAATAACCCTTGGAATTGCGGTAATGTTATTGGCTATTGCTATTGTAACGGGCTTTAAATCACAAATCCGCGACAAAGTTATAGGTTTTGGTTCTCATATTCAAATCCTTCATTATGATACTCATAATTATCTTGAACCTACTCCTATAAATCAGAACCAGGATTTTCTTCCACTGCTACAAAAACACAACGGGATCAGGCATATCCAAAAGTATGCCATAAAACCAGGAATTATAAAAACTGCTGAAGATATTGAGGGTGTATTATTAAAAGGCATAGGGAAAGATTTTGATTGGAGCTTCTTTAATGATAAAATTGTTGAAGGTACTTCATTTATTGTAACGGACTCTGCTACTACAAATGATATAATTATTTCAAAAAAAATTGCAACCAAATTAAAATTAAATGTTGGGGATCACTTGCTGATGTATTTTATTGAGCAACCACCCCGCGTTAGAAAGTTTAATATAACAGGAATCTATCAAACAGGCCTGGAAGAATTTGATAAGCTTTATGTGATATCGGATATTAAACAAGTACAGAAGCTAAACAATTGGGATGAAAAGTACATATCAGGTTTTGAGCTTTTTTTAAACGATTATAATGAATTGGAAACAATAGCCGAGGAAATCAACCAGGAAATAGGTTATGATCTTAATGCTCAAACAGTGAAAGAAACCAATGCCCAAATATTCGACTGGCTTGATTTGCAAGATATAAATGTAAGAATAATTTTGTCCTTAATGTTACTGGTAGCTGGAATTAATATGATCGCAACACTCTTAATTCTGATACTTGAGAAAACAAATACAATTGGTATATTAAAAGCATTAGGAATGAAAGATTTTAGCATTCAGAAAATTTTCCTTTATAATGCTACCTATATTATTGGTAAAGGATTGATTTTTGGCAATATAATAGGTTTAGGTTTATGTTTTTTACAAGATCAGTTTAAAATAGTAAAACTTGATGAAACAAGTTATTATCTTTCCTCTGTTCCCATTCAACTTGAATTGACTCATGTTCTTTTCTTGAATTTAGGAACTCTTCTAATTTGTTTGCTTATGCTTATGCTCCCCTCTTATATAATCAGCAGAATAAGCCCTGTAAAGGCTATCCGATTTAGATAAAAAGATTTTTTTTATTTTTTTCATTAACTGTTTGTTCTTATTAGTGTTACCTAAGGTTCAACTTTAACCTACATAAAACTAATTGAAATTATGAAAGAAAATAAAACTATAAATAGTCCTGAATAACTACAAGCACCGCACTTGAGGCATAATCCTGAATTATTGGAGTGTTAAAAATATAATATCTAATCTTCCGTTTTGTTATTTATAATAACTAAAATTAATGAAATCTTAAAAATATAATTATACTATGAAAAACAACATTAAAAACTTTTCAATCATTTTGTTTTCCTTGTTAATATTTGCTTCTGCATTTGCCCAAGAACAAAAGCAACCACAACAAGAACAAAATTTAAATCAAATGCTTAATCAAGAGCAAAAGCAGATTAAAACAGATTATTCAGACAAAACTCTTTCCAAGTTTATCGAAGCTAGTAAAAGTATTGATCAGATTCAACAACAAACTGAACAAGAAATGATAAAGGTGGTGGAAAAGGAAAATCTTAATGTGGAACGCTTTAATGAAATTGCACAAGCTCAACAAAACCCTGAAGCAGAATTAGATGTTACAGAGAAAGAATTAAAATCTTTTGAAACAGCAGTTGGTCAATTTCAAAAAATTCAGGAGCAAATGCAATCCAAAATGGAAAATGCAATTAAAGAAAAGAACATAGAATTAGACGAATACAAGGAAATCATGTTTGCTTATCAGCAAAATCAAGAATTCCAAAAGAAAATCAATTCTTTGTTACAAAAGTAATTTATTTGTTGATTTTTTAATCATTATAAAAATTGGCAACTAAACAAAAATTAAAAGCTGCATCTCTGAATTGAGTTGCAGCTTTTTTAAATAAAAAATCAGAATTGTTTATCAAAACATAGAATAATAATCCTGGCAGGGTAAAATAATTATTACTTTTGCAGCTAATTAAAAAAAAACTAGAAATGTACTATAATAACATACTTGAAACCATTGGAAATACTCCTTTAGTTAAATTAAATAAAGTAACCAAGGGTATTAAAGCAACTGTGCTAGCCAAAGTTGAAACATTTAATCCTGGTAACTCAATTAAAGACAGGATGGCTGTTAAAATGGTAGAAGATGCTGAAAAAGCAGGTTTCATTAAACCAGGAGGGACAATCATTGAGGGCACCTCTGGAAATACCGGTATGGGTTTAGCACTTGCATGTATTGTTAAAGGATACCGTTTAATTTGTACTATGCCTGACAAACAATCCAAAGAAAAAATGGATATGTTAAGAGCAGTTGGAGCTGAAGTTATAGTAACCCCTACTAATGTTTCAGCAGATGACCCCCGCTCCTATTATTCGGTTGCAAGAAAACTTGCTAATGAAATTCCTAATTCTTACTATCCTAATCAATATGATAATTTATCTAACTCTGCCGCTCATTATGAACAAACTGGTCCTGAAATTTGGCAACAGACTGAAGGGAAAATAACCCATTTAGTAGTTGGTGTTGGTACTGGCGGAACTATTTGTGGTGCAGGTAAATATTTAAAAGAAAAAAATCCAAACATTAAAATCTGGGGTATTGATACTTATGGTTCGGTTTTTAAAAAATATAAAGAGACAGGCATTTTTGATGAAAACGAGATATATTCTTATTTAACAGAAGGGATTGGAGAAGATATTTTGCCTAAAAATGTTGATTTTAATGTAATCGACCATTTTGAAAAAGTTACTGATAAAGACGGTATGGTTATGACCAGAGAAATTGCCAAAAAAGAAGGGATTTTTGTTGGTAATTCTGCAGGTTCAGCAATTGCAGGCCTGTTGCAAATGAAAGATCAACTTAATGAAGATGATTTAGTGGTAGTTGTTTTTCATGATCATGGCAGCAGATATGTTGGTAAAATTTTCAATGATGACTGGATGCGCGATCGTGGATTTTTAGAAAAAGAATCACCAAGTGCTATCGATCTTATAGAAAATCATAAAAATGAGAAACTTATTACAGCTGACGCCAATCAAACTGTCGCTGAAGTTATATATAAAATGACACGTTTTAATATTTCTCAAATTCCAATTATGAAAAATGGAGAATTTGTAGGTTCTCTAAGCGATAATCATTTGCTTGGAAAACTCACAGAAAACCCGGATTTGAAAAAATGCCAGGTACAAGACATAATGCAGCCTGCATTCCCTATTATCTCAAAGGATGCACCAATAGAAGAGGTTTCCAAATTAATCAATAAAAACAATTCAGCTGTTCTTGTTAAACTTGATGATAATGCAATTCATATTCTAACAAAACATGATCTGATTAATGCTATAGCCAGATAAGCCTTTTTGTTAAAAAAATTATATAATGTGGAATTAGATAAAATATCAGGATTTTCCCTGATATTTTACCTGATTCATAAATTGATTTGATGGGAAATTCTGAAGATTCATTTTTTACTGATCAATTGGGAAGACAAGTTCAGATTAAAGGAATTCCACAAAAAATCATATCACTTGTTCCTTCCCAAACTGAATATCTCTCCGATATAGGTTTAAATAAGGAGATTGTTGGAATTACTAAATTTTGTGTTCACCCTGAAGAAATTTTTAGAAGTAAAACCCGTGTTGGGGGAACAAAAAACATTGATTTTGACAAAATAAAACAACTGGATCCGGATTTAATAATTTGTAATAAAGAAGAAAATCAAAAAGAACAAATTGAAGCCTTAATGCAACTCTACCCTGTTTGGGTAAGTGATATTAAAACTCTGGAGGATGCATTTGAAATGATGGAGATAACCGGTAAAATCACCGGTAAAGAGACTCAAGCCTTAAAGTTAATAAATGAGATAAAAGAGCAATTCTTACTTTTATCCCCATTAAATTCAATTCCTTTAAAAGTAGCTTACTTTATTTGGAAAAAACCATATATGGTAGCTGCTTCGGACAATTTTATAGATCATTTAATAGAAAAATGCGGATTAACAAATGTTTTTAAAGACCATCCATTACGTTATCCAACAATTTCATCTTTAGAATTAAATGATTACCAACCCGATTTAATTTTTCTTTCTTCAGAACCTTATCCTTTTAAAGAAAATCATATTCAAGAGTTTAAGCAATTATATCCTTTTGCAGATGTAAAAATTGTAGATGGAGAAATGTTCTCATGGTATGGAAGTCGTTTACGCCTTTCTCCTGCTTATATAAATGATTTATTAAAGCAGCTTTAAATATTATAGAGAAATTGTAGGAATTGAACAAATCCTCACAAATCTTTTTTAAATTTGTTAAAACTATACTTTCTTTCTCTATCAAAGCATTTCATTATATAGTAGTTCTATTTTTATTGCTTCTGCAGCAAACGCAACTTCATGCCCAAAAAGTGGGTGTTGTTTTAAGTGGAGGTGGCGCCTCTGGTCTTGCTCATATAGGAGTTCTTAAAGCACTGGAAGAAAATAATATTCCAATAGATTATATTACAGGTACTTCAATGGGCGCTTTAGTAGGTGCAATGTATGCTTCAGGTTATTCTCCCAAACAAATGGAACAAATTGTTAATTCTCAAATGTTTAAAAGTATTGCTAATGGAGATATTGATGATAAGTACGTGTATTATTTTAAACAAAAAGATCCTAACAGCAGTTGGGTTACTTTAAGATTTTCCCCAAATTCTTTTATAGAAACCTCACTCCCAACTAACCTTATATCTCCTATTCCAACCGATTTATCACTTTTAGAGCAATTATCAGGACCGAGTGCTTTAGCCGAAAATGATTTTAATAAATTGTTTGTTCCTTTTCGATGTGTAGCCTCTGATGTGGTTTCAAAGAAACAAGTAATTTTCCGTAACGGAAATTTAAGCCAGGCAGTTAGAGCTTCCATGTCTTATCCATTTTATTTACAACCCATTTCAATTGATAACACCTTGCTTTTTGATGGAGGATTATATAATAATTTCCCTTCTGATATAATGTACAGTGATTTTTTTCCAGATATAGTTATAGGAAGCAGTGTTTCAAGTAATGTTGCTCCTCCTGAAGAAGACAATTTGATTTCCCAGATAAAAAGCATGCTGGTAAACGTTACCAACTACAATACGCTTTGTGAAAATGGAATAATGATCGAACCACAGATAGATATTTCATTGTTTGATTTTGATAATCCTCAAATGGTTATTGACCAAGGATATAAAGAAGCAATGCTACAAATAAATGATATAAAAATTTCTATAGATAGAAGGATAAGTATTGAAGAACTTAATGCAAAAAGAGCTGAATTCAAAAGTAACATCCCCCCTCTTATCTTCAACAATATACATATTAGCGGATTAAACAAAAAACAATCCAATTATGTAAAGCGAATTCTGTTAAGAAATGAAAAAGAACTAGATTATGAAACCCTTAAAAAAAATTATTACAGATTAGTAACAGATGACAAAATCAACAATATATATCCAATAGCATTATACAATAAGGAAAAAGGAAGGTATGATCTATATTTGAAAATTAAAAAAGAAAGGGAAATAATAACTCATTTCGGAGGAAATATTTCTAACCGTGCGATAAACCAAGGATTTGTAGGGCTTCAATATAATTATTTAGGAAATCAAGCTGTTACTATTTCCGCAAATTCATATTTTGGCAAGCTATATGGATCAGGACAAATAAAGGCTAGAATAGATTTTACTTCCCGTATTCCTTTTTATCTTGAAGGTGGATTTACACTTAACCGTTATGATTTTTTCAAAAGCAGCAGTGCATTTTTTGAAGATGTAAAACCTTCATATCTAATTCAAAATGAAAAATTTGCAGATGCTACAATTGCAGTCCCTGGAGGTAATAAGGGAATTTATAAAGCAGGTTTTAAATATGCAAATTTAAACAATGAATATTATCAGGTAAGACATTTTTCTGTAGCAGATACTGCAGACAAAACCACTTTTAACCTTTTCTCTTATAGTTTGGCCTATGAAAGGAATTCTTTGAACAGAAAACAATATGCCAGTGAAGGATCCTTTTTTAATTTTAATGCCAGATTCATTCATGGGGAGGAATTTACAAAACCAGGCTCAACTGCTTTTGCTGAACTTCCCTTTAGAGGAATTCATGAATGGCTCCAATTTAAACTGATTTATAACAATTATATAAATAAAAAAGGACGATTTAAAGTAGGAGTCTATATTGAAGGTAATTTTGCGAATCAGCCATTTTTCAATAATTATACTGGAACTATACTGGCGGCCCCTGCTTTTACGCCAACACCAGAAACCAGAACCATCTTTCTTGAAAAATTCAGAGCTTATAAATACGGAGCCTTTGGGTTAAAACAAATTTTCTCAATTAGAAAAAACCTGGACCTAAGGCTTGAAGCATATGTTTTTCAACCTTATAGAGAAATAATTCGAAATGAAGATCAAACAGCAAGTTATGGAGAACCCTTAAGTGGCAGGAGTTTTATTGGATCAACTAACTTAGTATATCATACTCCCGTTGGTCCACTTTCCTTAAGTGTTAATTATTATGAAAAACAGGAAGATCCATGGAGTTTCCTGTTCCATTTTGGTTATATTCTATTTAATAAAAGAGCTTTTGATTAATATCAATAAAAGCAGAAATTAAACAAATAAAAAAAGGCTGCCTGATGAAATCAAGCAGCCTTAATGGAATAACAAATCTTAAAATTAGAAATTATTCAAAATAGTATTCAATGTGGAACTAGGGCGCATTGCTTTTTCTGTTTTTTCAACATTAGGATGATAATAACCGCCCAAATCAACAGGTTTTCCTTGTACTGCATTCAACTCTACCATGATTTTTAATTCATTATCAGAAAATGCTTTAGCTAAACTTTTGAATTTTTCCTGTAGTTCAATGTTCTTACTTTGTTCAGCCAATGATTGTGCCCAGTAAAAAGCAAGGTAAAAGTGACTTCCCCTGTTGTCTAATTCACCTACCTTACGAGAGGGTGATTTATCCTTGTCAAGAAATTTGCTATTAGCCTGGTTTAAGGTTTCTGTTAATACCTGTGTTTTTTCATTATTCGTTTTATAGGCCATATCCTCCAAAGAAACGGCAAGTGCCAAAAACTCTCCCAGTGAATCCCATCTTAAATGATTTTCTTCTACGAACTGCTCCACATGTTTTGGAGCTGAACCTCCGGCACCTGTTTCAAAAAGGCCACCTCCTGCTAATAAAGGAACAATTGAAAGCATTTTTGCACTAGTACCTAATTCAAGAATAGGAAATAAATCAGTTAAATAATCTCTTAAAACATTGCCAGTAACAGAAATGGTGTCTTTTCCAGCTTTTGCTCTTTCACAGGTATAGTGCATGGCATCAACAGGAGACATAATTATAATTTCTAAGCCATCAATATTATGATCTTTAAGGTATTTGTTTACCTTTTCAATAAGGTTTGCATCATGTGCTCTGTTTTTATCCAGCCAGAAAATAGTAGGAGTTTGGGTAGCTTTAGCTCTTTTAACTGCTAATTTAACCCAATCCTGAACTGGCAAATCTTTAGTCTGACACATTCTCCAGATGTCTCCTTCTTCTACCTTATGCTCCATTAAGATGTTTCCGCTGGCATCAGTAACTCTTACAGAACCGCTTTTAGCAATTTTAAAAGTTTTGTCATGAGAACCATATTCCTCTGCTTTTTGAGCCATTAGGCCTATATTGGGAACTGTGCCCATAGTAGCTACATCAAAAGCACCATTTTCTTTGCAAAAGTTTATTATTTCATCATAAATTCCCGCATAACAACGATCAGGAATAAGTGCTTTCATATCCTGAAGTTTCCCATCAGGTCCCCACATTCTACCTGAGGAACGAATAGCAGCCGGCATGGAGGCATCAATAATTACATCACTTGGTACATGTAAATTGGTAATTCCTTTATCAGAATTAACCATAGCCAGTTCAGGTCTTTTTTTATAGACCTCCTTAATATCTGACTCTATTGCTGATTTTTGATCCTCAGGAAGACTTTGGATTTTACTATAAACATCTCCCAGTCCATTATTAGGGTCAATACCTAATGTCTGGAAAATGCTAGCATGTTTTTCAAAAACATCTTTAAAAAACACGGTAACAGCGTGGCCAAACATAATTGGATCTGATACTTTCATCATTGTTGCTTTAAGATGCAGTGATAATAAAACACCTGATTTTTTTGCATCCTCAATTTCCTTTTCATAAAAGGCACGAAGCGCATTTTTGCTCATTACAGCAGCATCAATTACTTCTGCATCAAGTAAGGATAATTTTTCTTTAAATATTTCAATATTTCCATTTTGATCAATAAATTCAATTTTCACATCCTGCGCTTTGCCAATTACCACAGATTTTTCACTTCCATAAAAATCACCACTTTGCATATGAGCAACATGAGTTTTTGAATCTTTAGTCCATGATCCCATAGAATGAGGATGCTTTTTTGCATATTCCTTTACCGGTGCTGCAACTCTTCTATCAGAGTTTCCTTCTCTTAAAACAGGGTTTACAGCAC
>JALYPI010000061.1 GCA_030856445.1 Bacteroidota bacterium
GTGCAGGAAAATTCAAAGCAACAGCCCCTCCTTCTGCAGTGGTAAGGTTTTTTACAGCATGAAAAGAAAAAGCAGACACATCAGTTAAATTTCCGGCTACTTTTCCCTTATACAAAGCTCCAAATGAATGGGCAGCATCAGAGAGAACCATAATTCTATCTAATTTTTGCTGGTTTTCCCCCTTAGCAACAAACATTTTTTTTATTTCATTCTCTCTTACAAGCTCATTGATCTGTTCATAATCACATGGAATTCCGGCAAAATCAACCGGCATAATAACTTTAGTTTTTCCATTAATGGCTTTTCTTATTTCATTTACTGAAATATTAAAATCATCTTTATTCACATCCACGAATACAGGTTTTGCACCGCAATGAACAACCACGTTAGCAGTAGCGCAATAGGTATAGGCAGGAAGGATAACTTCATCACCCTGACCTACTCCATACCATCTGAGCATTAACTCAAGGCCAGCAGTTGCTGAATTAAGGGCAACAGTTACTTTATTGCCACAATAAGCAGTGATTGATTTTTCAAATTGCTTTGTTCTTGGGCCGGTTGTAATCCAACCTGACTTAAGAGCCGCAGTTACTTCATCAATTATTTTCTGGTCAATTCTTGGAGGTGAGAATGGGATCATTGGTGTTTTGTTTTAGTGTAATTAGAAAAAGGCTGTTAAAAAAAGCGTAAAAAATCACTCCTGCTTGCCTTTCCAATAAAGATTCAGTTAAAAAATTAAAAATCATTATTAATATAAACAGCAAAAATATCCAACTTTTATATTTAATTGCATAAAATAAGGGTATAAACATATTTAGTAATAGAAGAATTAAACCAAAAACTCCAAGAGCTATTGCAGTTTGTAGAAATTGATTATGGGCATTTAATTTTTTTTCAGAAGCTATTATATATTCCTTGACCTTATACTTTTCTGTTAGTTTATCCTTAACATCTCCTGTACCTGTACCAAAATATGGATTTTCCATAATAAGTTCCTTTGCCGTATTCCAAACTAAAACCCTTACAGAGGATGATGAAGTTGCAGTTTGATGAATTGATTCAGAATTTAAAGGATTAACTAAATCGCTAAAACGAACCTTTATTGGATCGGATAATAAGGAAACAACATCTGAATTAAGTAAAAGATTGAACTTTTTATTGTTAACTTCTAAAAACGAAAATAACCCGATAAAAAGTACACTTAGAATTAGAAACATCTGAAACAACCTTTTCCAGCTAATCAATAAAACTGTACCTAAACCTAATGAAAAAAACAGGGTTAAAATGCCACTTTTTGAAGAAGAAAGAAAAATACTTACTAAAAAAAGCAATAAAGCCAACAAATAAAAGGTAAGCCAGTAAATTTTTAATTTTCCATTAATTATCTTATCTATAATTAAAATTAAGCCTAAATTAAGATATAAAGCAAAATAAGAAGGATGTAAATGAACAGAGAAAGCTTCATAGTAAAAAACGGAGTTTTCCATGTGTAAATAATAATTATAAAAGCAAAAGCTTAGCAAAAGCAACAAAGCAACCAGACAGCCTTCAATAAAACGATCTTTGATTGCCTGAATTTGTTCAGATGTAAACTGTTGGGAAAGTATAATTACCGGAAAAAGCAATAAGGTAAGTTTCGTTTCTATATCGGAGAGCCCATGCTCAATATTATCGCTCCACAGTAATCCAAAGAGGTATAATAAAAATAAGCAGGGCAGGTAAAAGACAAAAGAATTACTTTTAAATTGTTTCCACTTTTGCTTAAAATCACCCTCATAAAGCCAAATAATTAATAAAATAAGAATTAAAGCTGGCAGAATAAATGGCGCAAGAGGAACTGAAAAAGCAATAAGCTGAAAAAATATTATTTTCAACTTAGATATATTATGTAATTTCACCACGTTATAACCATTTTCAGCATTCACAGAGTGTAAAAGTAATTGAATATTTTAATGTTTTCAAAACTACTTATTCCTAAAGTTATTATTGTTCTTGCTGCTGCTTATTATATATATACACCATTTGATATCTCTGACAAAAGTTATATATTAAATGGATATACCGATAAAATGTCAGTTTATACTGGTGATAGCATTGATATATTTATTGAACCTAACAAAGATTATAAAAAAGCATATTTTGTCTTGTATGACGTTCTGGGGAATAGAATAGATACAATAGCTTCACCAGCAGATAAACAAACAATTAATACAAATTATCCCTGGTCCGAAGGTTTTAAATATCATTCAACATTTTCATATACTCCATCTGATAACATAGAAAGTGGAATATACCTATGGGAGAAGAAAATTCCCTTTGTAATTAAAAGTAGAAAACCAGCTGATATAGTAATTGTCTATCCTTTTAATACTATTAATTTATATAGTAATGCAGGTGGAAAAAGTTTTTATGCCTACAATTCTTCAGAGGATATTGCCTCTGACACACTTTCATTTGAAAGGCCCTTTACCATCGGACTTGACTCTTACCTTAAAGATTTTTTCTTATGGATTGGAGGATCAGAATTTAATGTTAAATATGTTGCCGACATAGATCTTGATGATTCAAGTACATATAATTATGCCAAAATTTTAATACTTGCCGGAGTCAGTAATGCATGGACTACAAAGGCAAGAGAAAATTTTGATAATTATATTTCCAATGGTGGCAATGCATTAATTCTTTCTGCAAACACAATGTTTTGGAATGTAAGATACAATGAAACAAAAGATAAAGTGATAGTTTATAAAGAATGTGGTAATGATCCTATAAAGAAAGACCCTTCTTGTTCTTTTAATGACAAAAACTTTAATATCAAAAACAGCATAATAACTAATTATATGTATGGAGGAGACGCTCAAGTGCCAAACAGTTTTCAGGGATTTAAAATTATAAATGATAATTCTCCAATTTTAAAGGGTACTAATATTCAAAATGAAGACACCTTGAAGATTAATAATCGATTTGTGGATGGTCTATTAATTCAGTTTAATAATAAGTTCTCTAGGAAGAAAATTACTATTTTAGACCCTGGATTTTTTAAATACTATAGAAAAGAAATAATAGGGGTTGAAATGGCTGCTCAGGAGGATAGTAAGAAAAACGGGGTATTTATAATAGCTCAAAAAACCAAAAAATCCGGAATTATTATTAACACCTCCTCCTCTGATTGGTGTTCTTCAAAAGGAATTGGAGGAAAAGATAGCTTAAACATCAGAAAGATTACTTCAAATATGATTAATCTTTTATTAAATGAGCAAAATGTTTTTAGCCCTAAATAATTTTAGGCATTAGTAGACTATCCTTATTCCTTGTAAGGAAGTTGAAAATGTTTCCAAGCTGCTCATTATTAATATCACGATGGGTAGGAAGATTTACAATTTTTTGAGATACATCTTCTGCAATCGGATTTTGTCCGTATTCATAGTTCCACAAATGGTGATTTTCACTAATAGGATGAATAGGTGAGGTAAACCATTCTCCCAACTCAATATTGTTTTTTTCAGCTAGTTCAATAAATTCTTTCCTATTCTTTACAAGAATAGGAAATTTCAAAAAAGTATGTTCGGCATATTCTGGTTGAAAAATATTTTCAAATCCCATTTTAAAAAAAAATTCCTTGTATTTATTGGCAGTAATAATTCTGTGCCGATTATCATTATCTATTTTCTTTAAACCTTCTATCCCCTTTTCTGCCTGAATTTCAGTCATTCCTTTTAAAAATTCAGGGAAATATTTGGGCGCTTGTAATTCCTCCCCTTGTGAAGATCCTATTATTAAATTATTTTTACTTAGAAAGCGATAAAGTTTAACAGCTGGCCAATAAATAGATGGGATAAGCAATTTTTCCCTAACAAAAATCAGAGTTTTTAAAAACAGAGCTTCTTTATTTGTTGGCGCAATTGCGTCAGCCTCAATTTGATTTAGTCTTTCAGCCAATTTAGGGTCTTTCACCACTGCTATGCCTCCTATTCCAGTAGAAAAAGGTTTATTCCACTGAGTAGAATAAAAAGATGCATCAGCAATTGTTCCATTTTTTTTGCCTTTATAAGAACCTCCAAAACCATGAGTACAATCTTCTACTACCTTTAAATTATGTTTTCTGGCAATTTCAAAAATTTTATCTAGATCAGGAGATAATCCAAAAGTATTTTGCGCAAGTATTACCTTAGTTTTAGATGTTATCTTAGATTCAATTTTGTCAATATCTATGTTATAAGTAAGAGGGTCAATATCAACATAAACAGGTATGGCCCCAAGATAAATAATGGCATTAGGAACAACAACACAAGTAAAGGCAGGAACAATAATCTCATCTCCTTTTTTAATGTCTAAAGCCTTTAATAATGAATATAAGGCAATGCGGCCTTTCCAAAAAAGAGAAACTGATGTACTTTCAATCTCTAAATATTCTGCAATTGCTTTTTTATATTGTGTTATGCTATTTGCTGAAGATAAACCCACGACTTTTCTCCTTTATGAATATTAATACTGTCTAATTGTAAAGCTCCCATTTTAGAATAAAACTTTTGAGCACCAATCAACTTAGCACCTACAATAATTTTAAACTTTTCAATATTTTTACCTTGAAAATCTTTTACTAATTCTTTATATAACACTTCTGCTCCCCCGGTTCCTCGCTGGTCTGGCTCCATAACAATACTTAATAATTCCGCTTTAGGCAATTCTATTTTATCTATTTTTTTTTGTAATGGATATAAAGCAATTTCAACTACTTTTTTAATCACATTAAAAGAAATCATTTTAGGAAGAATAAAAAAAAATGCTTTAAAAAAATTTTTTTTTATAAATTCATAATATACTGCGTTTATATCTTCTACTCCACTAACAAATCCAATTACACTGTTATCACTTCTCAATCCAATCAAAACACCTTTTTTCTGTATTGAAAAATATATTAACTTTAAAAAATCCTCTCCTAATGAGGATAAAAAACCACTTTTAATATTATTGATATGAAGTCTTGCTATTTGGGCAATCTCATCATCAGTAAAATTTTTAATTATCTCTTTTTTTATCATTAAAATATTGACATATATTTTTCTGCTAAAACATCAAATGTTCTGTTTTTTAAAACAAATTCATTACCTCTTTTTCCCATTGCCGTTAATTCTTCCTTATCCATTTTATAAAAATCTTTAATTGCTTTAATCAAAGAAACTTTATCTTCAGAAGGCACCACTACTCCACAATTAGCTTCATTTATAAGACTTAAATAGCCAGAATAGGAAACTAACATTGGTTTTCCACTATACATATAATCCATCCATTTGTTTCTGGATAAACCATAATTATATAAAGGAACAGATTTAACACTATCGTATAACAAATCGCAGTGGTGGAGAAAAGAACCAACCATTTCCTTTTTCACCTTTGGAGCAAAAGTAATATTATTAGATGGTCCTATTCGTTCAATCAATTCAGACTTCAAAGGCCCCTCACCTAAAAAAACAAGGTGGATATTGGGATTTTCTTTTTCTAAATCAAGTACAGCATTAACAATTGTATCTAAAGCATTTGATTTTCCAATTGTACCTGCATAACCTATAACAAATTTCCCTTTGGGTATATATTTATCTATAAATTCATCTTCTAACTGAAGTTTATTTTTGAAAAGGTCAAGATCAATTCCTTGCGGAATACAGGTAAATTTAAAAGGTTTATTTATTCGCTTGCTAATATGAAGATCTGCTGCAGGCATAGTGGCTGTAATATGATCCGCTTTTTTATATCCAAATTTTTCCAAGGCTCCCAAAAATAGAACAAACGGATTTTTTGTTGAATAATTTCCGACATCAATAAGTGTTTGAGGCCAAATATCCCTAATTTCAAAAATCAATTTTGCTTTAAACCTTAATTTAAAATAATAAGCAACTAAAATTGGAGGAAGTGAAAGGGAGGATAAAATAATGACATCAGGCTTTTTAAATTTTTCAACAGGAAGAAAGAAAAGTCTCCAGGTAAAAACCAGCCAACTGAAAATTCTACCTAGCCCTTCATTCTTTTTATAACGATGTCCTTTAATCCAGCAAACCTTAACATTATCTATCTCTTCAAAATTATAAGTGTCAGGATCGTTAGGAAATACTTTGGCTGATTCAAAAAATTTATTGTAGGAAGATGCAATTACAAAAACATCCATTCCTTTTTTTACGAATTCTTTTCCCAAATAAAAATGGCGAGTGCCAAAGCCATATTTAACCGGGACTGCATATTGACTAATATACCAAAGAGTTTTACCTGACATTATTTAACTTTTATGAATTATCCCTTTTCTCTAATACCACTAAAATACGTGTGGCAAAGAATAATGGGAATAAATTACAAATTTTATCAATATATTTCATTTTAGAAAAAAAACTATCCGGATATAGTTGCCTTCCACTATATCCCCCTGAAGCAACGTAAGAAATAGCAGAAAATGTTTTAACCTTAACTACATTCCAATTAGAAAAATATTGTCTGTACTTATTAAATTTAAATATTCTTGTGGCATTTCCTTGAGCAGCATAGTAACTGGCATTTTTATAAGAGAAACCTAAAGGGGCTAACCAGCTTATCTTTTTCATAAAGCTAATCGGTTCATGATGAAACAAACCATAAACCAGGGAACCCAGCACACTAATTGCAGGATCAAAAATAATTACTCGTCCACCCGGTTTTAAAACTCGCTCAAATTCCTGAAGCACTGTTCCTGGAAATTCAAGATGATGCCATACATCAAAAAGAATAAGATTAGAAACACTTTGATCAGAAAAACTTAATTTATAGGCATTCTCTGTTTGATCAATCCAGGGATTAAAAAAAATATCAGTACAAATACATTTTGGAATTTCTGTTTTTAAATTACCTATTCCTGAACCAAGTTCAACAATTTCTCCTTCTAAATTCTGATTAACCTCCCTGGCAATTAATTTATAAAATTGATTATAAATCTTTTGCAGTACTGGCTTTTTATCCCAATAATGAAGATTTTGATGAATTTCAATATTATGTTGTTCTTCTTTAATTGTCAAAATTACCTGAATTTAATTTTTTTAGCTGCAAAAATACTCATCTTTATAAGAAGCCAACCATGAGAAAAGCGACTTATTTGAGTTGACCCATATTGCCTGTCTTTATATCTGATTGGAACTTCAATAATTTTCAAATTCAGCTTTGCAGCACCAAAAAGCAGATCAAAATCACCAAAAGGATCAAAATCACCAAAATAGCTCCTGTTTTCTATAATCTTTATATAGTCTTTTTTAAATAAAACTTTTGTTCCACATAGGGTATCCTTTAATTTCTGACCAAGAATATAAGAGAAGAACAATCCAAAGAATTTATTGGCTATTAAATTTAAAAATCGCATGGCTTCGCTTTCCATAGGGTAAATTAACCGGCAACCATTTATAAACTCACCCTTGTTTTTTAACAATGCATCATAATATTTAACTAAATCCTCAGGAGGCATGGTTAAATCAGCATCTAAAATCATCAATACTTCTCCGGTAGCCACATCAAAACCATCCCTAACGGCATTTCCTTTTCCTTTTCCTGATTGCTTAAACGCAACAATATTTTTATCATTGAATTTTTCTTTCACTCTTAGCATTTCCTCATAGGTTCCATCAGAAGAATGTCCCTCCACAAAAATAAATTCTTGTGATTTCCCAAATTTAGGAGTTCTTAATATTGCATTTTCGATATTTCCTCTTTCATTTCTTGCAGGCACCAGTATTGATACTGAATAATCTTTAGTTGTTTCAACCCTAGGGCGAGCCACCAGGATACTAATTAGACACAAATGGTTAATTATAGGTAAATTGGCAAGAAAGGTATTGAAGATAAAATTCAAAAAAGGAATTTTTACAGGCAATAGTATTTTTTGCTCACTTTTAATAATTTCAAAACCTTCTAATTCCATGATATTTTCAATATCATTAACAGATAGCCAATTTTGCAGAGGTTGTTTCTTTTTTAACCTTAAAGATTCTGCAAATTTTAAAATAGGCTCCCAAACATAATTGTAGGAAGAAACAACAATTCTGGTGTGTTGGTGAGATATTTTCTTTACATTCTTAAAAGTCTCCTGAACATCCCATAAAGAACTAATTATATCAGATAGTATAATGTAATCGAAAGTTTCTGTTAATTCAATTTCATGAGCGTCCTGAACTTCAAAATTTAATGATGGGAACTGGCTCTTAGCAATTTCAATCATATTATTTGAAAAATCAATTCCAACTCCGTAACCAGGTTTTACAGCATTAAGTAATTCTCCAGTTCCACAACCAATTTCCAAGACTCTACTATTGGCAGGAATTATAAAGGAAATATATTTTTCTATTGATTTATGGTAAAAACGATTTCTATTTTTCCATTTTAATCTCACTTTAGCCAGATTATCAAAATATGTTTTTTTATCTTCTTTAGCCATATAACTATTTTTTATTTTCTTGAATTATTGAAAATTCGTTTGCTAAACCTGAATAATGAGTTAAGTCCATTTTAATAGAACCTACAGGAATATTAACTTGTCCACGAATAAGCACCTTATTTTCATCATCTGTGATCCATAATAAAATATCTTCTTCATTATTAAATAATTCATTAGAAGATAAAATTGGACAAAATTTCAAACATGAAAATGATCCTAAAGGTGTAGTTATTACATCTTTACCTAAAAATTTAAATCTAAAATTAAATAATTCATCATCAAAAAATGTTGTTAAAGAGTCTTCTTTCCCAAAATTACCATTTGAAAAATCCAAGCAACGAATATAATAAAAAGCAGAAATTACATCTTGAATATTTGCGGGAGTTGTAGACTCATGGATTCCTTTATCACTAATGACTTTATTGTTATAGCGGTCAAAAAAAGTGGACCTGTCTATTTTAGTATTTCCTTCCTGACATCTTCGAATAAAGACCCAAGGCACTATTGCTTCCTGATCAATATATGATTCAAAATAATCTCTCACTTTAAAAAACATATCGAACTTGCTATTACTTTTTAATAAAAGAGAAATTAGCCAGATGTCACGTTTACCAATATTTACAGTGTCTGTTTTAACTTTTAAAATAGCATCTCCTGCATTTATCAACCCATAATGAATATTATATTTTAATACCTCTCCTTTTTTAAAAGCCCGATTCTCTATTTTAATAAGTTGGGTTGTTTTTTCGCTTTTTCTTTGATCAAAATAAGAGATTAAATTATCCTTGAGATTTTTAATTGATCTGGTTTGTCCTTGAAGCATTGCTTTATCAACTGTTTTCCAGAAAGGAGCCACATAAGCTTTTGTATTATAAATCTCTTCATTAATTTTATCTTCCTTAAAAGTGGAGATACCATCTGCATGGGGGGATTTATAAAATTTATTAGATACAAATATTACATTAAGGATCAATAAACCAACAATTAAATACAGGCAGATAAATTTTACTTTTTTAGAAAAAAACGGAAATTCAATAAACTGTACATAAATCCAAATTACTAAACTCATTCCATAAAAAACCCTTGAATAGATGGTGTATTGGTTCATCATATATGGAGCTCGTAACATTGAAGTAAAATCCATTAAGAAACCTGTGGCGAAAAATAGAGTTAACAGCAAAAACAAATAGCCATTGCTTCCTTTTCTTATGAAAAATTGAGCAATGCTTATTGTCGCAATAAAAGCAGATACATAAAACAGATTAAACGAAAAAGATTGAATTTGAATAGAATGAACCCGTATAATTTCATCTAATGCACTTGAAAAGGTAAATTTATCATTCATCAGAAAACCATTACCATAAAAAACATTGGAGACGAGAGAATAAAAAAGATGATTGGTGTTTTTAAAATAATTAGCAGAATCAAATACTGGAAGGTAAACAAGATAAATGGAGAGGATAAAACCTAAAGCAATCAAATTTAAAAATAAAGTGGAAGGTACTAATCTTGTAAAAAATTTATTCTGCGCATTCTTTTTAAAAAAATAAAAACAAATGAATGTTATAAGCATCAAAGCGAATAATATAGCAAAAACAGGTGATGTAATATTTTCAGGAGCAGATCCATAGGCTCCATATTCAACATCATTAATAACAAAAGTTACATTAGGGTTTTTTAAATATTCAGGAGTTAATAAGGATGGTTTTTTAGTTGCCCACCATGGCATAAGTATTAGGTTGCCCAATGAAATAAAAAAGGACAAAATGGCTGTTTTTAGAAGTGCTTCCTTCTGAATTTTAAAAAACCTAAACAAATAAAATACTAAACAACCGAAAAACAAGGCTAAAACAGGTAGAATTTGAATTTTAGCAAAAATTGAGTACCCTATGAAGATGCCAATAAACATAATAGCTATGTAATCGAGTTTTGTATAAAAAGAGCTGTTTTTCAAGACCTTTATTGTTAGGAACAGAGCCATGAAAAAGAATAAAATATTAAGTAATTCAGGCCGTACTACATGGGAGTGATGCAAAAGAGCTGTTGAAGTAAAAATAAAGAAAGTGACTAGAGCACTAAGTAAGGCATGGCGGGTTATTTGAAAGGCTACAGCATAAAAAACTACCGAAAAGATAATTAATGCAAGTAAGCTAAAAATTCTGCTTGTTCTGGTGGCTGTATCTAAAACTTGATAAGCCTCATTAAGATCCCTAACCTGATTTAGTTTGGTTAGTTTTGAATGAGATTCGCTAAATAAACCTAATGTTTGGTAACCAAAACCATGGAGGGCACATACAGTGGCACCGGGATGATGCATATATTCAGTTTCGTTACCATTTAGTATACTTACTGCCTGACTTGAATATGTGCCATCGCTATCATTTACAACCTCATGGTACCAAGGGTAAGCTGCATAATTACCAATGTAAAAAAAATTGTAACCAATAAAAAGAACAATAATTAGAACAAAACCAAAATGCTTTAATGTATCTAATTTTAATAATGACCTTTTCATGTGAATTTTTAATTTGATTCTTAAGAATGTTTTTTAATTCTTAAGCAAACTTATGATTTCCTGCTAAAAAAATCATTCATGTTTTGAGCTACATAATCCATCATTTCCACTGTAATTTCAGGAAACAAGGGAATAGAAAGAATTTCACCTTGATATTTAGCAGCTAAAGGAAAATCTTCTTTTGAATATTTTAAATGATTATAAGCCGGAAGCAATGGCAAGGCTGTTGGATAATGAATGGCAGTTTCTATTCCTCTTTCTTTTAAGAATGCTTGAAGCTCATCCCTTCTTGAAGTCCTGATAACATAAAGATGAAAAGTATGTTCAACATTTTCACGAACTTTAGGTAAAGTGATATCTTTTATATTGCTTAAAACTTTAGAGTAATAAGAAGAATGCTTTCTCCTTAGGGCATTCCAATTTGATAAATGAGGAAGCTTTACACTTAATATTGCTGCATGTAATCCATCAAGTCTGCTGTTGATACCTTCAATCTGATGAAAATGCTTTTTAAGCGCTCCATGATTTGCATACATGCGCATTTTTTCAGCCAGGATGTCATCATTGGTTAAAATACAACCTGCATCACCATATGCTCCCAAATTTTTTCCAGGATAAAAACTAAAAGTTGATGCAATTCCGAAAGTACCTACATTTTGGTTTTCAAATTTTGTAAAATGTGATTGAGCACAATCTTCAATCACATAAAGGTTGTGTTTATCGGCAATGGCTTTAATTGCTTTAATTTCGGCAGCTTGGCCATATAAATGTACTGGAATTATTGCTTTTGTTTTAGAAGATATTTTCGCTTCAATTTGTGAAACATCTATAGTAGAATATTCGTCAATATCCACAAAAACCGGAGTGGCCCCTGTTTGACCAATTGTTTCGGAAGTTGAAATCCAACTATTGGCAACAGTAATAACTTCATCACCAGGACCAATTCCAAGCATTTTCATGGTTATATAAATAGCATCTGTGCCATTTGCAACTCCGATACAATGTTTTACACCATATGCATTAGCAAACTCCTGCTCGAATTTTTTAACATAACTTCCTCCGATAAAAGCTGTTTCTTTAATTACTGAAGCAATAGCATTATCAATATCTTCTTTTATAGTTAAATATTGTGCATGAAGATCAACAAATGGTACTTTCATTTTTGGATTTATTATATTTTTCTAATAAGTTTTGCAGGGTTACCAGCATAAACTCCAGGTTGGGTAATATTTTTAGTAACTACAGCACCTGCTCCTATTACTACATTATCACATATTTCTACAGGCAGTATAGTGGCATTAGAACCAATTGACACTTTATTTCCAACTTTTGTATATTTCCACTTAGATTTATTCCCCATTGCCGGGCCACCTGATTCAAATAAATCATTAATAAACATTACACCATGAGCAATAAAACAATCATCTCCAATTGTAACAAGTTCACAAACAAAAGTATGAGACTGAATTTTACAACCTTTCCCAATGATTACATCTTTCTGAATTTCAACAAAGGGACCAATAAAAGTATTATCACCCACTTTGCAACCATATATATTCACAGGTTGAATAATGGTTACATTTATACCAAAATCAACATTCTTAATTCCTACTTGTAAAACTTTGGGATCCATTATTTTGCTTCAATAGCCTGATAAATTTTATCTATGATTTCTACTGTTTTTAAACCTTCAAAACCATTTGTTGCAATTACTCCCTGATTAGTTAGAACATCAATTACATTAGCATAAACTTTATCATGGTTTGACATTGATCCTTGATACTGACCATAATTGTTTGCAGGGTTGCCTTTAGGAAGGTTTTTTATTTCGTAATTATCAATATTTTGATACTCCAATTCATTTAAATATTGGCCACCTACTTTGACAGTTCCTTTTTCTCCAAAAAGAGTAATAGAGCCTTCCATATTCTTCCCGAAACTATTTACCGTATAATTAATAGTTCCTATGGTTCCGTTATAAAATTCAAGAGCAACAACTCCCGTATCCTCAAATTCAATTATCCCTTGGTGAGCATAATTTCCGCCAAAAGCATAAGCCTTTCTAACATCACCGACTATCCAATATAGTAAATCAATAAAATGGCTGAACTGGGTATAAAGAGTTCCTCCATCCATTGCTTTTTTCCCTTTCCAATCAGAGGATTGATAATAATCGAAATCTCTGTTCCAAAAGCAGTTGAGTTGTACACTAAGTATTCTTCCAAGCCTGCCCTCATCAACTAATTGCTTTACTGCTGCAATCGGAGGATTAAATCTATTTTGTTTAATAACAAATAATCTTCGGTTCGCCTTTTCGGCCTCAGTTATCATTTTTCCGCAGTCTTCAACTGTAATGGCCATAGGTTTTTCACATACCACATGTAAGCCTGCTCTTAATGCTTTTATCGAATGCTCTGCATGCAATCCATTTGGAGAACAAACTGTTACTACATCAATCTCTTTTTCATTCTTTAGTAATTCATCTATGGATTCATAAGAATTTACAGCATATTTCTCCCCTAATGTTTTTGCCTTTGTATGATCATTATCACAAACAGCCTTTAGCACCGCAAGATTATTAATATGCTCTGCATGTCTTTGTGCTATTCGACCGCATCCGATTATAGCAAAGTTAAGTTGTTTCATTTTTTAATTAAGAAATATTGTGCAAATGTATAAAAATATGGGAATTATTACTTAAATTAAGGCTTTTAAGTACTTTTTAATTAAAATAATTTAGTAAATTATCTAAGAAATTTAAATCAGTCTAAAAATTGTTTTGCCCATTTTTCTGCTATAAACACTCTTAAAATGTCTCCATGAAAGCTATTCTTCCCTTGTATGAAATCATTATAGGTTCTTAAGTATTTATTTTTATCAATAATACCTAGCTCCTCTAGTTTACTTTCCTTAAAAGTATTTTCAAGAATTGGTTTTAAATCCTTTTTAAGCCATAAAGAATCAGGAGTGGAAAAACCTTTTTTATCTCTTCTCCATCTTATTTCATTTGGTAATTCAGTCATTGATTGACGAAGAATATATTTATTCCAGCCATTTTTTATTTTCAGGTTCGTTTCCAAACTTAACATGGCATTTACTATTCTATGGTCCAGAAATGGATGACGAACCTCAAGGCCATAAGCCATAGCGTTTCTGTCCTCATATCTTGCCAATGCGGGAACAGAGAATTTATCTATGTCTAAAGATTGTCGTTCATTTAAATTATTGAAACTCCATACATCTATAAGTTTAAAATCATGTTTCAGATAATCTAAAGGCTTATTCATTAAAAATGGAATATAACGCTTTGCATACCCTATGTCAAATTGGGTTAACACTGTTCTATATAAAAGCGAGAGAAGAATTTGTTTTGATGCTTCATAATATTTCTTCTTTTTATGTAAGTCTTTTAAGTTAAAGAAGAAATATTTTAGATAGCCCATTAATATTTCATCCCCCCCCTGCCCGCTTAAAACCACAATAATATCGGTTTCGGATTTTATTTTTTCAAATATCAAATTTTGGGCAATTACACTAAAATTAAGGAAGGGCTCATCCTGATGAAAGAGAACTTTATCGAAAGAGCTTAAAACCATTTCAGAATTAAAAAGCAATTTTTTATTTGTAATTTGTTTTTGTTGAACTAAAATATCCACAAATGCTTCTTCATTAAATTTCTTTTCTTTAGATATTACTGAAAAAGATTCAAAGTTCCCTCCTTGTATTTCATTGGCAATTAACGTTATTGCCGAGGAGTCCAGACCTCCGCTTAATAAACCTCCCACCTTAACATCGCTTCTTAGACGAATCCTAACACTATCAATAAATAATTCCCTGAATAATTCAATAAAATCCACTTCACCTGAGAATTTATTTATTTCATAATCCCAATATTTAACCAGTTCTGTTTTTCCTGTATTTAAATCAATTATGAAATTATGTTTGGCGGGTATTTTCGAGATTTTGTCAAAAAAAGTTTCATCATTATGGTCAACAAGTGATTGTCTTAGATAGGCATAAAGCGTATTTTTATTTACGTTTACTTTATCAATTAGTGGCAATAATTGTTTTATTTCACTTGAAAAGTAGAATTTATCACCTTGTTTATAAAAATAAAGGGGTTTTATTGAAAAACGATCTCTGCTGACAACAATTCTATAATTTATTGAATCAAATATTATAAAGGACCACATTCCATTGAATTTCCCAAACCCGCTTTCACCGTATTCCTGGTATATTTTTAAAATTACTTCTGTGTCTGTTTCAGTAGAAAAAACCAATCCCTTTTTAATTAAATCATTTCTTAACTCAACATAATTAAAAATTTCTCCATTAAAAATAATATGGCAACCCTTATCAGTCAAAGGCTGAGTTCCAGAAGCAGTTAAATCGATTATTGATAACCGTCTATGTCCTAAAAAAACAGAAAAACTATATTCTGTGGAAGTATTGTTAAAGTGAGTGTATTTCTGATATCCGGAAGCATCAATTCCCCGGTAATTTATTAAATCTGTTAATCCAACAAATTTTTTATACTCATTTTCTGTAAATTTTCCCGAAAGACTAATTGCTCCAAAAATTCCGCACATTTACTTAGAGAGTTTTTGATAAAGATCAAGTAATTTTTTAGACTCAGCTTCCCAGGAATAAGAATCGTCAATCATCCTTCTTCCCTTTTCTCCCATGGATTTGGCCAACTCTTTGTCATTCATTAATTTAATTATTGCAGAGGATATTTCTCTTGAATCCTCAGGATCAACAAAAATGGCACAATCACTAAAAATATTTCTCCATAAAGGAAAATCAGACATAATTATAGGCAAATGGCATGAAATGTATTCAAAGGGCTTGTTTGGCATTGCAGAAACATGATTTTCTATGGGCAAAAATGTTACTACACCAACATCTGCTATTTTCATATAGGAAAATACTTCCTTTTGAGGTAAATTTCCAAAGTATTTAACGCTCTTCCATCCGGGGGAACTTATGCAAATATCCATAAATTTTTGGTTTTCCCAATTTCCAAACAACCATAACTCAGCGGCTTCATTAGTATAATTAAAAGCATCAATTAATTCTTTAATACCCCTTACTTGTGTTAAACCACCGACATAAATAACAACAAATTTTTCCTTAACCAGGTCTTTTGGGTTAACCTCATCAATATGCTTTATAACGGGAAAATTTCTAAGCAAAATTGACTTTCTCTTATTAAATTTACTATGAATATCAGGGGTAACAGTAGCGGTTGCATCAAAAGTCCAATCTGCAAAAGATTGAAGTAAAGCTGCACCAAAAGAAATCATTTTTCTAAAAAATTTGTTTCCAAGATATTTCTTTTGAAGAATATCTTTTGGCAAATCTTCATGTATATCATATATAACTTTTTTTCCTTTAAGTTTAAGTAATACTCCAATGGGTATTAATTCTGTATCATGAAAATGATAAATACCAGCATCTATTTTAATAGCTTTTTTATATACTTCCCATACTGTTTTAGTCATCCTTGAAAAACGGGATCCTTTAGGTGCAGCAACAGATATAATATTAACTCCATCAATATTTTCATCTTTTACATGCTGGGCAATTAAATAGGTTTCATATCCAAATTCTGCAAGGGAAACTGCTTCTTTATGAAAGATCCTTGTATCCAGGGCCTTGTGAACTGATGATAAGTGACAGACTCTCTTCTCTTTATCCATTGGTGAACTACTCATATTGCTCATTTTTAAAGGTAAAATTGACTTTTATTCCTGATACCATTAAATATCAATTATTACTTTTTAATATTGGTTTTTATTACTTATTTTATTTAAAGGTTCCATTTTAACTTGAAAAATCTCTTCCCATCTGGCCACATTATATAGTTTCCATAGCAAATGTAAATCATTAGATGAAGTAAATTCCTTGGAAAACAACTCATTCAAAATTTTAGATTTATTAATCTGTTCTCTATATTTGGCTTTATCAAACAACCATTCTTTTACAGGAGCCTCAAATCCAATTTTATTTTTTCTCCAGACAATACTCTCTGGTAATTTATCTTCAATTGCTTTTCTTAATATATATTTACTCCACCCTTTGTTTATTTTTAAACTATTATTCAGTGAAATAGACAATTCAAGCAGTTTGTAGTCCAAAAAGGGTAAACGGGTTTCAATGGAATGACGCATTGAATTTTTATCCTCATATTTTAATAAATGTGGTAGCTGAGTCCTGGTTATTTCCAGTAACTGCATTTTATTTATATCTAAATAAGAGTCTGACATTAATTTTATCAGGTCTATACTTATAAGATTTTGATATTCTTTTTTTATATAATTACTTCTCTTTAGCTGTCTTTTAATTCTAACTTTGGAATTTGTAAAGTAGAAATAATAAAGGAATAAATCTTTTTTTGAAAGTTTTGAATTTTGCGAGGATTTTAAAAACTCTTTTATCTTTTTAAAAAAAGGCAAAGACATTAAGTATGCAGGATAATACCTCTCATATCCAAGAAGAGTTTCATCCCCTCCTTGTCCATCAAGCACTACAGGGCTATTAATTTCTCTTGCTTTTTTAAAAACAAAATATTGCATAATTAAAGAGGGACCACTAAAGGGTTCTTCTTGTGTCTTTATTACCTCATCCGCAATATTTAAAAAGTCTTCTGTTTTAGGTTCAACTAAATACCAATCAAGATTACTGTTTTTTACCACTTTCTTGGCATATTCAGTCTCATCAATTTTTTTTTCAGTTGCCTTAGCTGTAATGGCTGAAAAATTATTCCCGGAAGCTTTTTTGTAAATTTCAGCAGCAATAGATGCAATGGAAGAACTATCAAGCCCACCACTCAAGCATGTTGCGACTTTAACATCTGATCTTAATCTGTATAGGATTGATCTTTTTAACTCTTCCTGATATAACTTAATGGCTTGCTCTTCATTTAACTTCTCTAAAGATTTATCTATTGTTATAGTATAATATGAATAAATAGAAGTTTTATTAGTTTTTAAATCAAGAATTAAATTATGAGAAGGTTGTAATTTTAAAATGTCCTCAAAAAATGTTTCTTCATTATGCTCTGATAAGGATAAAATTAAATAATCCATTAAATTCTTTTTGTTTACCCTTCTTTCCGGTAAAAAATTCAATAATTGTTTGATTTCAGAGCCGAAAACAAACAAGTTAGGATTTTGATGATAATAAAAAGGCTTTACCCCAAATCTATCTCTACTACAGAAAATGATATTTTTTATTTTATTATAAATAGCAAAGCCCCACATTCCATTGAATTTTTTAACACAATCTTCTCCCCATTTATCATATGCTGCCAAAATGACTTCTGTATCACTATTACTATTAAAATTATATCCGCATAATTTTAATTCCTCCCGTATTTCAATATAATTATATACTTCACCATTATAAACGATTACATATTTATTCTCAAATTGCATTGGTTGAGAGCCGGCATCTGAAAGATCAATGATAGAAAGACGGGCGTGACCTAAAGCTATATTATTTTGCAAATAATAACCAAAACCATCAGGACCTCTATGTTTGATGACATTTGTCATTTCCACAATATCGCCCTGAATTGCTTCTTTATTATCTAAATGAATTATACCTGAGATCCCACACATAAAACTAAATTCAATTCTATTTACTGATTTTTAATATTAAATATAAATACAAGGCATACATTATTACCTCATTAATTGTAAACAGTACAAAGTAAAGCATAATATTGTGATATATATATCCAATATAAACAACAATTAGAGTGGACAAGAAATAAATTATTTGCCAATAACCAGCAATTTGAAGTTTATTTGTAGCGATAAAAACAACACTTAAAGGTGAAACAACGAATCTAGCAAAAAAAGCAATAGATAAAATTTGTGCATAAATACCTGCTTCAAGCCAATTCTCTCCAAGAAAAAAAACAAATATAGTATCTGAAAAAAAAATAAATATAGAAAAAGGGAAGACTCCAATTAACAGCAATTTATAAAACATTGCCGTTATTTTATGTTTAAAGGACGTTTCGTTTTTGTGCGCATAGGAGATGTTTTCAATGAGTACCTGGGACAATGAATAGGAAATTAATGAAGCAGGACCAAAAATTATTTTTTCAGTCATCCCGTAAAATCCAGCAGCTTTACTTTCAAAAATTTTAGTGATAAAAATCACCGGTAATCCGGAAGTAACTTTATCTAATAAGGAAGTAAATGAATTATAGATAGGAAAATTCTTATATAACAATGCTATTTCTTTATACTGTTTATATTTTATTTTTTTTACGCTTTCGCTTTTAATTCTAAATCCTGATTTAGTATATAAGTAGAAAGTAGAGGATATTTGCCCGACCAAATGTCCAATTATTAAACCTGATGATAAAAATTTGCTTATCCCCATAAAAAAAGAAACTGTATTAGAGGATGAAGTTTGAGATATTTTACTGAATGATAATTTTTTATATTCCTTCTTCCGATTTAACCAATAATTTAAGGTTTGTATAATTCCATTTAACAATATGGCTAAAGGAATAAAATAAAGCCAAATTGAAATCATATCATTATTTAGCCAATTACAAATGTTTTGATTAAACAAAAAAACAACAGCAAATAATAAAAAACTTACAGCAAAATTAATTACTAAAGCCAACAACATTACACTTAAGGCATCTTCTTCTTTTTTTGGAAGCAAAATGGCAAGCTCGTATCGTCCAGTTGCAACAACACTAAAAATGGTGGAAATACTTAGAAAAAGGGTAAGCACCCCAAAGTCTTCAGGGCTATATATTCTTGCCATTATAGGAGCCATTGCAACAGGAATTGCTTGTGCTATTGTAGTTCCAGTTAAAAGAGTCAATACATTTCTGGAAAAATCTCCTTCAGGTAATACTTTTTTTAATATTAAACTGATTATAGACAAAATATTTATTCTAAAATTAATGAGCTTTTACAGTAGAGCTCGATAAGGCTCGCTTAAAAAGAAAAAAGAGCACTAAAGTAAGGCCCCAACCTCCGGAGAATAATGTAGTAAAGAATGCTGAAGAACTTAACCACACAATAAACAATAAATTTAATGTGATAAGCCATTTAAAATTATTTTCAAAAAGAATTTCAACCATATTAAAAAAAATGGCTAAAATTATTCCTGCTAAAATAAGACCTAGAACACCAAAATTGGAATAATCATTCATAAAACTAGCCACATTGGCAGTACCTTTCATACCCTCTTTTACATCCATAGGATTTTCAAAATCATAAATAAACCTTGAGTAATTATAGTTTTCAAATTCACATCCTAAAAAAGGAGCGAGAAATCTATAACCACATCCCTGGGAATAGGGAAACTTATCCGGCACATATTTAAACCACATGCTAACTACTTTACCAGGCACAACAATAACTCTGGTATAAATTCCTCTAATAGCAGAAATAATTGAATCAATTATTGATTTATCTGAACCAGATAAACTGTTGGTACTTCTCTCAAAAATTTCTTCTGGTATATGATTTTTATGGTTTTCTATTGTAGTTTCTTGTTGTATTTCTTCTTTGCTTGCCCTTAAAGATGGATTTGTTACAAAAACTAAAAAAAACACACTTAAGACAGATATAAAAGAAAACAATAACGACATTTTAAATTGAAATTGAAATATATTAAAAATTATTAAAGGAATAAGAATTGAAACAACCAAACTTTTTTGCATTAAAGAAATACAATAAAAAATTGAAATAACAAAAAGTATAAGGAACATTTTTTTATTTTTAAGATAAAAAAACAATAAGAGAAAAGGAATAAGGGCCTTAACAGAGAATGAACTAATGTACTTGATAAAAACATTTTCATGGTCTGAAATACTTTGTCTTATTAAAGAAATACCATAATAATCATAGGATTTAAGAGCAGTAATGAATGGAATATGTCCAATTATAACAAGATGTATTGCTATAAAAGATACTGTTATTAAAAACAATAAAATTGCTATATACTTTAATTTTTCTTCGCTCAAAAAATTATTGAAAATAAAGGAGTAATTAAATTTACTAAATGAAGAAGAATTCTGGTTATACAACCATTTGAAAACAAAATAGGAAAAGACAAAGAAAAAACAATAAATAAAAAAAGGAAAAATATAATTAGTTCCTGAATCATTTAACAAGCCTATACTAATAAGAAACAAAACAGCTAAATATAAAACTAATAAAGTATGCTCTTTTAATATTATTTTCACCATTGAAAAATTATAATTTTATGAAAAGACTTGGATTTCTTAGGTTGTACAAAGGAAATCTATTTTTTTTAAATTCAAAAATTTAACTTTTCATAAATAACTTGATTGCCTGGATATGTTATTAAAACTGCTCTGTGCTTTCCATGAAAAACAAACATGCTACCAGCTGCCACTGATGAAGCTCCTGAATAATTTATTGCTTCGTTAAAATGCTCTATCTTTCCAGCACCACCGCATGCAATTACAGGCATATTTACTTCACAGGCAATTTTTTTTATTAGCTCTAAGTCATAACCTTCCATTGTACCGTCTCTGTCAATTGAGTTTATTATTAATTCGCCGGCTCCCCGTTTATCCATTTCTATTGCAAACTGTACTGGATCTTTTCCTGAATTTTTTTTTCCTCCATTAACCCATATTTCATTTTTTCCCCAAAAGTTCTTTTTTACATCAATAGAAACAGCAATAGTGGAAGTGCCATATTTTTCAGTAGCAGATTGAATAAATTGGGGATTTTCAATTGCAAAAGTATTAATTACAACTTTTTCTATTCCAACTTTTAATATTTCTTTAATTATTTCAAGAGAACGAATACCGCCTCCATAAGATAAAGGCATAAAACATTCTCCTGCAATTTTTTCTAAAAAACCTAATTGGGGATTTTTCTTTTCTGAAGTTGCTAAAATATCCAGAAACATTAGTTCATCCGCCTCTTTTTCATTAAATATTTTTACAGCATTTATAGGATCTCCTATATATTTTGGATCTTTAAACTTTGTTGTTTTAACTAGTCCTCCATTTTTTAAGAGTAAAACAGGGATGATTCTAGGTAAGGCCATTATAATTCAATAAAATTTTGTAATAACTTCATACCATACTTATGGCTTTTTTCAGGATGAAACTGAACACCGTAAATGTTATCCTTTTGAAAAGAAGAAATAAATTTTTTATTATATACAGTTGTTGTTAATTCATCAGAAGAATCATTACATTTTATAAAAAATGAATGTGTAAAATAAAATCTTGGTTGTTCAGGAAGATTCTCAAGTAATCTGCTTTCTTTTGTTTGATTAATGAAATTCCACCCCATATGAGGAATTGTATATTTCCTATCAGAAGAGTCAAACTTAAATTTAATCGTTTCGGCATTGATCCACCCTAAGCCATTTTTCTCTCCTTCCTCACTTTTATTAGTTAAAAGTTGCATTCCTAAACAAACCCCAAGAATTGGAACTTTTTCTTTTAGCACTTTTTGTTCAAGCACTTCAATTAACCCCATTTCTATTAAATTAGACATTCCATTATCAAATGCACCAACTCCCGGTAAAATTAATTTATTAGCAGATTTAATATCTTTTGAAGATTCAGATATAATAACATTGGCATTAAGTTTTTTAAGCATATTTTTCATAGAACCTAAATTACCTAAACCATAATCCACTATTACTATCATTTAATCAAAGATATATGAAGTTAATTACAACAAAAGCTAAGTTTTTATAAAAAACAACTCCATATTACTTCGCATAACTAACCGCCCGAGTCTCCCTTATAACAGTCACTTTAACCTGTCCTGGATAAGTCATCTCAGTTTGTATTTTCTGGGATATGTCAAAAGCCAGTTTTCCAGCTTCAGTATCTGATACTTTTTCGCTTTCTACTATTACTCTTAATTCTCTTCCTGCCTGTATGGCATAAGTTTTTAAAACTCCGTTATGGCCCATTGCAAGGGATTCCAGGTCTTTCAATCTTTTTATGTAAGATTCCACTACTTCTCTTCTTGCTCCTGGTCTTGCTCCTGAAATGGCATCACAAACCTGAACAATAGGAGAAATCATACTGGTCATCTCAATTTCATCATGATGAGCACCAATTGCGTTACAGATCTCAGGCTTTTCTTTGTATTTCTCGGCAAGCTTCATTCCCAAGATAGCATGCGGTAATTCCGGCTCATCATCAGGTACTTTCCCAATATCATGTAATAGACCTGCCCTTTTTGCCAATTTAACATTAAGACCAAGTTCAGTGGCCATTATAGCACAAAGGTTAGCTACCTCACGTGAATGCTGTAAAAGGTTTTGTCCATAAGATGAGCGGTATTTCATACGGCCTACCATTCTGATCAGTTCAGGATGCAACCCGTGAATACCCAAATCAATAGTGGTTCTTTTTCCCGTTTCAATTATCTCCTCCTCTATTTGCTTTTGAACCTTGGCAACTACCTCCTCAATACGTGCAGGATGAATACGGCCATCAGAAACAAGTTGATGAAGAGCAAGGCGTGACACCTCTCTTCTTACCGGGTCAAAACAAGAAAGTATAATTGCCTCCGGAGTATCATCAACAATGATCTCTACCCCTGTTGCAGCTTCCAGTGCCCTTATGTTTCTTCCTTCTCTTCCAATTATCCTTCCTTTTATTTCATCACTCTCTATATTAAATACAGTAACTGAATTTTCTATTGCATGCTCAGTGGCTACCCTTTGTATTGTTTGCAGAACAACTTTTTTAGCTTCTTTATTGGCAGTAAGCTTGGCCTCATCTACAATATCACGTATATAGGACATGGCATCAGTTTTTGCCTCTGCCTTTAAAGCCTCCACTAACTGGGACTTTGCATTCTCTACAGATAAACCTGAAATACTCTCAAGCTGCTGTACCTGTGTTTTATGAATACGATCAGTTTCCTCCTGCTTTTTACCCACTATGGTAAGCTGGTTGTTTAGATTCTCGCGAATTGCTTCAATTTCCTGCTCTTTCTTTCGTACCTCCTCCTGTTTCTGGGTAAGATGAGTTTCTTTCTGTTTAATTTTATTTTCGGAAACTAGAATTGAGTTGTTTTTCTCATTAATATGCTTTTCATGATCTGATTTGAGCTGCAAAAATTTCTCCTTTGCCTGTAATATCTTTTCTTTCTTGATTACTTCGCCTTCGGCCTCTGCTTCCTTAAGAATTTGATGTGATTTCTTTTCATTTGCTTTTCTTATAAGAGTGAGACCTAAAACCACTCCGGCTACTAATGAAAATAAGGTTGAAATTATTATTGGTATATATTCCATAAAAATTGTTAAATTTAGTATGCAGAACTTTTCTGCAAAACATTGTTAATAAAAAAACCGCATTAATTCTAATTTGGATTTGCAATTATCGAATTACAAAATCCATTTTACAATGGAGCGGTCCATTGAACAGAATCAAATGCGGAATAATTTGCTTCAATTAAAAAATGGTTCCACCACTTCAAACGAAAACAACAATGTTTTATTAAAGAACTCTAAACATTTTTGAGATAATTTTCAATAAGAGTGTCCAATACTTCCACTTGTTCAACCAAACCTTCAGAATCATTAAAATTTTTTGAGTTTGCACTAACTGCCTCATTTGCAAACTGCAAGGCGCTCATGGCTAGCAGATCCTGCCTGTCCCTTACAGAGTAATTCTGCTCAAAATCTTTTATTTTATCTTCAATTAATTTAGCTGCTTTCCTTACATTTTCCTCTTCGTTCTCTTTCACAGTGAGCGGATAGGTACGGCCAGCAATCACAATTTTTATGGAAAGTTCTCTCATTATTGATCGATTAAGGATTTCTCCTTTAATTCGTTTTATTATTATTTATTCAAAAATGCAATACAGTTATCTATTTCCCGCACTAATTCATTTATTTTAATCTTTGCCTTTTGGGAATTTCCATCCGTATCGGACAATGATTTTGCAAGTTTAATTATTTTAATCTGATCCTCTAAATTATTTACAGTTGTTTTTAGTATTTCCTTTTGCTCTAGCAAATTAGAGTTTTCTCTTTTCAGTTCTGTGTTTTGAGCCATAAGATTTCTGTGCAAAGATATTAATTTTTCTACCTTTGCCTGAAGCCCATTTATCTTAGTTGATACATTGCTCATATATAGAACTTTACACTTAATTAATTAATCATCAAATCTAATGGTATTAACACAATAAAACAAATATTATTACGTTATTTTGTAGAATATTTTCTACAACCGACTGATCTGTTTACTTTATTTTAAAATAAATTTGTAACGAAATAAATCTACTCTGAATGTCATTTTTTTACAAATCCACACTCTCTTTCATCGGGTTTTGCCTTTTTTTTCTCTCTTTAAATGCACAAGAACTTTACCCGAAAGATTATTTTCGTTCTCCTTTAGATATCCCGATATACCTTTCAGGCAATTTCGGTGAATTAAGGTCTAATCATTTCCATGCAGGACTTGACATGAAAACAGAAGGCGTAGAAGGAAAAAAAATCTATGCTGTAGCTGATGGTTATGTTTCAAGAATAAAAATTTCTCCCTGGGGTTATGGCAAAGCACTTTATATTACTCATCCAAACGGATATGTAAGCGTATATGCCCACTTAAGAAATTTCAACGACAGCATTGGACTATTTGTTAAAAATGAACAATACAAAGCCGAGGAATTTGAAATCGAACTTATTCTAAACCCCTCAGATTTAGTTGTTAAAAAAGGAGACATTGTTGCTTTTTCAGGAAACACAGGTGGTTCCGGAGGGCCTCATTTACATTTTGAAATCAGGGATGAAAAATCTGAAAACCCCTTAAATCCCCTTTTATTTGGTTTTGATATTAAAGATGATGTTAAGCCTACAATTAAAGAAATAATAATATACCCCTTAAATGAAACAAGCTTTGTAAATAATTCAAACAAGCCTAAAATATTAAATCTCACTCTTGTTAGTCAAGATACTTATAAAGTAAGTCAACCTGTTTCAGTGCATGGCCAAATTGGCTTTGGAATTGACACTCACGATAAAAACACAGGAGTACATAATAAAGTAGGAGTTTATTCTATTGAATTAAAAGTAGATGGACAAAGAAAGTATTACCATAAACTGGATCGCTTTTCTTTCGAGCATTCCAGGTGCCTTAACAGCCACATAGATTATAGTACCTATAAAAGAAGCAAAAATTGGCATCAAAAACTATTTGTGGCTCCAAATAATAAGTTGACCATATATCAGGATTTAGTTGACAGTGGAGCTTTGAACTTTATTAAAGATTCTACCCACCTCATTGAATACAATGTAATGGATTATAATGATAATTTATCTCAGGTTGTTTTTTCATTACAATCAAAATCAGAAGGTCCACAAAACTTTTCGGGTAAATTAACAACAAAAACAAATGCATTATTTAAATACGGGAATGCAAATGAATTTAAAAATGAAAATATAATACTTAGTTTTCCCGAGGGTACTTTTTATGATGATTTGAACTTTGAATTTTATTCCTCAGATCCTATTAAAGGTTCAATTTCACCAACCTACCATGTGCAAAATGAATTTATTGCAATACATTTCCCTTTTACACTCTCTATTCGTGTGGATACTTTACCTATTAATTTAAAGCGTAAAGCCTTGATAGTGAACATTGATGATAAAGGAGCCGTATTTCCTGTAGGAGGTGATTTAAGAAATGACTGGATTACAGCTACTCCGAAATTTTTAGGAAAATTTGCTGTAATGATTGACACTGTACCTCCGGTAATTACACCTTTAAATATTTTTAATGGGGCTTCAAATTTAAGGGAAATCAGAATTAAAATAACTGATGATTTATCTGGGATCAAATCATATAGGGCCAGCATTGACGGAAAATGGGTATTAATGGAATATGAATTTAAACAAGCACTATTATTTCATACTATAGAGAAAGACCTTGCAAAGGGTAAACATGTTTTTCACCTGGAAGTTAAAGACAGCAGAGGGAATATTTCGGAATTCAGCACTGAATTTGTAAAATAATTCACCTTGTTTTAAATTATTAAGTACTTTTATGGATTGATATAACCCGTGTCTATGCGCCTTTTGTTACTTTTTACATGTTTACTGTCCTCCATTTTGGTTTTCTCTCAAAATGATAATGATATTATTCAGTTTTCAGGTGTGGTAGTTGACGGAGAAGATTTAAAACCAATCCCATTTACAAGTATCCTAATTAAAAATACAAGGCGGGGAACTGTTTGTGATTATTATGGCTTTTTCTCTATAGTTGCTCAAAAAAAGGACACCATTGAATTTTCAGCTGTAGGATATAAAAAAACATCTTATATTATTCCTGACTCTTTAGAGGAGGACAGGTATTCATTAATACAAATGCTTTTTAGCGATACTATTCTTTTAAGAGAAACTATTATTTATCCCTGGCCTACAAGAGAGCAATTTAAAGAAGCCTTTCTTAACCTTAGAGTACCTGATGATGATCTTGAACGCGCTGTAAAAAACTTATCCCTAGCAGAACTTAAAGAAAGATACAATACAATGCCAATGGATGGAAGCATGAATTTTAAAAACCAGATGCAGCAATATCAAAGCAGGATATATTATGCCGGGCAATATCCTCCCAATAACTTATTAAATCCTATTGCCTGGTCAAAATTCATACAAGCATGGAAATCCGGAGAATTAAAAAGGGAATAATTAGTAATGTAAGGAATATTATATAAAGTTTATCTTTTAAAATTTAAAAGATAAAAAAGAATAAAAAGTTAGCTTAAGAACAATAAATTCAACTTATATTTATTAGTATTTATAAAAATTAGCCTCTGATATACCTCTACCTTTTTTAGATCAATCAAAATTCATTTCATTTAAATACTTATAAAAAAAGATGCTAATGGCATATTTTTCTATTTTTGCCACTCTATGAATTGGGTAAGACTGATAACATTGTTTTTAATTTTTGTTTGCTCTTTGGTTCATGCCCAGGAGAAAACAACTGTATTTGGCACCATCTATGACACAAACAGAAAACCTCTTGAAGCGGTTACTGTAGCAATATTGGGTGAAACAATTGGAAGCTATACAGATGTAAACGGAAAATTTGAATTTCAAATTCCCTCTGATACTGCCATTACTATTATATGCTCTCATATAGGATATAAACAAGAAAAGGCAGTAATTACAGTTCCCTTTGGAGAATCCCGTGAGCTTATTTTTAGAATGAAGCCTAGCTCCTCAACAATTAATGAATTTACAATTGAGGATAAAGAAACGCGCTCAAAGCCCATTACCAGAATAGATCCTCGTGTTATAACTGTATTGCCCTCTGCTGCAGGCGGGGTTGAAGCTGTGATAAAAACACTTCCCGGAGTTTCTTCCAATAATGAATTAAGTTCCCAATACAATGTAAGAGGAGGGAATTTTGATGAAAACCTGGTTTATGTTAATGACATTGAAATATACAGGCCATTGTTACTTCGTTCGGGCCAGCAAGAGGGTTTAAGTTTTATTAATTCAGACATGGTTTCCTCTATTTTGTTTTCTGCCGGAGGTTTTGATGCAAAATATGGAGATAAATCAGCCTCCGTTCTTGACATTAAATACCGTAAACCTGTAGAATTTGGTGGTAATGCAAGCGCCAGCTTACTTGGTGCTTCTTTTCATTTTGAGGGAGTTACCAAAGGCTACCGTCTCACATATCAGGTAGGTGTTAGACAAAAATCAAATCAATATTTATTGGGAGCAATGGAAACAAAGGGAGACTACCGTCCCACTTTTACCGATGTACAAACCTTTATAACTTATGATGTATCGGATAAATTCGAGCTCAATTTTTTAGGTAATGTATCAAGAAATAAGTTCAGGATGGTTCCTCAAAACAGGCAAACTGATTTTGGACATGTAAATGAAGCACTCAGGTTAACAATTTATTTTGACGGGCAGGAAGTGGATGAATTCAATACCATGACTGGTGCGGTATCCGGTATATGGAAGCCAGATAAAAATCTCACCCTTAAATTAATTTCATCTATTTTCAATACCAGGGAATCTGAAAATTTTGATATACAGGGACAATATTGGCTTGATGAACTTGAAAGGGATTTAGGAAAAGATAATTTTGGCGAAGTTGCATTTAACCGTGGAATTGGAACTTATCTTACCCATTCACGAAATCAATTAAAAGCAACTGTAATTAACCTGGAACACAAAGGGTACTTTAACAGCAGTGAAAGAGAAATGGCTTGGGGGGCAAGAATTCAATCAGAAAATATAAATGACCGGCTTAATGAGTGGAAAATGATAGATTCTGCAGGATATGCCATTCCCAGGATGCCAGAAAACAATATCTACCTTCAGGATGTACTTCGTACTGAAATCAACCTAAACTCTTTTCGCTACAATGGTTTTATTCAGAATACCTGGTATTTTGGAAATAAAACCGACTATTCCCTTACAGCAGGAGTCCGAGGGAGTTACTGGACCATTAATAAGCAGGTTATAGTAAGTCCAAGACTTAATCTTTCTATAAAACCAGATTGGGAAAAGGACTTTCTATTCAGGGTTGCAGCAGGAGTTTATAATCAACCTCCTTTTTACAGGGAGCTGCGAAATTTAGAAGGCTCAGTTAATATGGATGTGAGGGCGCAAAATTCATATCATTTTATCCTTGGTAGTGATTACAACTTTAGTATGTGGAACAGGCCTTTTAAGTTTGTTTCTGAAATTTATTATAAACATTACACCAACCTGATCCCTTATGAAGTTGACAATGTAAGGCTCCGATATTATGCTAAAAATAACGCCAAAGGTTATGGAACAGGTGTTGATTTAAAAATAAACGGAGAATTTGTTAAAGGAATTGAATCCTGGGCTTCACTTTCATTTATGAAAACAATGGAAGACATAAATGATGATTTTTATTATGATTATTTTGATAAAGATGGAAAAAAAGTTCATCCCCTTTACCGAAATACTCCTCAAGTAGTAGACAGTACCAGAATGGAACCAGGGTATATCCCCCGCCCTACTGACCAAAGAGTGTTTTTTGGAATGTTTTTCCAGGATTATCTGCCAAGACTGCCTGATTTTAAAATGCACCTGAATTTTTTATTCGGATCCCGATTGCCCTTTGGACCTCCAACTCATGAAAGGTACAAAGATACCCTTCGGGTGCCTCCTTACCGAAGGGTAGATA
>JALYPI010000104.1 GCA_030856445.1 Bacteroidota bacterium
AATCACTGTTGTCCGGTAAAATATATGAGATTCCTCCCTACGGTCGGAATGACAGGCTTTTCAAGTCTTTTTGTGAGAGGGAGGGGTTAAGATGCGGCTTTGCCGTATCTTAACCCCTCCCTCTCATTGATATAACTGAATCCCTTGCCATTCCGAATGGAGCGAAGAGAAATGAGGAATCTCTATCCTTTTCCCCGGACAACAGTGAACAGGAATAAAGAAAACAGTTCTATTTTCTTTCTCCACTAAGGGAGTTAATTATTAAACAAAAAACGGTTTGTTTATCTCAATAGAATTAAAAAACAAAGCGAATTTGTAATTTTAATCAGGCTACAGGAGTTCCAATTGCTTTTAACTGAGCAATAGTTTTTACAGGATCAGGGGAAGAAAAAACAGTATTACCAGCCACCAATACATCAGCTCCTGCTTTTATTAACTCAAGGGCATTGTTCAAATCTACACCGCCATCAATTTCAATTTTTGCAGAAGAATTAGTAGAAATAATCATTGCTTTTAATTGTTTGATTTTATTGTAGGTGTTTTGAATGAATTTTTGTCCACCAAACCCCGGATTTACAGACATTATACATACTAAGTCAATGTCTGCAATTACATCCTGTAATAAACTTACAGAAGTATGTGGATTAATTGCAACCCCAGCTTGCATACCAGCGGCTTTAATTTCTGAAATTGTTCTGTGAAGATGAGTAGAAGCTTCAATGTGTACAGTTAAAATATCAGCCCCTGCTTGTTTAAAAGCCTGAATATATTTTTCGGGTTCAACAATCATAAGATGAACATCAAGTGGCTTTTTAGCATGTTTTTTAATTGCCTTAACCACAGGAAAACCAAATGAAATATTAGGAACAAAAACACCATCCATGATATCAACATGAAATAAATCTGCTTCGCTTTGATTAATCATTTCAACATCACGTTGTATATTAGCAAAATCAGCTGATAAAATAGAAGGAGCAATAAAAGTGGTTTTCATCTTTATTAGGACTATGTTAGAAGCTGCAAAGTTAAAAATAAAAAGAGGCTACTTACTAATAAGCATCCTCTTTTTATTAATTCATATTACTTTATCAGTAATAGTTTCTTTTGAGCGGTTTGTACCCTTGCTGGGCGTAGTTTTTAACTACGACCAGCAGGGGGTATCAACATATATAATTCCATTTTATGTTAAAGGATGAGAAGAAAAAACCACTTGCCCCAATACATTGCGAATGTCAATTTTAGCTGTTCCATGTACAATATTTATTTCGTAAGAAATATTTACATTATTTAACGCCAGGTTTGGAGAAACTAAGAATGTATCAGCTAATTTTGTATCCGTTATTTTTCCCCGGAGGGAGTATTGTACACTGAGTGTATCAAATTGTGCACAAACGGTAAGTGTTTTTTTAACCAAACATTTTTTGGAGTATTGCCTTATTGAGCGGTTTTTCAATAAAACTCTTTACATTTTTGTTTTCTGCTGCTCGCTTTTTGTCATTGGGGTCAATGGAAGAAGAAAGCAGGTGTATTTGAAATTGCTTTTTTATATTGTAATCAAGGTTTTCAAAGTGGTCGAGAAAATCCCAACCCGACCAGGAAGGCATGTTAATGTCTAGAAATAAAGCAGTTGGATTGTCAGTTGTCAGGTATTGCTTTGAAATATAAGCAAACCCTTCTTCGGGAATAGTGAAGGTTTGAATATCTGCTTTAGGGGCTAGCCTTTCAATTACCATTCGGCAGACCATATTGTTGATCGGGTCGTCATCAACAACAATAAAACTAATGTTAGTTTCCATCATATATTACATTAAAAATTCGATTCTAAATTCTGTTCCTTTATTTACTTCGCTTTTGATTCTGATTAAACCTCCAATTGCCTCTACCTGAGTTTTTACCATATACAAACCCATGCCTTTTCCTTCTGCATAGTGAATATGAAAGCGCTTGTATAATCCGAATACATTGTCATTTTGTTTTTCTAAGTCTATTCCCAATCCATTATCTTTAAAAAGCAAAATTATTTTGTTATTTATAGTCTGACTTTTTATTTCTATCGATAAAGGAACATTGGGTTGTCTGTATTTTATGCTGTTAGAAATAAGATTATAAAAAATACTGTACAAATAACTTTTAATGGTCATCATTTCGGTCACTTCCGAAAAGTCACATTGAATTGTTGCATTTCCTTTTGCAATCATTGCTTCAATACTTACATGAATGTCGGAAACTATATTAGAGAAGTTTACCAATTCTTTTCTTTCGGTTATATGTGTTCTTACGTGAAGTATATCATTGAGGTCTTTAATAACCTCATCTAATTTATTTGCTGACAGAATAAGCGCTTTGTTGGCATACATCGCTGTTTCGGTGGAAATATTTTCTTCCTGAAGTAAGTTTGTTAATCCGAGAATATTTGCCACCGGAGCTCTCAGGTTGTGAGAAACAATGTATGAGAACTGCTCCTGGTTTTTATTTCTCTGTACAATGTCCTCAATCATTTTTTCTTTTTGTAATTCCAGTTCCTTTTGTTCAGTAATGTCAAAGTTTGTCCCTATCATTCGTAATACCTTTCCACTTGCATCTCTGTACAACCAAGCATTGGCTTTAATATAATGAATGGATTTATCGGGCCGCACCACTCTAAACTCCGGTCTGAATTCTTTTTCACCCCTTATAGCCATTTGAATATCCTCTCTTACGCTGAGCAAATCATCGGGGTGCAGTCCCGCTTCCCATGCTTCATAAGCACCTGAAAATTCATCAGGAGTTATTCCGTAAAACTTGTACATGTTATCGTCCCAGACCAAGATATTTTCTACAATATCGTAATCCCATATTCCGACTGAGGCAGCTTGCGTTGCCATTTGCAACCGCTCTGATAAATGGATCATTTTTTGTTCTGCAATTTTTCGTTCCGTAATGTCCTGGAAACTTCCATGTATCCTTAAACATTTCCCGTTTAAAAATTCTCCTTCACCGATTGTACGCACCCATTTATGATTCCCTTTAAAAGTGATTATCTGCAATTCTTCATCCCATGGAGTGCCATTTTCTATACATTCCTGTACTTTTTGGCTAATTGTATCTTTATGAATACCTTTAAAATAACTTATTCCCACATCTAAAACCGGAACATAATCTTTATCCACTTCACGTATTTCCTTTGTAATGTCTGACCAATAAATTGTTCCTTTTACTACATCAATTTCCCAGCTACCAATTGCTGCAAGCCTGTTGGTTTTCTCTAAAAGTTCTTCCAATTTCTTGATTTCAGTAATATCAGAGGAAATTCCAATTATACCGGATAATATATTATTCTCATCATGAATTGGAGAATTGGTAACCAGGGCAGGAAAATTAGTTCCATCCTTTTTCCGCACTTTAAATTCTCCCGACCATGTTTGCCCTTTTTTTAGCTCTTCCATTATCTGGATAGCTTGTTCAATGCTGGCCTGAGAAGTTGTTAGATCAATTATATTTTTTCCTACAGCTTCTTCTTTTGTCCAGCCATAAATATTTTCTGCTGCCCGGTTCCAATAATTTACAATTCCATTTATATCTGTTGCTATTGCCGCCTGCCCAATAGTGTTTAATAAATTGGCTTTAAAGCTATTTGCTTCTTCTGATTTCTTTTTTTCCGTAATATCCCTCGAAACAGAAATGATCTGCTCTATGCCATCTGCTGTTTTGGCAACGGGTGATATCATTACATCCCACCATTTTGCATTGCCTTTCAGGGTAGGAGAAAATGCTTCAAAGCGAGCAGCTTTTCCCTCCAAAGATTTTTTTACAGAAGCCCTTATTATCTGTTTGTTTTCTTCTCCCCACAAATCCCACCAATATTTATTTTTTAAGCTGTTGAAATCATCCACTTCCATCAACGTACAGCCATTGCTGTTCATAAACTGGATACGACCTTCATTATCGATTACCTTTAAGCAATCGGGACTACTTTCTAAAATTGTGCGGTTAAATTCTTCACTCGCTTTCAATATATTTTCTGACTTTTTCCTCTCTGTAACATCCCTGAAATTGGCGACAATTGCATTAATGGCCTCCGCTTCCAGAAAATTTGTTAATGTGCCTTCTACCCAAATATAGCTTCCGTCTTTTATTCTATACCGTATTGATGGGCATTCCTTAGGCACTCCGGGATACATCATTATTTTCATTAAAAATTCCTGCAATCTCAACGCATCTTCCGGGTGAGCAATGTCAGCTATATTTATTTCTAAACATTCTTCGTAAGTGTATCCCATTTCTTTGGATACTGCAGGGCTTGCGTAAATTACTTTTCCGGTAGAGTCAATTAGCGCGATCATTTCCGCACTGTTCTCGATCACTCCCTTGAAAAATTTTTCGCTTTTTTCTATTGCTTTTCGTGTTTGGATTTGCTCTGTAATGTCATTTATAAAAAAGAAAACACCTTCTATATTGCCTTTGTCATTTCTATAGGGCTGGTAAATAAAGTTCAGGTAGAAGTCAGTCAATTCACCGTTTCCTTCTTTATCTATCTTAACCAATGTCTCTGTGCCAATGTATGCCTCTCCAGTACGGTAAACATTGTCTAATATGCCAACGAACCCTTGTTCAATTACCTCCGGAAACACTTCTGCTACTGTTTTTCCTATAATATTTTTTTTACCTAGCAATTGCAAATAAAGAGGGTTAGCCATTTCAAAAACATGATCAGCCCCTTTTAACATACCAATAGCAGAAGGAGCTTTTGCAAACATTTCAAAGAACTGATCCCTTTCATTTTCTATTGCTTTCTCCAATCTTTTCTTTTCGGTTACGTCCCTTGCAATGTAATAGAGCGTTCTGCCAACCGGTTCAGCACTCCATTCCAACCATTTATAATTGCCATCTTTACATCGGTAACGGTTGGTAAATGAAATGGCGGGAGCACCTTTTGCCAATCTTTCAACTTCTTGCATAGTTGAGGGTACGTCATCGGGATGAACAAATTCTAAAAATGGTTTCGCATAAAATTCAGAAGGCGTGTAGCCAAGTATTCTTTCAAAAGACGAGTTTACCCGGTTAAAATACCCATCATCTCCCGTAATGCCCATCATATCAATTGACAGGTCGAAAAACATATTGCGCTCTTCTTCCGCTTTTTTGCGTTGTGTTATATCGGCAGATGTAATGCAAACACCTTCCATCTCACCTGCTTTATTATATGCAGGGTTAATGGTAAAATTAAACCATTTTGTATCGCCATTTTTTCGTTCATAAGAGTAGTCGTATTGCACGGCTTCACCTGCCAATACTTTTGAAAGAAAACCTTTGAAAATTTTTTTCCGTGATGGGTGGATAAAATCATAAATGTTGCTTCCAATTTTCATTTCTAGTCCTACATTCAAAAAAATATTTTGAGCGGCTTTTGTATTGAATGTCTTTATAATTCCATTTGTATCAAAGAGGGTAAATCCTTCGGAAGTGTTTTCAAAAATGGCTTGCAGGTTCGATTGTAATTCTAAAATTGCTTTTTGTGATTTTTTGAATTCTGTTAAGTCACGAACTATCATTGAAGTTCTTTCTTCACCATTACTATCTTTAAAAACGGTAGATGCAACTTCACCGGGGAACTTAGTCCCATCTTTTCGTACCAATGTTATTTCAACCTTTGCTTTCCCATACTTTTTCCTTTCTTTAACCCCACGCTGAACCCTTTCATCAAATGGATCCACTAAACCAAATCTTCCTACTTTACAAATCTCTTCTTCCGTCATTTGAAACATGCGGCAAGCAGCGGAGTTAGCGGCAAGTATTTTACCGTCTGTGATGGTAAGCAGAATGCCATCCATGCTATTATCAAAAAAAGAACGGTATTTTTCTTCGCTATCTTTTAACTGAAGTTCTGCTATTTTTCTTTCTGTTACATCCTGGTAGGTACCTACTGCGCGGCTCGGAACACCCTGATCATCAACATGCATTTCCCGATTTTCTGTGATAAACTTAATATTTCCCTTGGGAGTAATAATCCTGAAATCAAAACTATGTGCTGTATTATTTTTAACTGAATTTTCAAAAAGATAGCTCGTTTTTTCCCGATCCTCAGGATGAATAAACTGGAGAAATTTATTATGATCGCCAGTAAAATGCACTGGATCCGTTTCAAAAATGCGGTATGTTTCTTCTGACCATATTGATTTCATGGTTCTAAGATCTTTTTCCCAGCTGCCAATCTTTGCGATAGCCTGGGCTTCTTTTAAATGATCTTGACTTCTTATAAGTTCATCTATGATAACTTCCTTTTCCCGTTTCAAACGATATTTCTCCATTGCATTCAGTACTGCCTGCGGCAAGCGATGCAAGCGGTCTTTGAGGATATAATCATCAGCCCCTGCTTTCATTACTTCCACAGCATATTCGTCAGATACAGTTGCAGAAACCAGTATGAAAGGAATTTTTATTGCTCTTTGCTTGATTATCTTTATTGCTTCCGTAGAATCAAAGGAAGGAAGTGTGTGGTCGGCTATGATGATGTCCGGAACAAATTCTTTGAGCGCCTTTTCAAAAGCAATTTTATTGTCAACAACCAATTTCTCAAATTGAATGTTTCCTTTTTTCAATTCTCTTTCTACTAATTCAGCATCAGCAGGAATGTCTTCGAGGTGAAGTATTTTTAATTTAGTTTTCACTTTGTCAGTATTTTTGTTTGCTTGTTTAAACAGGAGGTTGATTCATCAGCAGCCAATAAAAACCAAGGTCAGTAACTGCTTTCGTAAATTCATCGAACTCCACAGGTTTTACGATATAGCTGTTAGCACCAAGCGCATAGGCGCGTTCAATATCAGGATGCTCTTTGGAAGAAGTGAGTACCACTACAGGAATTGCTTTTGTGAGTTTGTTTGCTTTTATCTGCGTTAGTACCTCAAGCCCGTCCACTTTCGGCATTTTTAAATCAAGCAGTATTACCTTTGGTTTATTACTAATATCCCTGCCATCAAACTTTCCTGTTCCAAAAAGAAACTCAAGTGCTTCGGCTCCGTTTTTAAGATGGATAAGATTGTTGGTGATATTGCCTTTGCGAAGTGCACGAATGGCCAGCTCTGCATCGTTCAAGTTGTCTTCTATGAGCAGGATCTCGACTGTGTTGTTTTCCATAATTTGGTTGATTAAACTATTCGTTTTCTACTTTCTTTTTTATCCATATCGGGTAAGCTGAAAAAGAAGGTTGCGCCTTGCCCTTCTTTACCTTCTGCCCATACTTTTCCATCGTGCTTATGAATAATGCGCTGCACGATTGCAAGCCCTACACCTGTGCCCGGAAATTCTTCATCTGAATGAAGCCGCTGAAACACCCCGAATAATTTATTTACATATTGCATATCGAACCCTGCGCCATTGTCGCTAACAGAATAAATAAGCTCCCCGTTTTTGCGCTCGGATTTTATTTCTATCTGCGGCTTTTCTTTTTTAGAAGAATATTTAATGGCGTTGGAAAGGAGGTTGGTGATTACCTGCTGCAATAAATTATAGTCTGCAACTGCGGGAAGCAGGTTGCTGAATTTTATTTCGGCATTATGTATCGTACTTTGATTGATTTCTGTAAGAACAGTTTCCAGCAACTTGTTTATATCAATGCTTGACTTTGTAAGTCCTTTTCGTCCCAATCTGGAAAAGGTAAGCAGGTCATCTATCAGCACACCCATTTTATTTGCATTGCTTCTTATTTCTACCAAAAACCTTTTCCCTTCTGCATCAAGCACACTGCTGTAATCTTCTTCCAGCATTTTTGCGTATCCGTTTATGGCACGAAGCGGTGTGCGCAAATCATGAGACACGGAATATGAAAATGATTCTAAATCTTCAGTGCGCTCTTTCACCCGCTTTTCCAATTCGTCAACTTCTTTGGTGGAATCGATTAATTCGACAGCTCTTTTTTTCTTTTCCTCGTTTTGAAAAGTGAGTTCTTTGTTGGCAATGATGAGTTCTGCTGCGCGCTTTTCTTTTTCCTCGTTTTGAATAGTAAGTTCTTTGTTTGCTATAACGAGCTCTGTTGCCCGTTTTTCCTTTTCCTCGTGTAGAAAATCAAGTTTTTTTTTGGCAATGATTAATTCATCCGCTCTCTTTTTCTTCTCCACGCTTTGCAAAGCAAGTTCTTTCTTTGTGCTACTTAAAGCCGCTGATTTTCCCTTTCTATTCATCTGGTATTTTTTTTCTTTATTTTAGAATTGACTTTTACACCAAAGGATAAATGAAGTATTGTTTTTCCAGATAATTGACATACTTATAAAAGAAACTTTTGAATAAGTACTAAGTTTCCTTTATTAATAAGATTATAACGTTAAGATTATAACGTTAAGATTATAACGTTTCTTTGTCTGACATATTGCAATTTGTCAAGTTAAAAGCCAATAGCCAATAGTATATTTGATGTGATTTTAAGCCTAGAAATGCCTTGGCTGGTTACCAATAACTACCCCTTACACACTAAGCCCTCCCATCAAAACCAGCGCTTCAGCCTAGTCTTACGGGGAATGTACTTGATTTCCGTGAGCTTATCTATCCTAAAATATCCCTGATTTAAGTAGAGTGGATTTGCTTTTTTATCAGAGTCCTGAGAGCGGAGAAATTCTTTCTTCAAATTAAAACTACTATTTATAGAAAGTAATTATCATAAATATAATAGCCACAATTTTTTATTTACTATTGACAAAATATTTCTTCATGCTTGTCTTTCACTACAAGTTGTTAGAAACAATTAGCAACAGTTATTTTTCAAATTCTCTTACATTATCACCTACATTGTTATTGCATTATTTAACATAAATTCTTGATATAATTGACATTTTAATTTTGTTAGGTGGATTTGCTGCACTAATTTTTGGTGCCGGTAAACTTGTTGATGGAGCTTCCAGTTTGGCCATACGAATGGGAATACCAAATATTGTTGTGGGATTGACCATTGTGGCATTTGGCACATCAGCTCCTGAACTTATAGTAAATGTTTTTGCCTCTGTAAACGGAAACTCCGGAATTGTTTTAGAAAATATCATGGGAAGTAATATTTTCAACATCCTTTGGATTCTTGGAATAACTGCTATTATCTATCCCTTGGCCGTAAAGACCAATACAACATGGCTTGAAATTCCATTGTCCTTTTTGTCTGCCCTAGTAGTGCTTACTGTTGCAACTGATATTTATCTTGACAATGCAATTCTTTTCGAATATCAAATTCAACTCCTGGGCTGGTCGTAGTTAAAACTACGACCGAAATAAGAATAATTAAAATTTAGGCTATAAAAAATCCTGGCTGGTATTTTAATGCTAGAGTATGAGCTAGTTTTTGGTAGCTGAAAGCTACCTGTTTTTCGGTCGTAGTTTTAACTACGACCAGTGGGGAAACAGAAATAAAAAAGCGATTAAGTTCAAGGTTAACTTTAAACTTAATCGCTTTCTGAGAATTTTGTTTGATTTAGACAGCTTTTTTGTTTGTAATATATAGTAATCTTTTTTCTATAGGCGATTTAAAATTAAGTTTAACCTAAATATGTTTTTAATATTCTGCTCCTGGAAGAATGCTTTAACCTTCTAATGGCTTTTTCTTTAATTTGTCGAACTCGTTCCCGGGTAAGTTCAAATTTTTCACCAATTTCTTCAAGAGTCATTGCATATTCTCCGCCAAGGCCATAATAATATTTAACTATATCAGCTTCTCTACATGTTAAGGTTGCTAATGCACGATCTATTTCTGTTCTAAGTGAATCCTTCAAAAGGCCTTTTTCAGGACTGTCAACATCATCATTATACATTAAGTCATAAAGGCTTCCACCTGCATCTTCTCCTGCTGTAAGAGGGGCATCCATTGAAACATGCCTGCCGTTAATTTTAAATGATTCTTTAACTTCATCTTCATTAATTTCTAACTCTTCAGCTATTTCAGCAAATGAAGGCTCTCTTTCGTTAGACTGTTCAAGAGCAGAAAATGCACGGTTAATTTTATTGATTGCACCAATTTTGTTTAGAGGTAACCTTACTATTCTAGCTTGTTCTGCCATGGCTTGTAGAATTGATTGCCTAATCCACCAAACAGCATAGGAGATGAATTTAAAACCTCTGGTTTCATCAAATCTCATTGCAGCTTTAATTAATCCCAAATTACCTTCATTAATTAAATCGGGAAGACTAAGGCCTTGATTCTGGTATTGTTTTGATACGGATACTACAAATCTTAAATTAGCCTTGGTAAGCTTTTCTAAAGCGGCCTGATCTCCTTGTTTAATTCTTCGGGCCAAATCTACTTCTTCTTCCGCAGATATAAGGTTTACTTTTCCAATTTCAAGAAGATATTTATCAAGAGAAGCTGTATCCCGATTTGTTACCTGCTTGGCTATTTTTAATTGTCTCATAGGCAAAATTTGTTTGGTGGGTTTGTATTTCATACGTAAAGAGGACTATACTTGTTACATAAACTTACAAACCAATATTTTAAACCTTTTGCACAATTTTTATTTCAGAAATTCAATTTTCAGGAATTCAAAAAATGAAAAAACAATTTGGAGTTAAAATAGCCGTTAGATAGTTTTTGATATTAAATAAATTGATATTAAATAAACCTAAAATCAGTCCTATTAAACTGAACACAAGTAATTCAATTATGATTTTTACTATAAAAAAAATTAAATACATTCTACTTTTTATTCCCCTTATTTTTCTCTCCTTAAATTATAGTTCTGCAGAACATATAACTAAAGCAGTTGTTGATAATTCGATAACCAGTAATCAAAAAGCAGAAAGCATTTTTTTTAAATTAAATATAAAAGATCTTGATATAGTAACTTTTAAAGCAGCGTATAAAGGTTACTTAAAGCTTGAAAATAAAGGAAAACTAAAAAATAAAATCCTCTCTGTGATTGATTTCAGCAAATCATCCAATAAAGAAAGAATGTTTGTAATAGACATGCAAAAACAGGAATTAAAATATCAAACTCTTGTAAGTCATGGGAAATATTCAGGGGAAGAGTTTGCAGATAAATTCTCTAATATCCTTAATTCAAATAAAAGCAGTATTGGGTTTTACCTAACTGCAGAAACTTATAGCGGAAAACACGGACATTCCCTAAGACTTGATGGAATGGAAGCAAGCAATGATGCAGCAAGAAATAGAGCAATTGTAATGCATGGGGCTGATTATGCAACATTTGATTTTATTAAAAAACATGGTCGCCTTGGGAGAAGCCAGGGCTGTCCGGCACTTCCACCGATTATAAGTGCAAAAGTTATAAATTTAATTAAGGAAGGTTCCTGCCTTTTCATTTATTACCCTAGTGAAGAATATCTTAACAATTCTCTTTTATTAAAAGCTTAGATTTTTCTAATTAAGCAGATAAAGTCTCTCGCAAAGTCGCAAAGAATTTTCAAAAGTAATACCCTAAATACAACTAATCTTAGCGAGCTTTGCGCCTTTGCGTGAAAATAAACAACCCAAACAAAACCAGATAAAGTCTCTCGCAAAGCTCGCAAAGGCGCAAAGAAAATTAAAAAAACTAATACTCTAAATAACAATTAATCTTAGCGAGCTTTGCGCCTTTGCGTGAAAATAAACAACCCAAACAAAACCAGATAAAGTCTCTCGCAAAGGCGCAAAGAAAATTAAAAAAAATCACCTAAATGCATCTAATCTTGGCGAGCTTTGGGCCTTTGCGTGAAATTAATATCCCATACAAAACCAGATAAAGTCTCTCGCAAAGGCGCAAAGAAAATTAAAAAAATCACCTAAATGCATCTAATCTTAGCGAGATTTGGGCCTTTGCGTGAAATTAATCAGCCCAAAACAAAACCAGATAAAATG
>JALYPI010000141.1 GCA_030856445.1 Bacteroidota bacterium
GTCAATTTATAATCATGGTAGGCTTGCGGGAACAGGTTATGTAAGTATCTTGCCTGTTGATCAGGGAATAGAGCATTCAGCTGGATCTTCTTTTGCACCTAATCCTATCTTTTTTGATCCTGAAAACATAGTAAAACTAGCTATTGAAGGAGGTTGTAACGCTGTAGCTTCAACATTTGGAGTGTTAGCGAACAATTCAAGGAAGTATGCTCACAAAATTCCTTTTATTGTTAAAATAAACCACAATGAGTTGCTTACCTACCCAAATAAATACGATCAGATTATGTTTGGAAGTGTTGATGAGGCCTGGAATTTAGGAGCTGCAGCAATTGGAGCTACTATTTATTTTGGTTCAGAAGAATCTTCAAGACAAATTGTTGAGGTTGCTCAGGCTTTTGAAAGAGCACATGAATTGGGAATGGCAACAATATTATGGTGTTACCTAAGAAACAATGGATTCAAAAAAGATGGTGTGGACTATCATGGAGCAACAGATATTACAGCTCAGGCCAATCATTTGGGTGTAACTATTCAGGCTGATATTATAAAACAAAAATTACCTGTTAACAATGGGGGGTATCCTGCCGTTAATTTTGGTAAAACACATAAAAAAGTTTACGAAGAACTTACTACAGATCACCCTATTGACCTTTGCCGTTATCAAGTAGCAAACTGTTACATGGGCAAAATAGGCTTGATTAATTCTGGTGGGGAATCTAAAGGGAGTTCAGATCTTTCCGATGCAGTAGCAACTGCAGTAATAAATAAAAGAGCAGGAGGGCAAGGGCTTATTTCTGGAAGAAAAGCTTTTCAAAAACCAATGAAAGACGGTATAGCACTTTTAAATGCAGTACAGGATGTTTATTTGGAAAAGCAAATTGACCTGGCTTAAATTTAAAATAAAAACAGCATAAAACATGGGATGGTTTAAAAGAATAAAAGAAGGTATAACTACAACTGAAAAGAAAGAAACTCCAGAGGGCCTTTGGTATAAATGTCCTGAATGCAAACAAATTATACCAACAAAAGAGCATTCTGAAAATCTTTTTGTTTGTTTCAACTGCTCCTATCATGAAAGAATTTCTTCTATAGACTATTTTAACATTCTCTTTGATGGGAATGAGTTTACAGAAATTAATGCCAATCTAAGTTCTGCTGATCCTCTTAAATTTGAAGATACAAAAAAGTACTCAGATAGAATAGAAAGCACTATTAAGAAAACGGGATTAAATGATGCTATCCGAACAGGGCATGGCAAAATCAATGGATATAACGCCATGATTGCCTGCATGGATTTTGGATTCATTGGTGGGTCAATGGGTTCAGTAATGGGCGAGAAAATTTCCAGAGCTATTGATTATTGTATTAAAAATGAAACCCCCCTTATAATTGTTTCAAAATCAGGAGGTGCAAGAATGATGGAAGCTGCATTTTCACTAATGCAAATGGCAAAAACTTCAGCAAAATTAACATTGCTTGCCGATGCTCAGATACCATACATCTCTTTATTAACCGATCCTACAACTGGAGGTATTACTGCTTCCTTTGCTATGCTTGGAGATGTAAATATTGCTGAACCTGGTGCACTAATAGGTTTTGCTGGTCCAAGGGTTGTAAAAGAAACAATTGGTAAAGATCTGCCTAAGGATTTTCAAACTTCTGAATTTGTTCTGGAGCATGGTTTTCTTGATCTGATAGTGAGCAGGAAGGAATTAAAAAATAAAATTTCCACTCTTATTAAAATGTTTAAAAATTAATTACGTTATATTAAAAGATTTAATATCTTTGCAACCTTTATTTATAGAAAAAAAGTATAAACTATATGTATTTAACAACAGAAATCAAACAGGATATTTTCAAAAAGCACGGTAAATCCAATAAAGATACAGGATCTTCTGAAGGACAGATTGCTCTATTCACTCATAGAATTAATCATCTTACTGAACATCTTAAAAGAAATCAAAAAGATTTTAATACTGAAAGATCTCTTATTCTTTTAGTAGGAAAAAGAAAAAGCCTTCTGAATTATCTTAAAAATAATCAAATTGAAAGATATAGAGCTATATTGAAAGAGCTTAATCTTAGAAAATAAGCACATGTTTTTCAAAAACAAATAAAATTTAATTCAAAAAGGCAATTTTTTAAATTGCCTTTTTTGCATTATTAAAGGTGTACAAGAGGAATTAATAAAAGAGGAAATATAAACGAAAAGAAGAAAAATGACAAATTTAGGAACAACACAAACAATAACACTTTCTAATGGAAGTGTTATAACAATTGAAACAGGAAAACTAGCTAAATTAGCTGATGGTGCTGTTGTAGTTAGAAGTGGAGACACTATGATACTTGCCACAGTAGTATCAAGTAAAGACGCTAAAGAAGGAGTAGATTTTTTACCCTTAACAGTTGATTATAAAGAGAAATATGCTGCAGTTGGTAAATTCCCAGGCGGGTTTTTTAAGAGAGAAGCAAGACCTTCTGATTACGAAATATTAATAGATAGAATTATTGACCGTGCCCTAAGGCCACTTTTTCCAGATGATTATCATGCAGAAACACAAGTGCAGATAATGTTAATTTCTGCAGAAAAAAATGTTGCTCCCGATGCTTTGGTTTGCCTTGCTGCATCTGCCGCAATTGCTGTATCGGATATTCCTTTTAACGGACCAGTTTCTGAGGTTAGAATTGGAAGGATAAACGGACAATATGTAATTAATCCTACTATTTCTGATTTGGAAATTTCAGATATTGATATGATGGTTGCAGGTACTTTATCTGACATAATGATGGTAGAGGGTGAAATGAAAGAGGTGAGTGAAGCTGATATGATAGAGGCGATTAAACTTGCTCATACTGAAATTAAAATACAATGTCAGGCACAGCTTGACTTAAGTAAAAAGATAGAAAAATCTCATATCAAGAGAACTTATAGTCATGAAACACATGATCTTGTTCTTAAAGATGTAATTAAGGCTGCTGTTTATCAGAAATTTTATGATGTAGCCAAACAAGGAAATCCTAAAAAATCTGAACGTAAAGTAGCTTTTGAAGCAGTAAGAAATGAATATATTGCTACGCTTAGTGAAGAAGAAGTAAAAGAAAAAGGTCAATTAATACAAAAGTATTTTTACCAAATTGAAAAAGAAGCGGTTAGAAGATCAATGTTAGACGAGCAAATTCGTCTTGACGGTAGAAAAATGAATGAAATAAGACCAATATGGAGTGAGGTTGATTATTTACCTTCTGTTCACGGTTCTTCATTATTTACACGCGGAGAAACTCAATCCTTAACCACTGTTACTCTAGGAACTAAACTGGATGAGCAAATGATTGATGGAGCTATTTTCAAGGGAACTGAAAAGTTTATTTTGCATTATAACTTCCCTTCATTTTCAACCGGAGAGGCAAGACCTAACAGAGGTACAAGCCGAAGAGAAGTTGGACATGGCAACTTAGCTTTAAGAGCACTTAAAAACATGCTGCCTACAGGAGAGGATAATCCATATACAATAAGAGTAGTTT
>JALYPI010000203.1 GCA_030856445.1 Bacteroidota bacterium
GACATGGAGGCGTTTTAAAAACAAAGAATGGCAAAGCTTTTATGCATAAATATGATAAACGCAAATCATTAGCTCCAAGAGATATCGTTGCTCGGGCCATTGACAATGAGCTAAAGGTGAGGGGAGAGGATTATGTTTACCTGGATTGTACATCTATTTCCAAGGAGGATCTTTTAAGCCATTTTCCGAATATCTATTCCAAATGTAAAAAAATGGGCATTGATATAAGCATTAATTATATACCCGTAGTGCCTGCAGCACATTATATGTGCGGAGGAATTAAAGTAGATTTACACGGTCATACCAGCATTAACAATTTATTTGCTGTAGGAGAATGTGCATCTACTGGTTTGCATGGCGCAAACAGGCTTGCTTCAAACTCTTTGCTTGAAGCAATTGTATATGCCCATAACGCAGCTATAGCTGCGATAGAGCAAGTAAATAGCAGCTCTTTTTGTAAAGGAATTCCTGAATGGAATACAGAAGGCACTGCTAATCCAGAAGAAATGGTACTTATTACCCAAAGTTTGAAAGAACTTAAGGCTATTATGACCAATTATGTAGGCATTGTGCGTTCCGACTTAAGGCTTAAAAGAGCATTTGATCGCCTTCTAATTTTACACAATGAAACAGAGGCATTATATCAGAGAACTACCCTGTCCCAAAAACTTTGTGAACTTCGCAACATGATTAAAGTGGGTTATATCATCATTAAAACAGCAATGCACAGAAAAGAAAGCGTTGGCCTGCACTATAATATTGATTATCCAAAAAATTTAAAAGCCAAAGCAGAGTGAACAAACTAGTAACACTTCTCGGCCTTGCTACACTGGTTGTTTTCGGCCTTGGCGGTGTTTTTATTATTGAATATTTTCAAGAAAAAGATTTTCTTTCAGTCTTATTAAAAGGATGGGAAATTCCCCTGCAAGTATTAATCGGAATTGCGTATGGTTTATTCAGTGCTGGAATTGCTTGGTTTATTATTTCAAGAGTTATTTTTACTAAAGAAAGAGGTTTTTACAAAAAAATGATTTCTCAACTAAACTTAAGTAATACAAAAATAATTTTCATTTCTTTATCTGCAGGAGTAGGGGAGGAAATTTTTTTTCGGGGCGCTATTCAACCGTTTTTAGGGGTATGGTTAACTGCAATAGCTTTTGTTGCCCTTCATGGCTATCTTAACCCCACAAACTGGAGAATGAGCATATATGGAGTTGCAATGGTAATATTAATGGGTGGGTTTGGTTATTTATTTGAATTCGTTGGATTAATTACTGTTATGACTGCCCATACTGTTTTTGATATTGTTTTGCTTAAAAAGTTAGGTGATAATCAAAATGATGAAATTGAACAGGTTTAATACTATATAATTAATCAAATTTCAGTTTTTTCAATGGATATTTAATAGAAAGAACCAGTGTTAAAATCAATCCAATAAGAAATACACCTCCCATATAGCCAAAAACAGCAAAGGTTTCTTTAGCAACATCACGCCCTGTTTCCGGACCATATATGCCAGCAAACAACCAATAGTAAGGATATAGAAAACCTCCAAGAGCAATCAAATATGCAGATACTGTTTTTATATTATCGGGAGCGGAAATAAGGAATAAAAACAATAAAACAACAAGACTTATTGACCCTATTCCTGTTGAATGAAAATGAAATCTTTGATAATATCTCCAGTTTTTATCTTTTTCGTTTTTAATATAAGCTGCTTTTTCTGACTCATCAGTCATTTGAGAAATTTTTATGTTCTTCTCAAGGCTCTTTTCAATATTACTTTTAAAATAATCTTCATTAACCCCAAATAAAATAGAAATAAAGACTCCTCCAATTATGGTTAAAAGGGCAATAATATAAGGCAGTTTTTGATACATTTTATATTCTTTTATTGATTATGAATAAGGGTTTTATACTAATGATTGTATTAAATAAAGTAGCAAAGATAATTAGGATAAAGGTATTGCAATGATTTTTTTAATTAATATCAATAAAAAATGTATTCTTGTTTTTTAGCGTTACAAGGATTAATCTTTTAGTTGCTATTCGTTTTTAACAGAATCTAAAGTAAATTGTAAAAATCATAATAAAAGCACGAAGCTTAAATAATAAAAAAGACATTAAGTAAAAAGAGATTATAGACAAATCCAATTACATTATAGGAAAAGAAGTATTTGAAAAACAAATTGATGTTTTTGTTTAAATTAGGTTCTTTTTTCGTTAGATTTAATATTTAAACAGATTATACACAACTACTTATTCAATAATTTAATGATAAAAAACACCCTTGTTTTTTTTATTTGCCTGTTCATTATCAATAGGATGGAAGCACAGCAATATGAAGGACTTTTAAATACACCTGTTCAATTTGTTGAAAATGTTAATATTTTGCAATTAAAAGAGCATCAGGTATATATCTCAATGCCATTTGCTAAAGAGGAAATATTAAATAAAGAATTGAAGGGTTTTTTAAAACAAAACATTATCCAAAAAATAGAATTAGTATATACTCAGTTTCGTGCTGATGAATCTTTTAATCAAAAAGAATTAAATAAAAAGCGGTTAGATAAGCTATATCAATTGATTCCAGAGTTATTTGATAATCCATTATGGGAATTTCAATTAGTAGAACAGACTTTTGGAAACTCTAAGAATGAATGCGAAGGGCTGTTTCATGGTTTTATATTTACGCTTCGTCCCTATATCACAGATCATTCATTACAACAGGAAGCAAAATTCCTGGAAGATTTTTTCAAGCAAAAAACCCGTTTAGACTCACTTAACAAGCCCGATAAATCTAATGCAAAATATGAGATTAAAAGCCGTTGGGACGATAAAGTGGGTTATGTACATGATTCAATTTTAATAAAAGAAGACGATTTTTATTTTGAATCTAAAACGATCATTTCTTCTAATTTCCAATTCATAGATTCTACTGTTACCAGTGTTTTTAACCGGAATAATCATTGGAAGAACATGATGATAGTATTAGATGCTACAGGAAGTATGTCTCCCTATATTGCTCAAGCACTTTTATGGATAAAAGAACAATCTGAAAATAACCGAGCAAGTTTTTTTGTGTTTTTTAATGATGGCAATAAAACAAAATCACATTTAAAAGAAATTGGCAATACCGGAGGTATTTATCCCATTGAAAACTCCTCCTTTGAAGAAGTATTAAAAACAGTAACAGAATGTATGAAAAAGGGCTCTGGTGGTGGAGAGTCTTTGGAAAATGATATTGAAGCAATTTTAACAGGAATGAAATACTCAGATAATTATGATGAAATAATTTTGATCGCTGATAATTATGAAAGTATGCGGGATTTCGAGCTGATACCTGAAATAAATAAACCAGTAAGAGTGATTTTGTGCGGTGCAGGAAGTAGGATAAATGTACAATATCTTTCACTGGCCAAAGAAACCAATGGTTCTTTTCATACAAGTAAATCAGATCTGAATAATTTAGACCAGATTAAAGAAAATGATACAATAGAGATTGAGGACAAAACATACAAGTATAAAAATGGCAAATTTCATTTTGTAAATTGACCACCCCTTTGATTTATTTGCTATTTACCTGTATTTAAGCTATTTTTGTATTCGAATGATTAACAGTTTCAAAAATACAGCCCATATTTTGCTGGCAGTTTTCCTGCTTTTATCAAGCATTGGCATTTCTGTTAATAAAATGATCTGTTTATCAGGAGGCAAAACAACATTTTCTTTATTAGAAAAAAAATCCTGTTTTCCTTTAGATGAAGAAGATAAAAACACAGAAAATGGATCTTTAGATGTACGTTGCTGTGATTTTGTTACTGGTTATGTTCAGGTAGACTTATTGTCTATTGAAAATGTTTTAAAAATTAAAGAAGCTCAAATAGTAGCTGTATTTAGTTTTCTTGCTCCATTTCAAACAAGTACTTTTCACCCTGTTTTACCTCAGGTTGTTTTTGAAACACCTCCCTTATTCTATGGAGTGTCTATCCTTACTTTTATAAATATCTTTCGTATCTGATTTTTTTTGAAAAACAGTCATTTCGGCTGTAATTAGCTAAATTTTACTTTAAGCATTTCAAAATTAAAATCAAAAAATGAAACGTATTTATTCACTTCTAATACTCCTTGTTTTCATTATTCCCGGCTACTCTCAGAATATACTTGGAGATGTTTATGAAAACAAAAATGGAGCTAAATCACCTTTGCCTGGTGTAAATGTATTTTGGCTTAACACTTATACAGGAACCGCCAGTAATTCTGATGGCACCTTTGGAATAAGCCCTCCAGAAAGTTTTCCGGCAAAGTTGATAGTAAGTTTTGTTGGATTTAAAACAGACACTATTACTGTAAGGAATTCTTCAAAAATTTCTGTTGAAATGAAAAGCTCTGTTGATCTAAAAACAGTAGAGATTTCAGAAAGGAAGCAGTCAACAAGCATTTCTTCTATGACTCCAATTAATACAGAAAACATTTCATCTAAAGAATTGCAAAAAGCAGCCTGTTGCAATCTTGCTGAGAGCTTTGAAACCAACGCCTCTGTAGATGTCAGTTACACAGATGCTGTTTCTGGTGCAAGGCAAATACAGATGCTTGGATTGGATGGCACCTATACTCAAATAATGACAGAAAACACTCCTGCTATAAGGGGACTAGCCTCTGCTTATGGATTAGGTTTTATTCCCGGCACCTGGATTGAGTCAATACAGGTTACAAAGGGCACAGGTTCTGTAGTAAATGGTTATGAATCCATAAGCGGCCAAATTAATGTTGAGTTTCAGAAACCCGATGAAGCAGATAAATTATTTGTAAATCAGTATGTAAATAATAGAGGGAGATATGAATTAAATGTTCACCTGGCTCAAAAAGCGAATGAGAAATGGTCCACTCTTTTATTTACTCATGGTAGTATGTTAAACAAACGTATAGACCAGGATAAGAACAGTTTTTTAGATGCTCCTTTGCAAAAACAATTAAATGTTTTTAATCGCTGGCAGTATACAGGAAAAGGAAAAATTACTGCTCAGTTTGGTGTAAAAGCTCTTGCTGAGGAAAGAACAGGAGGCCAGGTGTTTTTCAATCCGGAAAAAGATCATGGAACCCAAAATGCGTATGGAATTGGTATAGATAGCAGGCAATTTGAAGCTTTTTCTAAAACAGGAATTAATTCTCAAGCCAGGCCTTTTAGAAGTCTTGGCTTAATCACTAACTTTAAACACTATAAGCAGGAATCCTTTTTTGGGCTAAGAACCTATTCGGGAGAACAAAACACGATGTATTTAAACCTGATTTTACAGGATTTTATTTACACAACCGATCATAAAATTAAGGCAGGGGCGTCATTTTTATCTGACAACTATACTGAAGTATTTAATGATAGTGCTTTTTCAAGACAGGAGCAAGTACCCGGAATTTTTGCTGAATACAATTATGATATAGAACATAAGTATTCTGTTTTAGCGGGAGTAAGAGCAGATTACCATAATATGTATGGTTTTATTCCTACTCCCAGATTGCATGTTAAATATCATTTTAACCCTAAAACCTATTTCAGGTTATCTGCTGGAAGAGGATTTAGAGTTGCTAATATTTTTGCTGAAAATTCAGCAGTACTTGCCAGTTCGAGAAGTATTCATGTTGCTAAAAACCTGCTTCCAGAAGTTGGTTGGACATACGGAGCTTCCTTTACTCATCAAATATTGTTGGGGAAAAAGGGAATAGTTTGGAATACTGATTTTTACCGCACAGATTTTACCAATCAAATTGTGGTGGATTATGACAGGAATATAAATCAGATACATTTTTATAACCTTCAAGGACAAAGTTATTCCAACAGTTTTCAAACTGAATTTATAGTAGAGGCTGGTGAATCTCTGGAGTTTAAAACTGCATATAAATGGTATGATGTCTGGACAACCTATAATGGGACATTGCTTCAAAAACCTTTGGTTTCAGGGCATAGAGTTCTTTTGAACTCCACCTATTACAGCAAGTTTGACAAATGGAAATTTGATGCAACAGCCAAATGGTATGGCGGAACACGGATTCCCGGAGAACATATTCATAATAGTCAGTATCACTTGGCTGAACGCTCTCCGTCCTATTGGATATTTCTTGGTCAGGTTACTCGCAGTTTTAAGAATCTGGATATTTACTTAGGAGGAGAAAATTTATCAAACTTCATGCAGCAAAATCCAGTAATTGCCGCCCAAGACCCTTTCGGACCTGATTTTGACGCCTCTCTTGTTTGGGGACCTTTGATGGGAAGAGTAATTTATGCAGGAGTTAAATTTAAAATTAAATAAGATCATAAACACAGATAAATATTCATTAAAACAAAGGAAAACAGGTCAACTCATAATATCTTAATCATTAATTAGAAATAAAAACTTAACAAAAACCAAACTATGAAAACTATAAAAACAATAATTGCAGCAGCATTGATTATTTTATCTACAAACCTTTATGCCCAGGAAAAGAAAAACAGGGAAGAAGTTACCATTAAAACCTCTGTTGTATGTAATATGTGTAAGTATAATGTAGAAAAAGCAATGGCTTACGA
>JALYPI010000224.1 GCA_030856445.1 Bacteroidota bacterium
CGTCTCTGTCTACAGTATATCTAACTAATTCAGAGCCAGGGGTAATTGTAAATTCAGCTTTAGTTTTTAAACCTTTATCTACAGCTTGTTTTGCAATACTGGCAGAACGGGAAATATCCTCGTAAGATGAATTTGTACAAGATCCTATAAGTCCTACTTCCAATTTTGCAGGCCAGTTGTTATCTTTAACTGCTTGTGCAAATTGAGATATAGGCCAGGCTAAATCAGGAGTAAAAGGACCGTTAATATGTGGCTCAAGTTCATCTAAGTTAATTTCAATTACCTGATCAAAATAGGATTCAGGATTGATATAAACTTCTGGATCTCCAGTTAAGTGTGGAGCAATATTATCAGCTGCACGTGCAATATCTATTCTATCAGTTGATTTTAAGTATTCAGACATTTTCTGGTCATATCCAAAAATTGAAGTTGTAGCTCCAATTTCAGCACCCATATTACATATGGTAGCTTTACCTGTGCAAGAAAGAGATTCAGCACCTTCACCAAAATATTCAACAATTGCTCCTGTACCACCCTTTACTGTAAGTATTCCAGCTACTTTTAAAACAACATCTTTTGCTGATGTCCATCCACTTAGTTTACCAGTTAATTTAACTCCTATTAATTTAGGAAATTTAAGCTCCCAAGGTAATCCTGCCATTACATCACAAGCATCAGCACCACCTACTCCAATGGCAATCATACCTAATCCACCAGCATTTACTGTATGAGAATCCGTACCAATCATCATTCCGCCTGGAAAAGCATAATTCTCAAGAATTACCTGGTGAATAATACCAGCTCCTGGTTTCCAAAAACCAATCCCATATTTATTTGAAACTGAGGAAAGAAAATCAAAAACTTCTTTATTGGATTTTATGGCTGAATCTAAATCGGCCTTTGCTCCGGCTTTAGCTAATATAAGATGATCGCAATGTACTGTTGAAGGAACAGCAACCTGATCTCTTCCTGCTTGCATGAACTGTAAAAGCGCCATTTGAGCAGTTGCATCCTGCATAGCAACTCTATCTGGACGGAAATCAACATAATCAACTCCCCTACCATAAGCCTTTGCAGGTCTTCCTTTGGAATATGCTTTGTCATCCGATTGAAAATCAAGATGAGAATAAAGAATTTTCTCTGTTAATGAAAGAGGTCTTCCAACAACCTCTTTTGCTAGCTCAATTTTTTCAGCCATATGGTTATAAACCGCCTGAATCATTTCAAAATCAAATGCCATAGTTTTGCCTTTTTATATTTTTGTATTTAGTAAATATAGTGATTTTGCCACGAATATATAAAATATACCGACTATAAAAAAGTTTATCGCTACTGTCGCTATTATTTTTACATTTATAGTCTATTAAATAGTCTTTATAATTGCAAATTTTCAATGAATAAGCCAGCAGAAAAAAAACAAATTGATTAATTAAATGAACCAGGTTTTTAAAGAAAATATATTTATTGCTTTTGGATCGGTACGAGGTCATTTACTTCGAACTATTCTTACTGTGCTTATTATTGCCGTTGGAATTACCGCTCTTGTTGGCATTTTAACTGCCATTGATGCCATTAAAGGTTCCATTACAAGTAACTTCACTAATATGGGGGCCAATACTTTTACTGTTAGAAACAAGGGCTCAAATATAAGAATAGGAAAAAGCGGAAAAAAACCTCAGGTATACAGGAGTATAAGCTATAAGGAGGCCATGGATTTTAAAGATGGTTATAAACATGGTGCAGGAACTTCTGTATCTGCTGTAGCTACATGGGGGGCTACTTTAAAATACAAATCCAATAAAACCAATCCAAATATTACTGTTTTTGGTGGAGATGAAAATTACATAATTACTTCAGGGTATGAAATTGAGGCAGGAAGAAACTTTTCCCCTCAGGAGCTTCAGTATAGCAGCAATGTAGCAATAATAGGAAAAAGTATTGCAGATCTTTTATTTATAAAAAATGAGGATGCCATTAACAAGGACATTACCATAGGCAATGGAAAATATAAAGTTATAGGAGTTCTCAAGGAAAAGGGTTCAAGTATGGGTTTTGGAGGAGATAAAAATTGTATTATCCCCCTTTCCAATATGAGGCAGTACTTTTCCAGGCCAAATTTATCTTATGTCATAAATGTTTTGGCCCCTTCCACAGAAAGACTTAATCAAACCATAGGTGAAGCGGTTGGTACTTTTCGTATTATAAGAAAAGTAGACCTTAATGAGGAAGAGAATTTCGAAGTAATAAAAAGTGATAATCTTGCTAACATTCTTATTGATAACATTAAATATGTAACTGCTGCAGCAACAATTATAGGTTTTATTACACTTCTAGGAGCTGCAGTTGGCCTTATGAACATTATGCTTGTGTCGGTAAGTGAACGTACTAAAGAAATCGGCACACGTAAGGCCATTGGAGCAAACCAACAAACAATAAAGAATCAGTTCTTAATTGAAGCTATTGTTATTTGCCAATTAGGAGGATTTTTAGGAATAATCCTTGGAATATTAATAGGCAATGCTACTTCCATGATTATTGGTGGAGGTTTTATAATCCCTTGGGCCTGGATAATTTCAGGAGTATTACTGTGTTTTTTTGTAGGGCTTATTTCTGGTTATTATCCAGCCACAAAAGCGGCTAAACTTGATCCTATTGAGGCTTTAAGGGCTGATTAAAATTATTCTACAGGATTGCCCGTGCATTAATAAAATCAGTAATTTTGAGTGATAAATAAATGTGCTATCAACCTTAAGGAAAAAAGCAACAGGACAAATAATTAAGTGTATTCTTGCAAAAATGTTAATAATATTCAATTTTTATAAAAGGATTAGTCATTGGCTGTTTCTTTTTTTTATTTTAAACATACAGTTTGTTTTGGCCCAGCAAGAGCCAAGGTTTAAAACCATTTCTCTACTTCAGGGATTATCACAAAGCACAGTTAATTGTATCATTGAAGATAGACAGGGCTTTATTTGGATAGGAACTCAAGACGGACTGAATAGATATGACGGCCAAGGCTTTAAATTGTATAAACATCAAGCTTCAAACATTAATTCACTCTCTGACAATTTTATTCAGTCTCTTTATGAGGATAGTCAAGGAATAATTTGGATTGGTACTTATGGCGGAGGATTAAACAGATTAAATCCGGTAACAGACAAGTTTACGCACTATAAATATAGCGAAAATAATTCTTCTTCAATAAGCAACAATACTATAATGTCAATTGCAGGCAATTCTGATTATCTTTGGGTTGGCACTGTTTCGGGCTTAAACAGGTTTAACAGCAAAACCGGGGAGTTTAAGCGTTTTGTATTTTCAGAATCAGATTCATTATCCTTAAGCAGTGATAAAATACGAACAGTATTCCTGGACAGTAAAGAAAGGGTTTGGATTGGAACAGCTGATAATGGCTTCAATCTATTTAATAAAGAAGACAAAACTTTTAAAAGGTTTGTATCTGATAAGAAAAACCAAAATAGTCTAAGTCATAATTTTGTTCAATCAATTACTGAAGACACTAAGGGAAATTTATGGATTGCTACTTCAGGTGGAGGAGTTAATGTTTTCAGTCCAGCGGATTATTCTTTCCAGCATCACAAAATGGATGAAGGAAAAGCAAATAGCTTAAAAAGCAATGATATTTGGACATTATTTGAGGATCAAAAAGGTGTATTGTGGTTTGGAAGTTACGGATCAGGATTATTCAATTATGACCCAACTCAAAAAAAATACAACCAATTCAAAAACAATCCTATCTCTCCCTACTCTTTAAGTAATAATATTATACTATGTTCCTACAAGGATAAAAAAGGCTTGGTTTGGATTGGTACATTAGGAGGAGGAGTATGTTATTTCGATCCAGTGGCGGCAACATTTGATCATTATAAACACGATCCTTTTAATTCAAACAGCCTAAGTGAAAACGTAATTATGTCAGTCCTTGAGGATAAAAACAATAACCTATGGATTGGCACCTACGGAGGAGGTCTTAATTTTTACAATGCTTCGGAAAAAAAATATACTTCCTATAAAAATGATGACTCTCCTGCTTCTATTAGCGGAAACATAGTACGGACTATTTTTAAAGACAGTGATAATAGCATCTGGATTGGAACTTATGGAGGAGGCTTAAATTTATGGTTAGATGGAAAATTCAAAAATTATAAAAATCAAGCAGGCAATCCTCTTTCAGTTAGTGATAACGATATATGGTGTATAGCAGAGGACACTGAAAAAGCACTTTGGATAGGAACCTGGGGAGGCGGCTTAAACAAATTTGACAATAAAACAGAAACTTTTACACATTATCGAAATGACATTGAAGAAGCTAACTCATTATCAAACGACAAAGTAATTTCACTATTTGCTGACAAAAAAGGAAATTTATGGGTTGGAACTAATGGAGGGGGATTGAATTTATTAAAAAAAGGTGCAGAATCTTTTCAAATTTTCAGGAACAACGTAAATGATTCCACTTCAATTAGCAGCAACAGAATAAGATGCATTTATGAAGATAAACAAGGCCAGTTGTGGATTGGAACTGACGGAGGTGGACTAAATTTAATGAATTCCGACTATAGTTTTAAACAGTTCTCAGAAAATGAAGGATTGCCAAACAATGTCGTTTATGGGATACTTGAGGATGAACAGGATAATTTATGGTTAAGCACCAACAATGGACTTTGCAGATTCAATAAAAGCAGCCATTTAGTTCAGAATTATAATTTAAGTGATGGGTTGCAGAGCAACGAGTTTAACCAAGGCGCTTATTGTAAAGGGGAAAGTGGAATAATGTATTTTGGGGGAATTAACGGTCTTTCCCTTTTTGAACCCTCCTTATTAAAGAAAAACAAAAATGTCCCCCAGGTACTTTTAACATCAGTAAAACTATTTGGAAAGGAAATTGAATCAGATACTGCCAAGGCATATTTAACCGAATTAACCTTTGCACACGATCAAAATTTTTTATCCTTTGAATTTGCAGGTCTTGATTTCAGAGCACCTGAAAAAAATCAATACGCATGCAAAATGGAGGGTTTTGATAAAGATTGGATAATGCTAGGAAACAAACACTTTGTAAGTTATACCAACCTTGATCCGGGCACCTATTTATTCAGGATTAATGCCTCAAACAATGATGACATTTGGAGTGAAACCGGGAGAACAATAAAAATCATTATAACCCCTCCCTTCTATCTAACAAAGACTTTTTATGCTTTTATTATCTTAATTTTCATTTTAACAATCTATTTATTGTTTAAATGGAGAACAATGAAACTTCGCCAAACTCAACGAATACTTGAGAATTTGGTAAATTCCCGAACAAAGGAGGTAATAAACCAGAAAGAAATAATAGAAATAAAAAACAAGGACATTACAGATAGTATAAATTACGCGAAAAGAATACAAAAGGCGATACTTCCTTCTGATGAAGCCTTTTTAAAAACCTTTTCCCAATCATTTATATTATTTAAACCAAAGGATATTGTTAGCGGAGATTTCTATTGGATGGAGAAAACTAACTCAACCGTAAAGAATAAAACTGATTTAAATCCAAGCTTTATTAATGATGATTCTATAATTTTAGTTGCCGCTGCTGATTGCACCGGACATGGAGTGCCAGGAGCTTTTTTGTCTATTGTTGGAAACAATATTTTAAACCAGGCTGTTAATGAACATGGAATTATCAGGCCGGATTTGATTTTAAACGAACTGAATAAAAGCTTATCAAAAACACTACGGAAAGAAGATGATTTTTCAGTAAAAGATGGAATGGACATTGCTTTGTGCTCAATTGACATAAAAAATAAAGCCGTTCAATTTTCCGGTGCCAACAATCCTTTATGGATCATTAAGAAAAACAATAAATCTACTAATTCTACAGAGGTATTAGAAGAAATTAAAGGAGATAAAAAACCAATCGGTTCTTATGTTCCCGAACACAATACCTTATTTTCAAATCACGAAGTTCAGTTAGAAGAAGGAGATACCATTTATTTGTTTTCTGACGGTTATGTAGATCAATTCGGTGGAGAAAAGGGGAAAAAATTTAAGAAGAGCCAATTAAAAGAGCTATTGGTTTCTTTGAGGAATAAAAACATGAGCGAGCAAAAAGTTATTCTTGAAAAAGCAATAAATGATTGGCAGGGAAACCTGGAGCAAGTAGATGATATTTTGTTTATAGGAATACGTTTATAGTAAGCAATGGAGAAACCATTCCTCTCCTTGCTTGCAAAGTTTATTGATGGAGTATAAATAAGTTCTATTTATTCTCTTAGAATAGCAGGAACAAAAAAAGCTGAACAAAAATTGTTCAGCTTTTTTATCAATGAATAAATAATAACAATCTTACTCTTCTACAACTTCAAATTTAACTTCGATAGTTACTTCTTTGTGAAGTCTGATAGAAGCAGTATAAGTACCAAGATTTTTGATTGGTTCTTCTTTAATTGTAATGTATTTTCTTTCTACATCCACACCAAGCTTTTTAAGTACATCAGCAACTTGTATAGTTGTGATAGAACCGAAAATCTTACCGCTTTCGCCTGCTTTTGTAGGTACTTTAACAGTCATTTCTTCTAAAGCTTTTGCATTTTTCTCTGCAGTTTCCTTTAGTTTTGCCTCTTTAAAAGAACGCTGTTTTTGAGTTTCAGCAAGTACTTTTTTATTTGTAGTATTGGCAATGATAGCTGCTCCGGTTGGAATAAGAAAATTTCTTCCATAACCTGGTTTAACGTTTACTACATCATCTACGTAGCCTAATTTCTTAACGTCTTTTTTTAAAATTACTTCCATTTTCTGTCCTCCTTATTTTAACATATCAGCTACATAAGGCATCAAAGCCAAATGACGTGCTCTTTTAATTGCTTGACCAACTTTTCTTTGGAATTTCAATGAAGTTCCTGTAAGTCTTCTTGGTAAAATTTTACCTTGCTCATTCACTAATTTAATTAGGAAATCAGCATCTTTGTAATCAATAAATTTAATACCGCTTCTTTTAAATCGGCAATATTTTTTCTTCTTAACTTCAACACTAGGAGGAGTAAGATATCTTATTTCTGATGAATTTGACATATTTACAAAATTTTAAGCTTCAGCTGATTTAACTTCTGCAGGTTGGGAATTCTTTGATTTATTTCTTTTTTTCTCTGCGTAAGCAACTGCATGTTTATCCAGAGCTACAGTAAGAAAACGCAAGATACGCTCATCTCTTTTATACTGTACTTCAAATCCTGAAATCACAGTACCTTCAGCTTCAAATTCAATCAGGTGATAAAAACCTGTGCTTTTCTTCTGAATAGGATAAGCAAGCTTACGCAAGCCCCAATTTTCTTCGTGCATTATCTTAGCACCGTTGTCAAGCAAATATTGCTTGTACTTGTTTACCGCTTCCTTTGTCTGTTCTTCAGACAAAACGGGAGTCATAATGAAAACGGTTTCATAACGATTTGACATAATTTAACTTTGTTTTTGTTGTTAATAATTGAACCTTACTTTTTTAAGGACGGCAAATGTAGTGTTTTATTTTATTTAATTAAAGGAAATTTAAACACATTTTTATTAAGATTGTTAAATTTTTGTTGAAAAACAATTCATTTTCAGAAATAAATAAGTATTATATTTGTCATTCTTGTGTTATAGAGTGTAAAATTAATTATGGAAAATTTCATTGTTTCAGCCAGAAAATACAGGCCTACAACCTTTGACACTGTAGTTGGACAGTTATCCATTACCTCTACACTTAAAAATGCTATAAAGAACAAACAC
>JALYPI010000006.1 GCA_030856445.1 Bacteroidota bacterium
CCTGAACACATTCCTAAATAAACGCTTATTTAAAAATTAACTACAGTTATCATCTTTTACTCCCGTTTCAGAAACTCTACCTGTAAGTAATGTTATCAATGTTTTTCTTTGCCTCTTAATTTTAAAAAGCAAACAAAAACATGAAGACAAAAAAAACAATTTTAGCAGCTTCCTTAATGGCAAGCATTTTTTTACTTAACAGTTGTGCAACAATTTTTTCAGGGAGCAGCCAAACTGTGAGAATAAATTCTAATGTGCCAGCTGCAACAGTAATGCTAAACACAAAGCAGATTGGATATACCAATCAAGATTTAAGAATCAAAAGGGCAGATTTAGATAAATTAATTCGAGTAAGTTCAGAAGGTTGCAAAACAAAAGAATATGAATTGCCAATAAAAACAAATCCAACATTCTGGTTAAATCTTCCTATGTTTATTGTTGGTGCAGGGCTATTAACCTCTTATATTGATGTTGCTTTTGAAAATCATAAAGCAACCGAAAAACAAATAATGATTCAACTGGAATGCGATAAAAAATAACTTAATTATTAAATTATAGCGGAATCCGAAAAGCTGTACGAGTAGGAACAAAACAAAAACAAAAACAAATGAAAAAAATCAATCTTCTATTATTTGGAACATCTTTTGCAATTGCAACTTTTTTTACAAGTTGCCAAAAACAACCTACCGCCTCATTTACGACAGATAAGAATGAATATGTGGCAGGCGAAACTATCAAATTAACTAGTACATCTTTAGAGGCAAATTCATATAAATGGACGCTTCCTGATGGAACAACATTAACAAGCAAGGACGTTGATTTTAATTTAAGTCCGAATAGAGATAATAGTTCTCTTTCCTTTAAATTAGAAGTTTTTTCTAAAAATGGAAAAAAGAGTAGTGATGCTTCTAAAACAGTTTACGTTAAAGCTGCAAAAGGAGATGTGCTATTCTGGAATAAGTATGCGACAAATTATCCAATTGGGGTTGCAATAGGCAATGAAACAAAAACAATAAGCAAGGATTACTCATCTTCACCATCCAATTGCAATGCTACTGGTTGTGCTAATTTTAATTTAAAAGTAGGAACGCATCAATATTATGCAATAGATTCAGAAGGTTCAGAATGGGAAGGTACCGTCACCATTACAAAAGATGGTTGTTTAACAATGGAATTGGTTGATTAAATAGGTATAAAATAGGCAAAGCCAATAATTCTTTGTATTAAACTAAAACCCCTTGAAAATATACAAGGGGTTTTTTATTTTTAGTTCAAACGAACAAAGTTTATTTGTTGTTTGCCCTTCTCTTTCAATATCCTTGCTATTTTTGAATTATCTATAAAATTGACCTAAAATTATTCATAAATTATTCATAAATACAAACATCATAAATCCTTTAAAATCATTGATAACAGAGGTGTTACGTTGATTTAATATATTCATATAAATATTCATTATAAAAAGTTAAAGCATATAATTCATTGAAAAAATATTTACTGCCAGTCTGAATTTCTAATAAGTTCTGCTATACGTTTTAAGAAGTATTAAAAAATAAATTACATTAGCAGGAATATAAATGAAGTTAAGGCAACTATTATTCATAAACTTAAAACAAATGATAATGACAACTTTTAAGGCATCGAATTCAATCTTTGACAAATTTATTAGTACAGAGACCACACCAAGCAATGAACTTCTTCAACAACTCTTAAGGTTACCAAGAAAAGAGTTGATTAGAGATTTAGAAAATGTGTTGACCCAAATAATTCACAACCAAAAAACTTCATATGAGCAGAGATTAGTTCCTATTCATTGTATCTTCTTACTGACAGAAATAAAATCAGAAGGAAGTTTACCATTACTAATAGAGCTTTGTAGGCAGGACGATGATTTTTTGTTTTCCAACTTTAGCGAACACATAACTGAAACGATGTTTAATGACGTATTGGTTATGGGAAAGAATAATCTCAATCCCTTATTTGACTTTCTTAAAGATAGCGACATGAAGTCAAGTGGAACTTGCATTATAACGGATGGCTTGACACAAATTGCTTTACATTATCCTGAGTTAAGGAGCAAAATAATTGCAGGGGTGGACGACCTATACCAGCATTTATAAGCTTAAAATACTTAACTTATGATTAGGAAATATTTGAATAATCAAGGCATGTATTTTTTCATGATTTTCATTTTTAGTAATATTCGTCCTGAATTATATATCTGTTAATTATAATGCTCGCCAAATCCTTGAAAATGGTTCAAAGACAGATATTTCATTTTTTTATAATGGAACCTACATCTGTTCTACAAAAAGAATAATTTTAGTAGGTATTACATCAAAATATATATTTTTAAAAAATCTTGATAATCAAAGTAGTTTAATTTTTCCTTCTCAAGACCTTGAAAATATAATTATTTCCTCAAAGAAGGATAAATAAAAGCAACAGCCTTTATTTCAACGAATTAGACTCTGGCAATAAAATTACTTTCTCTCCACCCTGAAAAGATTTAAAAGATTGCTGGTACTATGTCCATTTAAATTTCATTTTTTAAGAATAGTAATTTACCAAAAAAACGTCCGTTTATTTACATACTGTATAACAGGGGAGGATGGCACAAAAAAAGGCACTTTTTGAGTGCCTTAATTATTTGGGGGAGTATTATTTACTATGCTGCCTTTTTTGGTCGTCCCCTTTCGTTGCTTGTTCTCCATTCTGATTTTATTCCAAACATTTCAATTGCAGCCATTGAAAGTTGGAACTGTTGCTTTGTGGTAAATCTATTTGTGTCTATCACTATGTCGGCATCAACATCAATGAATTTAAACCTGCTGTTAAGGGCAGTTTCTTGACTAAAAAGTTTTTCATATTCTTTTGGCATTGGTGGGTAATTATACCCTGCAAGATTACGATTAGTTAATCTCCATTGTCTTTCTTGTTCCACGCAAACTAATTTAATCGTTAACACATTCTTTTCATTTGCATTAGCAGATTTGATAAAACTATGAATGTAGGATTGGTAATTCATTCCTATTCCGCTACTTTCCAAAATTACTCGGTGATTCTTTTCAACATCTTTCAAAAATGCCTTTTGAGCCAGAGTTTCACCTTCTTTTGTTCCAGCTTTATTAAACTTTTTCCTATAATCATCAATACGCAATAATGCAAAATCAGATAAAGTTAGATGAAGAAGTTCTCCAAGGGTGCTTTTCCCAACACCTGTATTTCCAACCAATGAAATTAATAGCTTTCTCATAATTAAATGTAATTTTCAATATTTTTATAAATCCCTTTTTTTTCTGCAATTACCTGCTTTGCTTTGGCTGCACGAAGTATATAACCACTTTTTTTTCTTTTTTTACTGTCTTTTGCACCTTTAGGTCGACCTGCTGATTTTCCTTCTGATTTTGCTCGCGCTAATCCTTCTTTTGTTCTTTCGGAAATCAAGTTGCGTTCAAATTCAGCAAAAGCAGATAATATTGTTAAATGGAGTTTACCAATAGCTGTATGAAAATCAAGGTTGTCACTTAAGCTAATGAAGCCTATCTTTTTATCTACCATTTCTTTAACCTCCAATAAAAGTTCTGTGCTACTCCTTGCCCACCTGTCCAGTCGCCATATTACTACTGCATCATACTCGTGGTTACGCACTTTTTCAAGCAATCTTTGCTTCACAGGACGTGTTTTTCTGGCACTTTCCACTTCTTCATACAAATCGTAACTCCATCCATTCTTAACGACATACTCGATTAGGCGAATAGTTTGATTTTCTGTGGTTTGGCTGGTAGTGGAAACACGGCTATAAAGAGCAACTTTCATTGTTTCATCGCAGTTTTAATATTTTTTAATCCAATAATCACGCCTGCAACACCATTGAGTATGTACTTTGCTGCAAATAGTCCTACCAAGCTTACACCTATAATAAGAACTACTTTTTGAATTGATTTATCCACATCGGGTCTGAAATCCTTCATTGAAAATTTATTATTTGCATTTTCCATCTTGGTTCTTTTTAAGTTTTATTATAAAATTCTTTTCTGAATTTGCTTTAGTTTGTTTTAGTTCCTTCAGGAAGCTGTTTATCGCAAACATTGTATCATTAAGCATTATATCAATATCATCTTTCTCATTCTCATTCTCAACAATGTTATCAAGAGCATCACTTAAATGTTTTAATACTTCTGTATAATTAGAGAAGTTTTTTTTGGTTTGAACTTTTAGTTTTTTATTATAAAGAACTCGGCAGTTCACACAGCAAAACTTACCAAAATGCTTGGTAGTGGTGTAATTTTTAAAGCAGTGCAAGCACTCTTTTTTTATTTCAGTTGTAGCCATATATAAATTTTGATTCAAAAGTAAGTATTTAGGGTTACGATTGCAACTATTTATTATTACGTAAATTAAATGTTAAGGATACGAATACATTTAGATTGTTGATTTTCACCTATTTGGAAAATTAAAACTCCCCGAAACAGAACATATTTCATTATTTACGTAAACCTTTTCTATATTTGTAAAAATAGAAAGGGGGTAAAATATGTAAATGAGAGCAAATTAATTTTCAGGTGATATGGCAATGGTTTTCAAAAGAACTTAAAACAGTTCGAACCGACTTAATTCAATCGCAACAGGATATAAAACTATCCGCGAATGTAAAACCAACCTATCGCAACAAGAGATAGGTACATCTCGTGGATAATGAAAAATAAAATACAAGAACATCATGTAATAGAAAAAATAAAAATAAATAAAGATGCATTAAAAAAATGCAAAGGATTTGAGGAAACTTCTGATGAAGAAGCAGACACAATAATTGATACCCTTGCAAATATTAGTTTTTTAACTTTAAAATCATTTAACAATGGACAATTCAAGGTTTGAACAATTCGTAAAAGGGCGAAAAGTAAATGCAATTAAAGAAAATAGGAATGTATGGTGCTATACACGTGTTTCTTCCAAAGACCAATACGTAAACCAAAGCTTGAGTAATCAAACAAAGTCAGCTACGGAATTTGCAAAAAAAAACGATTACGCCATTACCAAAACTTTCGGTGGCACATATGAAAGTGCCAGCGGAGATTTCACTCGTAAAGAATTTATGAAACTTCTCGAGGAAGTAAGAATGGCAAAAATAAAACCCTTTGCTATCCTAATTTTTAAAACAAGCCGCTTCTCCCGAACAGGGGGAGGTGGTATTGCACTCGCAAACGAGTTGATTGAGAACCTTAATGTAAATCTTATTGAAATCTCAACAGGATTTAGTACAATTACTGAAAGAGGAAAAATTGATATTTATCAGGGATTATTAGAAGCACGTAAAGAAACGATAAACAAACTGGAAATAACTGTGCCTGGCATGAAATCACATCTGCAAAATGGGCTTCGGCTCGGTAAAGCACCAAGAGGATATGACCATTACGGAAAACGGGTAAAAGATTTAACAAAAATAAGTGAAACCCAAAGAATCACAATAAATGCAGAGGGCAAACTATTACGAAAAGCGTGGGAATGGAAAGCGACTGGTGAGAAGGATTACCAAATTATTATACGATTAAAAGCATTAGGGTTGAAAATTTCATCACAAACCCTTTCCTCAATGTGGCGCAATACATTTTATTGCGGAATTTCAATTCACAAAATGCTGGAGGGTGAAATCATAGACGGGAAATGGGAGAAAATGGTATCAAAAGAAACCTTCCTTAAAGTTCAAGAAATATTAAAAGTAAATAAACAGGGATATAAAGTAAAAAACGATAAAAACATTTACCCATTAGCACATCATTTATATTGTATTAAGTGTGAAAATAAATTAGTTGGATATACAGTAAAGAAAAAAAACGTTATTTATTATAAATGCCAAAAATGTAAAGGCGTAAGCATAAATGCAAATAAAACAAAAAGGTCATTAAAGATTTCCGCTCATGAGCTTTACGTAAACCTACTTAAAACTTACCAGTTAAATCCAAAGCTAATCGAACCCCTTATCCGCCAACTTAAAAAAACTTTTAATCATTTCAACAATTCAAACTCAGAAGAAAAAGTTTCATTAACTATAAATCTGAAAGACGCTCAAGATGCAATAAAAAAAATTAAAATACGATTTGCAGAAGGCGAAATTCCAGAAGATGTTTATCTTGAAGGAATAGGTTTACGTAAAAGTAGCCTGCTGGTAATTCAAGAAAGATTAAACGAATTAGAACAAAATATATCGAACCTTGATAAATACATAAACTATTCGCTGCAATTAATCGAAAAACTCCCTGAATACTGGCGTTTGGGAGAACATTCTTTAAAAAAAGGAATACAAGACCTTGTATTTCCAAGTGGTGTTTTATACGATTCCGAAAAACGTGAATATCTAACCAAAGAAGTTAATGAATTTTTCTTTGCAACCCACTCTATTTCAGAGAATTTACCAGATGCTAAAAGAGGACAAAACCGAAAAAATATCGGTTCGTCCTCTGTTGTAGCGGGGACAGGATTCGAACCTGTGACCTTTGGGTTATGAGCCCAACGAGCTACCCCTGCTCTACCCCGCAATATTTTAATTGCTGTTATATTTCAATTCTTGTTTGGAACGGTTGATATTTTGAGTCCCCAGAGCTTTTTTTAGCTCAATTAGCAATATCTTTTTATTGCTTTTTTTTAATTTGACTGCAAAGATAGTATTATGTTTTAAATTTGATATAATAAAAGTAAAAAAAAATTGTAACTTAAAACTAAGTTTTAAAGTATAAGAACTTTTATTTTTAATTAAAATTACCTGAAGAATATGAAAAAAATTTTAATTTCAATTGTAGCAGTAGCTTTATTTTGTTTTTCCTATTTATTCATTACCTACCTTGACTTGCATTTAATGATTTTTTCTAAAATACTTGCAACACTCACCATTAGCTCTTTTATTTTATTCAGAGTAAATAAAGTTAAACTAGTAAAACAAAGAGCTGATTAATCAATCAGGAATCTTGCTTTAACTTCTTTATTTGGTTCTATTATCTTGTCAGTCTTACCGAACATTCGGTATCTGTATTTTGCTATTATTTTATAAACAAAATCAGAGAAAGACTTTGGCAAAATATTAAAAAAAGATAAGATTTTCCAAGGATAGGGTAATTTTTTAAATATAGCAAACACAGCGCCCGAGCGCTTGAATACCTGTTTGTTTTCATTAATAAGATAAACTGTTTTTAAATTTGCGAATGGTTCTCCCAGTTCCCTTAGTAACATTCTTGCTTCTCGGCTTTGAATAGGGGAAAACAAAAATATTTTTTCTTTATCATACTTTATTATAAAATTTACAATTGCATTGCAGAAATTACATACACCATCGTACAAAATCACAGGGGCTTTTATTTCTTTCATAAAGTTTCTTTTTACTTGTCTAATATCGTCATATTTCAAAATTATTCAGAAATAAAAGCCAATTCTTTTTTTGTGGGTTTTATATATTGATAATCAGGAAGTGTTTTTTCCATCATATAGATTAATTTCAGATCTTTTATTTTGTTATGTGGATTTGCTTCATTCCATTTTTTAAACATAAACTGACAATATAAAGGTCTTATATAGCTATTGCTTTTAAAAATACTATTTTCTCCAAATTTACGCCATCTGTCATTTTTATACAATGAGACTATATTTTCAGGCTTTAAATAATTAACCTGGTTACCATTTCTATAAATATCAATAACATTACCATCATAGGTTGTGGCTTCCAAAATAAACCAACCATCCTCTTTAAATACTCCAGGGGAAAACATTCCCCATTTCTGTTTTATTTTGAATAATTGACCGATGAAATCTGTATTGTAGTTATTTAAGTTAATAAAAGAATATCTGGTAGTGTGAAAGTTCCACAGCAATGTATAAGCAATAAAAACAGACAAGGTTGCATTACCGATCCTATAAATCCATTTATTACTGCTTTTCCAAAGGGTTTTTATATTGAATTCAAACTTAAAAAATTTGTTCTTATAATCAATCCAGAAGCCGTAAAGATTATATAACATAATCTTAACAGGAGAAGCAATTTTATCAAATTTTTCTATCCAATCGGAAGGAATCATCCCAAAGAGTGTAACTATGCCTATGAGAAAAAACAGTCCTACGAATAAGGATACTGAAATTCCAGTATGAAGTAAAATTAAAAGAATAATTCCTGTTTTACGAAAGAAAGCATTTTTATATGGTATTAAGAATAAAAAAGGGACAAGTAATTCCAGATGCCATACTAAATGTGTCATCCATTTTAAAATTACAGGAAATGGGTAAATAAGCTTCCCTAAAGGCAAAACCATTTGATCAATACTTAATGCATAATAAATTGCAGTTCCTTCATTTGTCCATTCAGAAGAGGTTTTTAAAAGTGCTGCAAAAAAATAGACTGATAAAATCTGTAAAACATATCCAATGGTAGCAACACTGAAAACTTGTTTTTCCAAAGGTTCTGGCTTATAATAGGCATCCACAGAATAAAATTTTCCCCAAGGAAGAAAAATACCCCAAAAAAGCATCATTCGTAACAAATCATCACCCCCTTGTAAAATAAGTGGATTTCTTGTGTGCAGGGAAAATAATAAGAACCAGCAAATAAGAGAAGAAAGTGTTGTTTTATATCCAACAAGCAATAAAAAGGAAAAAAATGCAGCGACAATAAAAAGTAAAGCTTGAATCTGCCAAAGACCAGAAATGGTGTGAACAGAAATGTTCCATAAATTCCAATTATGCAAAAAAAGTGTTTTAAGAGGCAAAACTCCTTCATCAGAGTAAAATGCTTTTAAATCGGTGGCTCGTATTGCCAAATCAAGCAGCAACACTAAACCTATACCTATTCTAAGCAGGGAAAGGGAACGAAGATCAAGAGTAAATACCTTTTTTATTTCAGTAGTTATTCTTTGCATTGCTCTGGAGTAATAAGGATTTAAAAGAACTTTAGTAAAAAACCAGGCAATAGTTTTAAATAATTCAGGATTTCTTTTATAAAATAAAGGAAATCCTGAATTATATATTAAAAACTACTTATTATTTTTGGGGCTTATTTGTTTCACCAGCAGCTCCATTAGAAGTATCTCCTGTAGTACCTCCTGCTCCTGTAGTACCTTCATCTTCCTGAAAATCAGAACCCCCTGTTGCTCCACCTCCTGTGGTTTCTTTGGTAGTTCCGGTACCATATTCACCTTGTTCACCTTGTTCAGTTTCTTCATGAGTAGCACCGGTTGTTGTGTTATCAGGTGAACTGGTTGTACCTTCATGAGAGGTTGTATCTTGATCTGTTCCTGTTGTACCCCCTGGAGTTCCTTCATGATCTCTTCCATATCCTCCGGTTGTTGTACTTTCATCTGTAGTCCCTGTTCCCCCATTTCCATCATTTCGACCTGGTTCACAAGAAAAAAGAAACAAACTAAAAGCAATTGCCGAAGCTAAAAAAAACGACTTTTTCATATATTATGATTTTTGATTTAATTAAATTTCATTTGACATCTATTAAATCAACAAAACCATACCGTAGTTCTTATCCCCCTTTAAATTTGAATTACAAACCATATCTGTTTCAAAGGGAAACAGATAAATAACAGAAAAACAAGTATAATGAAAGTGTATATAGAAAAGTTTTGACTATCTGGGAAAACTTTTCCCAACTACAATGAAAATTTACGTAATTCCTTAAGAATTTCTATTCCTAAAGCAGAAACATCATTGTCCGAATTGCTTAGAATAACAACTCCAATTTTACTTTCTGGACAAATACCGATAAAACTCCTGTATCCTCCAGTGCCCCCGGTATGTTCTAAATATTTCTCATTATAAAAGCTACCTATATGCCAGCCTAATCCCATTTTCATTCCACTGCTGGAATCTTTGAAATGTAATTGCTGGGTGAAATTTATTGCCTCGAATAAAGCGCTTTTTTTAGGGTCCAGATTGTGTTTTACAAATTTATTCATATCAACGATATTTGACCTTAAGGCTCCCTGTCCTGCGGTTGCATCCTGAAAGTCCCAGTTTTTTACAACCTTTCCTTTTGAATGGCCTAAAGCCAGATCATTTAGCTGCGTACTTTTCAGAAGAACATTCGTATTGTTCATCCCAAAGGGGGAACATACCAACTCATGAACAAGCTTTTCATAAGAAGATTTGTTTTTCTGGCATAAAACATATCCAAGCAAACCTGCACCAACATTGGAATAATTGTAGCGGGTTCCAATTTTATTGTAAGGCTTAGCGGTAGTTAAATACTCCAATAAATAATGTTCGGAATAACTCTCATAGGGATTCTTTCTATCCTGCACAGCAGGCCAAAAATTATCTGCCAACCTAGGTAAGCCTGAAGAATGTGTGGCAAGTTGCAATAAGTTTATTTCAGAACACTCATTACTAATTAGTTTCCCGGGGAAACAGTGCGAAATTTTTTCTTGTAAATCCAACTTTCCTTGAATTACCTCTTGAGCTAGAATAAGAGATGTAAATATTTTAGTTATAGAGCCTATTTCAAATATAGAATTGGAATCAACCAGTTCTGAAGTTAATTTATTTTTTATTCCGTGACTAAAATTTAATTCGTTATTCTCTGATACTATACCAATTGAAATTCCGGCATTCTCTGGGTTACTTAAATACTTAGTTGCAAGAATTTTTATTTTTGCTTCTAGCTCTTTATCAGCAGGTTGTGCAACAGAAGCTGTTATAGCAAAAGTTTTAAATAAAGCTATAAAGATTAACATACATTTCATGTCTAATTTTGTTTTTTGCAACTGATAAGTAGGGAAAATTTAGAATTTCCAGAACAGTAAAAACAACATTTGATGAAAAAAAGTATGTACTCTTAAGTATTATGAAAGTTTACTAAGCCTATTATTGTTAACAAACAAAGGGTAGCTAATAAAATTAAAGAAGACAGTTTAGGGTGGTTTATATTAAAAAAGCAAAAAATATTTTAATGCTTGGAAGCAATTTACTCAGTATTTGTAAAGATATCTATTTTCTTCTCGTCAGAAAAACTTAACGTTTATAATACTACCAATTTTCATAAAAAAGAGCTTTAAACATTAAAGTAAGTAGAGACTTTTTGATCTTTATTTATTAATTGCTGGATTTTAAATGCTGTATCATTCCAGGAGTTTCTGTTTAGAATTTTACTATAACACAACCACCTTTCCTCAGTTTCATTTAAATTGGGAATAAACTTTCTTGAAGCTGCAAGACAAAATTCATCAACAGAATTAACTATGTCGATACAATAGCGAAAATCTCTTGCAATATCATAAACCGGAGTAGAAATTATCGGTTTATTTGCAGCCATGTATTTTAAAACAATTGATGAACTAACAAAGCGACTGTTTTCATTAATAGCAATAGGAACCATGGCAACATCGATTGCTTTTAAATAACTTGGGATGGCATTATACTTTGAAGGATTAAGGTAACAAATATTGCTATGTTCTGGTATTTTTTTTCTATCCGCATTTAGGATGGGGCCAATTAAAACAAAAGTTGCAAAAGGCATATTAAGTGCTGCTTTTTCTATAAACTCAAAATCTATTCGACTATCTATTATTCCACAATATCCAATAATAGGTCTTTCAGAATTGATAAAGTTTTCCGGAGGTGTTTTGGCTTTCCCATGAATACAGAAAATATCATCTACAGGGCTTGGAACCCAATGCACATTGTTATGAATTTTTGATTTTTCTTCAAATTCTGCTTTGCTTCCTGTAATAACTATATCACTTATTTTAATAAGCTTCTTTTCATTTTTTTTCATTAAACCTGAAGAAAAGAAAAGCTCATTTTCTATATCATATATTATTTTTTCGAATTGAATTTTTTTTATCAAGGGATAATAGGAAGCTGAATAAAACCAACCTACGGGAACTGAAATATTTTTAGCTACTAATCTTATTATTTTAACTAAATCATCTGCATGAGCCAGTATGGGCTTAATAACAACTAGATTATCAATTAATTTAACAACCCGGTAATGTTCTTTTAAAACACTCTGATCAATAATTGGCTCCTCAACAAATAAAATTTGTTGATACTTTGCCATTTGTTCTACAAGATAACGGGGTCTTTGGTTTATAAATTCCCAGGAAGTGTCTGTAAAGACCATCATATCAAATTGCTTAGCAACTAATAACTGGTTTTTAGTAAAATTTAAAGGAATACCTTTAGCAACTTTATGTGAAGGTATTACTTTAGAATATGATTTTATCTCTGGCACCTCCATAACTTTTATGGTTTTAATTAAATTACTTGAGTCCTAACCTTACAATAATTTAGTTTTTTTCTTGGAATCAGCCAAACTCCCTCCTAATGGCCCACTTGATGCTTTGCCTTTATTTCTAATCTTGGATTTCTCAAAATCTTTTTTTTTATCCTCTTGAATCGTATCTGGAAATTTCTTTTGTTTATTTTTCTCCGAAGGGTTTTCTTTTCCAGCTTGTTTTTCTTTTTTGCTCATAAACCTACGAATTGTTATTTGTTATGAGTTTAATGGGAATAAATACCATGCCTTAAATTAAACATATAAGGATTAAGTCAGTAAAAATGGACATTTCGGCACTTTCTTGTTTACTGTTTTTTACAATTAATTAACGAAAATGTTTAGGAAGAATCTATACAATGTGGGGCAAACCTTCTACAAATTTTGAAGTTTGGCAAAGAAAAAACAGACTAGAGTTCCTTATATCTAAAACCGGACACCAACTAGGCAAACATCGTCTACCTGGTCCAGATCTCCTTTCCAATCTGAAAAAGTTTGTTCAATTATTAAATTTTGTTCTTTTAAGGGATTTTTATTCACTTTGGCAAGAAGTGTTTTAAATTTTTTGCTCATAAACTTTTTCCCGCTCCCTCCTCCAAATTGATCAGCAAAGCCATCACTAAACAAATAAAAGCTATCTCCTTTTATAAGGGGAAGATCATGAGATTTAAAAGGATAATTTATATCTGTACCACCACCAATGGAAGTTTTATCGGCACTTATTTCAACAACTTCATTTTTACTGTTAATTGAAAATAAAGAACGGTATGCGCCTGCATAAGATACCTTGTTTTCATTTGGATAAAATGTCAGAATAATAATATCCATCCCATCCTTGGTTTCTGTATGGGCGCTGGATTGCTTAAGTGCTGATTTGATACTTTTATTAAGAAGGGATAAAATCCTTGCAGGGTCTTTTTCTCCTTTTTCAATAATTATCTGATTTAATTGATCATTTCCAATCATAGACATAAAAGCTCCGGGAACTCCATGACCTGTGCAATCACCAACCACTAATATCAAACATCCTTCTTTTTTGGCATACCAGTAAAAATCACCACTTACAATATCCTTAGGTT
>JALYPI010000039.1 GCA_030856445.1 Bacteroidota bacterium
TTTCTTGTAATCAGGCTTTTTTAAAATAGTATTGCTTAAATGATTACTTAAACAGTCTTTTTATGAATATTCTTTCAAATTACTTTGCTTTGTAAAACATAATTAAATTAAATTTGGGTTTTATTAATAAAAACAAGCACAACAGCAATATGCAAGAACTAAAAATAGCAATAGGAGCGGATCATGCAGGTTTTAATCTTAAAGAATCCTTAATTAATTATTTAAAGGAAAAAAAATATTTTATTAAAGATTATGGCACTTTTTCCGAAAGTAGTGTAGATTATCCTGATTTTGCCCATCCTGTAGCAAAAGGAGTTCAGGAAAAGGAATACGACTTTGGCATTCTAATTTGCGGAAGTGCTAATGGAATTAATATGACAGCCAACAAATACCATAAAATACGGTCTGCAATATGTTGGAAAGAAGAAATCGCTGAATTGGCAAGATTACATAACGATGCAAATATCATTGCTTTGCCCGCAAGATATATAAGCGAGGAGGAAGCTAAAAAAACTGTGGATAAATTTTTAACCACCGTTTTTGAAGGTGGAAGACACCAGGGAAGAGTAGAAAAGATTAATCAATTGTGTTAATATTTCCTTATATCTGAACCATAAAAAAACAAGTATAATTTTCAAATCACAATCATCATATACAATCATGAAAAAACCAATAATAGGAATTGTTTTTTTAGCAATGTCATTTTCTTCCTTTGCTTTTGGCCCTGGAGATTCATTGGCAAATAAATATGCAGCAACAATAACAGCAAAGGATTTAACCAAACATTTAACTATTATTGCATCAGATGAATTTGAAGGCAGGGAAACAGGAAAGCCTGGCCAGAAAAAAGCTGCTGAGTATATAAAAGCACAATTTATAAATTCCGGATTGGAGCCAGGAAACAAAGGGAACTACTTTCAGGAATACCCTTTAATAACTCAGGATCCAAAAGGAGTTGAAATTACTGTAAACGGAAAAAAATACGAATTTTTAAAAGACTTTTATTATTTCCCGGGTTTTGGCGACACATTAATGAATATAAATGAAATCACTTTTTTAGGATATGGAATAAGCGATAAAAAATATGATGATTATACTGGGTTTGATGCCAAAGGCAAGGCTTTGGTTGTATTAAGCGGGGAGCCTAAAGCCAAAAATAAAAAATCTTTTATAACGGGGAATAAAAAGGTTTCAGACTGGTCAATTAATCACAGAATGAAAGGAAGGATTGCTGCAGAGAAAGGGGTTTCAGCTATGTTTGTAGTAGTGGATGATTTAAAAGCAAACCTTAAAACAGTCAAGTTTTTTATTGAAAACCCTACTATGAGACTCGATAACAATCAATCTGCATCATCCAGTAGAATACCGGTATTTTATATTAATAAGGAAATGGCTGGTTCTTTATTGCAATCAAGTGAAACTGAAGATAAAATTTTGAAGTATGAACAGGAAATATCAAAAAAAGGAAAACCTAAAAGAGTGAGTTTTGAATCCAAAACAACTTTATCCATACTTCGCGAAAGCGAGAAATTAACATCTGAAAATGTATTGGGATTTGTTGAGGGAACAGATTTAAAAGACGAAATTCTTGTTGTTACTTCTCATTATGACCACTTAGGTACAGATGGAGAAAAAATTTATAACGGGGCGGATGATGACGGATCGGGTACTGTATCAGTTATGGAAATTGCTGAGGCATTTGCAAAAGCAAAAGCAGAGGGGAATGGTCCGCGCAGAAGTATTTTATTTATGACTGTTTCTGGCGAAGAAAAAGGACTGTTCGGCTCTCAGTATTATGTTGAAAACCCTGTTTATCCTCTTGAAAACACCATTGCAAACCTAAATATCGATATGGTGGGCAGAGTGGATAAAAAATACAAGGACAACCCCAATTATCTTTACCTTATTGGATCAGATAAATTAAGCACAGAGCTACATAAAATAAGTGAAAATGCCAATTCGGGTTATACTAATCTTACTTTGGATTATACTTATAACAGGCCAAATGATCCAAACAGGTTTTATTACCGTTCCGATCATTACAACTTTGCTAAAAACAATATACCGGTAATTTTCTATTTTAATGGCTCTCATGAGGATTATCACAAAGCTACCGACACAGTAGATAAGATAAACTTTTCAGTGCTTGAAAAGCGCGCTAAATTGGTTTTTTACACAGCCTGGGAATTAGCTAACAGGGATGAAAGATTACAAGTGGATGTTGAATCTGATTTTAAATAAAGACTCTTAAGGAAGAAAAAGCTCAAAAATTAAAAAAGGAAGTTGCATAAAGAAAAGATTTTTAATTGTTGTTATTTAAAAAGCAGCCCAAACTCAGGGCTGCTTTTTTTTAATTCTCCTTTTCAATATCTTTTTTTGATTTTCTGTAAAGGTAGGAATTGAAAATGCTCCTTTTGGCAAATCTGAATTGTTTATCAGAATTGACCAGATTTCCATATACTTTTGCAGAAACACCGAAGTATTCATAGGTAGTGCCATCCTTAAATGAAATCTCAAGCAATTGGCCTTTGTGCCTAAAATCAGATATTCCAGATTCACTTGTGGTAATTTGATATTCTTCTAGTTGGGCAGCCTTGGTTTCGGGGGCTATACTTATTAAAAAATGATATCCGTCAATAACCTTAAGGCTTTTTGTTTCTGCCAATTCTTTTTCACTTTCTTCCAAGAACTTATCAGGATGACATTCTTTAATTAAGTTTCTGTAGGTAGTTTTTAGTTGTTTAAGGTCAATATCTCCATCAATATTAAACAACTTCTTATATTCATTAATGCGCTTCATGTAGCCAAGTTATTTTAGAAATTCGGCTGCAAAGTTACTGTTTAAATAACTTGAATTTAAATAGCAGCAAAACTTTTCATTAAAAAACGCCAGTTTTTAAATATGTTATATAGACAAAAGGTCTTTTTTTTAGCAAAACCACTATTAGAAAAGAAGTTAAATAACAATAAAAAGTCTATATATGAACTTGGAGCTGCATAAATAGACTTTTAGTTTATTCAAATAAAAGAGAATGAATATTGGGTGTAATTTAACTTATTCTAAATTAATCCCTGTAATAGCCTCGTTTATATTTAACAAGTGATCTCCTAGTTTTTCACAAGAAGAATAAATGCTGTTATAATAAAGGCCAGATTTGATATTATAATCGCCCTTTTCAATACTTTTGAAATGTTCATCTCTTATACGGTCGCGCAGATTATTAATTTCATTTTCTACTTCTACTGCTTTTTGAATATTTTCCTTGCCCTCGGGAGCTTGAAGATTATTCATCATAACGTCAAAACCTTTATTATTGAGCTCAAACATTTCTTTTAAATTATCTCTTTGACTTTGAGTGAACCAAGCTTTATCCTGATTTTTTCTATTGATACTCAAAGACATCTGATAACAAATATCCGCAATTTTTTCCATATTGCTAATTATCCTAAGCATGGAGCGCACTTTATGAGAACCCTCTTCACTCATTTCTTCCTGGGAAACCTTAATCAAGAAGTTTGCTATTTCCAACTCCATGCTGTCTGCAATTTCCTCGTATTTATTTGTCCGCTGAAGAAGCGCATCAAACTTTTCTTTATCCTGCTCCTGCAATAATTCGGGAATAAAACTGAACATACGGTGGGTTCTGCTGCCATATTTAACAATTTCTTTTCGAGCTTCTAAAATAGAAAGTTCAGAAGTGTTTAATAAACCAGTACCAATATATTCCAAACGGAATTCTTCATCAACAACTCCTTTTGATGGTTGTATTTTAATAACCAATTTTTCAAGAAAAGGAACAAAGCCAATAAAAAGTGCAACGTTCATTAAATTAAAAAGTGAGTGAAAAATAGCAATGGCAAATACCATTACTTGCTGTCTTACCTCTATGTCTTGAGAAAATGGAGATAATTGAAAATTAGAGACAAGAAACCAATCAATAAACTCCAGCACATGATTAAAAACAGCCAAAACCCAAATCACCCCAAAAATATTGAACAAAAAATGGAACCTCGCTGCTCTTTTTGCATGAACGTTTCCTACAAGGGCGGCAAGATTTGCGGTAATTGTAGTACCTATATTTTCACCTAAAAAGATGGCTGCAGCAATTGGAAAATCAATATAACCCTGATAAATTAAAGCCAGTGTTATTGCGGTAGCTGCACTGGAAGATTGCACAACAACTGTTAAAATGGTACCAAACAGGACAAAAAGCAAAATGGAACTAAAACCAAATTGAGTGTATTCCTGAATAAACCCAAGAATTGCAGGATTTGATTTAATATCAGGAACAGCTGCTTTTAAAAAGTCTATTCCGATGAACAAAATTCCAAATCCGATAACAAACTCTGCAATACTTCTGTAAGTGTTGTTTTTGTGAAAATAAAAGGGAAGTGCAACTCCCATTAAGGGCATTGCGATAGAAAGAATATTTACTTTAAAACCAAAGTAAGAAATCATCCAGGCAGTAAGGGTAGTTCCAATATTTGCCCCCATAATAACACCCATTGAT
>JALYPI010000042.1 GCA_030856445.1 Bacteroidota bacterium
AAGCAAATAAAAGGATACTCCCGAGCAAAAAAGATTGTACTCATCAATAACATGAATCCAGAGTGGGGTGAATTGAGCGTTCAGAGCATTGAGGCAGTGCTTTATTGAACAGGCCACTCATTCCATTCGGGGTGACAGGCGTTGCTCAACGCTCTGTCACCCCGAGCGCAGCGAGGGGGCTCATGCCATCAGCAGAGCCTCCAACCTTCCCGTAGCAGGGGCAGTGCTTCATCGAACAGACCCCTCATTCCATTCGGGGTGACAGGCGTTGCTCAGCGTTCGGGGAGGCAAGCCATGCTCAACGCTTGGAAGCAACACTTAATCCGAAACCCCGTTGTAATGAGGTTATGAGAAAAAAACAGCAAAAATAATATACAAAAATCCCCTTAAAAAAGCAATATTAATATTACTTTAGCGGTTTGCTTGATTTTATAGGCTTTTTATAGACACATACTTATTTATTCCCTATGTACATCCGAATTTTGATGATGTTTTTTATTGCTGCTTTAATGACATCTTGTGTTAGCCAAAAAGAGGTAACTTATTTTCAGGCAAATGACAAAAATTCTGATCTGCAGCAACAGGAAATAAAAGAGAAGTTTATAGCCAGGTTGCAAGCCGGTGACATTTTAGGCATTATGGTAAGCAGTTTAAGCCCTGAGGCAAATGCTATGTTTAATCCTTATCCTGCTGCTCTTGCAGGCCAAATTCAAAATGTTTCTTCTAATGCTCCATTGCCGGCTATTGGTTTTTTGGTGGATGAAACCGGAGAGGTTGCATTGCCCCTTACCGGGAAAATAAAAGTTGCAGGATTAAGCACTAAAGAAGCTACCGACCTTATTACCAATAAGCTTGAACAGTACCTGGTGCAGCCTACTGTGAATGTTCGTATTTTAAATTTTAAGATCTCCATCCTTGGTGAAGTTGCAAGACCTTCTGTATATACAATTCCTAATGAAAAAATTACCTTGCCTGAAGCATTAAGCCTTGCAGGAGACCTCACTATTTTTGGAAAAAGAAATAATATTTTGGTAATACGTGAGATAGATGGAAAACGTGAATTTGCCAGACTTGATCTTACTAAAAGAGATTTCTTTAATTCCCCTTATTATTATTTAAAAGCAAATGATGTTATTTATGTAGAAGCAGGCAAAGGCCGCTACACCGCCACAGACCGTGTAGTACAACTCGCCCCTATTTTTATCAGCGCACTTACACTTATAACTGTTGTTTCTATGAATTTGTTACGGTAATTTGTTTTTTGTTTTTTGTTATTCGTTAAAAAGGTAAAAAAATGTTATTCGTTTTTTGTTTTTAGTTATTCGTTAAAAATTATAAAACTAACCTAGACAAACAACTAAAAACGAATAACAAATAACAAAAAACGAGAAAATAACGAATAACGAGAAACAAGGAACGAATAACGAATAACAAAAAACAAGGAACAAAAAAATGACAATAAAAAAATTCGAAGACCTGGAAATCTGGCAAATAGCAAGAACACTAAGTCAACAAATTTTTAAATTTACTAGACATGATAACTTTTCAAAAGATTTTGCATTAAAAGATCAGATTAAAAGATCGGCAGGCTCAACAATGGATAATATTGCAGAAGGATTTGGCAGAGGAGGAAATAGAGAATTCATACAATTTTTAGCAATAGCCAATGGATCAGCATGCGAAGTAAAATCACAACTATACCGTGCATTAGATAATAACTACATTAAAAAAGAAGAATTTGAATCAGCCTACGAAGAAGCAAATAAATTAAGCAATAAAATAGGAAGCTTCATACAATACCTAAACAAAACACCGATTAGGGGCGAAAAGTTCCGTACGAACGCTTAAAAAACGTTTTTTGTTTTTTGTTAAAAATTAAAAAAAAGTTAGTTGTTATTTGTTTTTCGTTATTCGTTAAAAATCATAAAACTAACTTAGACATACAAATAAAAACCAATAACCAATAACCAATAACCAATAACAAAAAACCAATAACAAAAAACAAAAAACAAATAACCAATAACAAAAAACAAAAAACAAATAACAAATAACCAATAACAAAAAACAAATAACCAATAACGAGTAAGTAACAAAAAACAAGTAATAAAAAACGAATAACAAAAAACAAAAAACAAAAAAAGTGTCCGATACCCGAAACATAAATCCCGACCCTTTCCTTTTCCACGAAGAAGAACAGGAAGAGTTTAATATAAAAGAGGTACTGTATAAATACCTGGCTTACTGGAAGTGGTTTGTGCTTTCTTTTGCATTGGCTATGATCTTTGCTTTTTTGTATGTACGCTATAAAACCCCGCTATTTAATATACAAAGCAGCATTCTTATTAAAGATGAAAAAAAAGGAATGAATGCCGATGGTATGCTTAAAGAGCTCGATCTTTTCTCCTCCAGCAAGGTGGTGGATAATGAAGTAGAGATTTTAAGATCCTTTACTTTAATGGAAAAGGTGGTTACAGACCTTAATTTGAATGTGCGCTATTTTGCAGTAAAAACCATTAAGGATTCCGAGCTGTATGATAAAAGCCCCATTCACCTTGAAATAAATTATCCTACAGATTTAATTTACCAGGAGCCCCTTGAAATTGAAATTATAAACAACCAGAGTATCCTGCTCAATAAAAAGCCAGTGGCACTTGACCAGGATGTTCTAACTCCTTTTGGCAATTTAACAATTAGCCTTACAGGAAAAAACCCAGAAATAACTAATTTAACCGTAAGTGTTGCTCCGCTTGTTAATGTAGTAGAGGGCTTTATCCAAAATATTAAAGTGGAACCAAGCAGTAAAATGTCTTCTGTTTTGATTTTAAGTATAGAAGATGCAAAGCCACAAAGAGGAAAAGATTTGCTTAATAATTTAATTATTGCCTATAACCATGCTGCACTGGAAGACAAAAACATAGTAGCTTCCAATACTTTGGTATTTATTGAAGACCGTTTAAAGCTGCTCTCCGGAGACCTTAGCCTGGTAGAAAAAAATGTAGAGGAGTTTAAATCCCGCGAAGGAATTACCGATATTAGTGTGGAAGCAAAGTTGTTCCTGGAAAGCGTGCAGGAAAACGACATACAGCTCAACCAGGTGAAAATACAGCAAAGTGTACTGGGTGCTATTGAAGAATATATACGCAACAACGATAAACGCTCAGGAACAGTACCTGCTACCATTGGCATTAGCGACCCAACCTTACTCAGCCTGATTAATCATTTAACAGAATTGGAACTGCAAAAGGAAAGGACTGCAAGGCTCATAAAAGGAGACAACCCCATTGTGTTAAGCCTGGAGAGCCAGATACAGAATTTAAAAGCCAGTATATATGAAAACATACAAAGTTTAAAGAAAAACCTGAGCCTTACTGCCCAACAATTACAAAACCAGAACAGGCGCCTGGAGGCAATGATTAAAACCATACCGGGCAAGGAAAGAGCCTTAGTTGACATTAGCAGGCAGCAGGCCATCAAAAACAACCTTTATATGTTCCTGTTGGAAAAAAGAGAAGAAACAGCCCTTTCTTTTGCCTCTGCAGTATCCGACAGCCGCACCATTGATACTGCGCGCAGCAGCATTAAGCCCGTTAGGCCGGTAAAAAGAAATATTTACCTGCTTTTTGCTTTAATGGGCCTTGCCATACCCTTTGGTTTTGTTTATGCCATAGATTTATTTAACGATAAAATAAAAAGGCGCAGGGACATTGAAAAAGCCACACAGGCTCCCATCTTAGGTGAATTATCCTGGACAGACCATCAAGATGCCATTGTAATTAACAGCACAGACCGTTCTATGTTTGCGGAACAAATTAGGGCCATAAGAACCAATCTTTCTTTTCTTTCTATTGGTAAAGATGTGCAAAGCATACTCTTTACCTCCTCTATGAGCGGAGAGGGTAAATCTTTTATATCCCTAAATTTAGGAGCAAGTTTGGCCATAACGGGCAAAAAAACGGTTATTTTAGAGTTTGATATGCGCAAGCCCAAACTGGGTGCTGCACTCCGTTTACCCGAAGCAAAAGGCTTAAGCAATTATTTAATTGGCCGTGCAGAAATAAATGAAATTATAAGAGCTGTTCCTTCACAGGAAAATTTCTACATCATCACCTGCGGCCCCATCCCTCCTAACCCGGTAGAGCTTCTGGTAAATGGCAGGTTAGAAATTCTTATGGCTGAATTAAGACAGCAATTTGACCATATCATTATTGATGCCCCACCGGTAGGTATTGTAACCGATGCTCAACTATTAGAAAAACAGGCGGATGCTACACTTTTTGTGTTGCGTCATAATTATAGCCCTAAAGAACGCATTAAAATCGCTGACAGCCTTTACAAAGATTCTCGATTTAAAAACATGAACATCATTTTTAATGGGATTAAGGAAGGTGGGAAATATGGTTATGGCTACAGGTATGGATATGGGTATTATCAAGATACGTCAATAAATTAATTAAAAGTTCATCCTTAAAAGGTAAAAGTTTGTAAGGCATTAAATAATGGATAAAAATATTTTAAAGTGGAATTATATTTTTCAATATGGTTATATAATAACAAGTATATTGAGCGGTATAATTTTATTACCCATTTATTTAAAATATATCGATTCCACAACTTTAGGATTATGGTTAGCTACTGGGAATATCTTAGCCTGGATAACAATGGCAGATCCAGGAATTGGCGATGTTTTGCAACAAAAAATCGCTGATTTAAATGGAAAAAAAAATTTCAAAGAAATTGGTCTTACCATAGGCAGTGGTTTAGTATCTGCGTCATTAATTTTGATCATTGCAGTTATACTGGGAATTACCTTTTTTCTTTTCCTTGAAACTATATTAGGTAAAGATTTAGTTCTCTTTTCGGAAATAAAAAATGCTTTTTTAATTTCGATAATAGCTACTGGCATAACCTTTTTCTCTTTTGGTTTATCTGGTATAAATCAAGGTTTACATAATTCAAAATTAGTTGCTTTTGCTTATATTACCTCTAATATTCTTTATTTAATTGTTAATATTCTTTTTTTAATTTTAGGTTTTTCCATACTGTCAATTGCATTGGCAAACATTGTCAAGGCGTTATATTTAATTATTTTTCATTCATTAATTATAATTGAATCAAAGCAAAAAGAAATTATTGTTACTTTTTGCTTTGCTCATTTCAAAAAATTTATTAAGATTTTTTCTTTTACTTCGGTATCAAAAACTTTTATTGCGATTGCAAACAATATAGATCTACTTATATTAGCGAGATTCTTGCCTGCTAGTATGATAACTATTTTCGAAATTAATAGAAAACCTACTAAAATGGCACAGCCACTTATAGGACGTTATTCAGTCGCCCTAATGCCAACTATTTCGTATGCAAAAGGAGCAGATGATATAGGGGCAATACAATCTTTTTTAAATAAAAGAATTAAGTACTATGCACATATAGTTTTATTGGTTTCATTTATTTTCTTTTTAACATTTGAAAATTTAATAAGTGTATGGATTGGGAATGAGCAATATGCAGGATCTTCTATTGCAGTTTTATTAATATTTATATTTTTCTTTAATACCATAGGATATTTTTTTTATAATATTATTTATGCATTAGGAGATATAAAAACATCAAGTTTAATTCAAATTGTTAGAAGTATTGCAATTATTATATTCTCTGTTGTTGGAGCTTTTTATTATGGAATAGAAGGATTATTATTTTCAATTCTTATTATTACTATTATCATGGATTTTATAGTTTACATATATAGGTTGAACAAACTCGGTTATTTACCTAAAGAAGTCATGGTGAATATTTTATCTTCATGGCTATTTGCGATACCACTTGGACTAGTCTTATGCTATATTATTAATATTTTTTCGCAAGATTTTGAGTTTGGACATCTTATCCTCTTAATTATTAAAATAATGATTTTCCCTTTTATTTATTTTATTTTATTATGCTTTTTAGACAAAGAAATACGACAAGATATAAGGGCATTGTTAAGAAATCAAAATTTTTTATCTATTTACAGATAGTTTATATTTGGGTTAAGTTATTCAAAATGAATTTTCTGATGTTGTCTTTTACTAATATTTTTTTAAATGAAATTAATAATTACCTTACGAGTAAAAAATGCAATGCTGTTTATAGAAGAATGGCTTAATTGCTACGAAAAATTGGCAGATGGAATAGTTGTTGTAGATAATGGTTCGGATGATGGCACTTATGAAAAGTTAATGTTAAGTCCCAAAGTTCTTGAAATAAAAAGAACAGAAGGTTTTGATGAAGGTCGAGATAATAAAATATTACTTAACCTCCTTGAAAAATATAAACCAGATTGGATTCTTACTGTTGATGCTGATGAAATATTTGAAAAAAGAGTTAATAGAAGTGATTTAAATAGGTTGATGAATCGAAAGTGGGTTTCTCATTATCGTTTTGTTTTATTTAATTTATTCAAAGACCAAAATCATTATCTAGCAGACAACTTTATGCTAAATGCAATGATGAGAGGTTACGGCAGATCTTTATATCGTTATTCATCTGATTTAAACGTAAAAGATGACTTTATTCATGTTGGAATTACAGGAAAGGATAATTTCTTTTTACCTTCTAATTTACGCTTAATGCATTTATGTTTCCTACATAAGGAATACAGAATGAAAGTTTATGAAAACTATTTAAAAGTTGATGGAGAAAATGAAACCCATGTGAAGTGGTATAAACGAGATATATCAATATTAGAAAATCCCAATCTGGTAAGAACATTAAAATTCAACAATAAACCAATTTATATTTTTCGAGATTTTTTATTATTCAATATTTTATATCCTTTTAAATTATTAAAAAGTATTATTCCTTGAAAAGTTAAACATATATATGACCATCCTTAAAAATATAATCAAATATGGCATCCTTAAATCGTTATATTTTGAGATAATAAAGATTAAATTGCTTTATAAGTTCAAAAAGAAAGATTTAATACTTGAGTTAGGAAGTAATTTGATTAACTCAAATGTTGGGTTTAGAGTATATATAGGAGAAGGAACAATATTAACTAATTCGTTTATTGATGATTTTTCATATGTTAATTCAAATTCAAAGATTAAGAATACTGTTATTGGAAAATTTTGCTCAATTGGACCAGGTGTGAAAATTGTTTTAGGCAGCCATCCTTTAAATTTTGTTTCAACTCATCCAAATTTCTACTCAAATAACAAACCTTTCAAAACATTCTCAGATCAAATGCATCATATCGAATTCGCTAATGTGATCATTGGAAACGATGTTTGGATTGGGGAGGATACTTTAATACCAGGTGGAGTGGAAATTGGAACCGGTGCTGTAATTCTGTCAAGATCGGTAGTTACCAAAAATGTTGAACCTTATTCTGTCGTTGGCGGAGTTCCTGCAAAAATAGTTAAATTTAGATTCGATACTGGGATAATAAATGATCTTTTAGAAAGCAAATGGTGGGATAGGGATATTAACTGGCTCAAAGAAAACACCAATTATTTTAGAAATCCTACTGAATTTATAAAATTATTTAATAATAAAGTTGAAATTTGATAAGAATAAAAAACAAGAACTATACATTTATATTACTATTATTTAAAGCAATAAAAGTTCTTAGAATAAAAGTGAGTTTTATAGTCCCTACCCTAGTAGCAAAAATAGCATTACATCTATTAGATTGTGAATTCGGGATGAATTTAAAAGTTTGCGGAAGAGTTTATTTAAGGCCTAACGGAAAAAATTCTATTGTACTTGGAAATAACGTTAAACTTATTGCGCGATTTTTAACAAACAGTGTAGGTTTAACAAATCCCATTTTGTTGGAGTGTATTGAAGATGGTAAAATAATAATAGGAAATAACTCAGGCCTTTCTTCTGTAGTTATTTCTTCACGTAATTCTGTTAGAATTGGTAATAATGTAAACATTGGAGGAAATGTTAGAATTTTTGATCATGATTATCATTCTTTAAATTTTATGGATAGGCGAAAAGGGGAAATTGATTTTCTAAATGTAAAAACAGAAAGAGTGATTATTGATGATGATGTTTTTATAGGAACAAATGCGATAATTTTAAAAGGAGTTAAAGTTGGTGCACGCAGTATTGTAGCTGCTGGCAGTGTTGTTTTTTTAAAAAATATTCCTGAAGATAGCTTAGTTTCCGGTAATCCAGCCATAATTATTAGAACAGCTATAAATAAAAAGCATGTTTAAAAAACAGTTTATTTTAGCTTTAGTGTCTGTTCTAATTTATGAAATTTTAATGCAGATATTTAATCCTACAGGGTTGAGTTTTTTTAAAATTTTAGTTACGTTATTAGTTTGGTTCTCTTTTTTTTTAGCATTTATCAGTACTTATTTTAAATTTAAAGAATTAAGGAATAGTGTCCCTCAATTAGCATTAAATCTATACATTTTAATCTTAAGTTGGAATATCTTTAATATTCTTAGAAGTATATATATGGATAGTGGTTCAATAACAACATTGTTTGGCAATATTTATACTTCATTAGCTTTACTTGTACCCTTTTCTCTCATATTTAGTCTTGATGTTTTTAATTTGTGCAGGATAAAATTTTTTTATAAAATTTGTTTTAAAATAGGCATTGTTATAACTAGTTTATTTCTAATGTTTCCTCTTCTTATTACAGAAACAAAATACATTTATGTAGGTTATTTTATTCTTTTTGGAATAGTGTTTTTCATTCCAACAGTTCAGTTTCAAAATAACAAGACCAAATTTTTAATTTTTTTAGGTGTTATATCAATAATATACATTAGTGTACTATTAAATAGCCGATCAATGCACATTCGTATAGCATTATTAATTATTGCATCTTTTAGTGTATATATATACCAACATTTTAAAGCGAGAATAATACTATCACTTGCTATTTTGACCTTAATTATACCCTTTATAATATTGCTGGATAACATTAATACTGGAGTGAGCACCTTTGAAAGATTGCAGTTAAGTAATGAAACACAAGAATTAAATATAGATACTCGAACTTTTTTATATAAAGAAATAGCATCAGATTTAACAAAAACAAGTTCTTGGATTATAGGAAAAGGAAGTAATGGAACTTATTTTAGTGATTATTTTAATAATAGACATGAAATAGGTGAAACAGATAATAGACTAACAGTTGAAGTAGGTATATTGGCTCTTTTGTTAAAAGGAGGACTTATTGGAGTTTTTCTAAATATCTCTTTTTTTATTACTGCAATTTATTTTGCCTTATTTCAATCAAGTAATAGCTACGTGAAAGGTTTGGGTTTTATGTTAATTATTTATGTTATTATTCTATTTTTAGAAAATTTAATTGCTTTTAATGCTTATAATTTTACCTTATGGTTTTTTATCGGTGTGTGCTTGAATAAGAAAATAAGGAGCCTAACAGATAGTGAAATAAAAAAAATAGTATTTTATGGATAATTCCAAATTGAAAATTTCAATAGTAACCCCATCTTATAACCAAGCTCATTTTATTGAAGAAGCAATAGAATCAGTAATATGTCAGAACTATACCAATTTCGAGCATATAGTAATTGATGGAGGTTCTACAGATAATACTATTAAGGTTCTGGAAAAATATTCTCACTTAATATGGATATCAGAACCTGATGAAGGACAAAGTGATGCAATTAATAAAGGATTTAAAATGGCTACTGGTGATATCATTGGTTGGCTTAATGCCGATGACCTCTATTTGCCAAATACATTTAAAGAGGTTGCAAAAAATCTAAAAAAGGATGAAATAGATGCCGTCTATGGTAATTACAAATTTATTGATGCTTTAGGAAGAGTTACCAGAGAATTGGTTACGCAAAATTCTAAAAAATGGATTTCCCTTTTTTATTGCTTTATTCCATCAACAACTTTTTTCTTCAAAAGAAAGATAATAGACC
>JALYPI010000085.1 GCA_030856445.1 Bacteroidota bacterium
AGGGATAATTACACTTATCAAATCTACCTCCTTATTGCTTTTCATACATTAAAAATTTATCCTTTTGCCTTTATTCATCCTAATTAATAAACCTCAAAAGAGTTTATATTTTAATTACAATTCTTAAAATGAAGTGGAAACGCATCAGAAATCGGGATATTGCTGAGCTGTTTTTTCCAAAAACAGATATATAATCATTAAATGATAAATAATGAAAATGCTTTACGCTTTCTTTTTTAAAATAAGCTACAATTTTGGATTCAATATCTTTCCTGTTGTAAATTTTCAAAAAAACATTCCTGTGATACCGGTTATAAACCTCAGGTTTAATATCCTTTGAAAACATTTTTATAAATTTTATCTGAGATAAAAAATCTTCAACCCGTGTTTCCCCTTTTTTCCAATGAACAATACTAGTAATATCTTGCGAAGGTAAAAATTTATACTTTCTTGCAAAACGCACACTGAAATCGAAATCCTGATGTCTTAATAAAGATTCATCCCATAAAATTTCTTTTACACATGCTGCTTTGTATAAATGTGAAGGAGTATAAGCAATGCCATCAGTAAGCAAATAATTGATCATTAACTCATTTTCATAAAAAGGTCTGCTTATAACTGTTGTTTTATCAAAGCCATTGTCTATGGCACAACTACCAAAAACACCATCAGCTTTGTTTTTTTCAAGAAAATACAATTTTCTTTCTAAATGTTCGGGCAACCATTCATCATCGGAATCCAGCATGGCAATATACTCGCCTGTTGCCATCTTTATTCCCAGATTCCTGCAAACATTTGCATTGCCTTTTTCATCGAGTCTTATATATTTTATTCTATGATCATTAATTCCATGAATAACTTCTTCAGTATTTACATCTGAGCAATCATCAATAACATATATTTCAAACTCCTGAACCGTTTGAGACAACACACTTTTTATGGCTCTACAAAGTTCAGTTGTTCTATTATAGGAAGGTATAATTACACTAACTTTTATCATTTAACACTTTTTGCATTTTCAATTACACGGATCAATAAATTATCTAAGATTTCCAAATGCCTTTGCATGCTAAAATTTTCTTTTATTCTTTTTTTTCCTGCTTGCCCTAATTGTTTAGCATATTCCTTGTCATCAAGTAATTTTATCATAAATTCAGACATGCCATCCACATCATGCTCCTTCACTAATAGCCCGGTTTCACCATTTAAGATAACATCTGGAATTCCAGCATGTATAGTTGAAACAACAGGCAATCCGGCAGCACTGGCCTCTATTATAGCAACAGGAGTTCCCTCCATATCTCCATCATTTGCAGTAATGGAATGTTGAACAAATCCTAATGATTTTTCCAGGTGATTTTTGTATTTTTCAGGGGCAATTTTTCCTGGAAAAACAACATTTTTTTGTATTTTTAAATGCTTTACCAAATTCTCACACATGTTCAACAAATTTCCTTCTCCAGCCAGAATTAATTGGGCATCTTTATATTTTTCCACTACTTTTTTAAACGCTAATATAGTATAATAAGGTGCCTTTTTATCAACAAATCTGCCTATTCCTACGAATGTATTGTTGTTATATGAAGGTTGCACATCAAAAAATCCATCATTTGGACCATAAACATTATAAATAAGTTTTTCCCTTGCACAACCAAGCAGAAGTAATTTTGCTTCCATAACCCTGGAAACTGCAATAATATATGCTGCCTGTTCAAATAAAATTTCATATTCAATTTTATTGGCTTCAAGTATTTTTTTTACAGATGCATCATAACCATGAAAATGGACGATAAAAGGAATATTGGCTTTTTTTAAAATAGGCAGGTATTTAACAGCATTAGTTCCATATTCAACTAAAATTGCTTTAATATTATGCTTTTTCCAGGAATTTAACAGGTGCTTTTCTATTAGGTAATTACCTTTCCTCTGAAAAATTTTACCTACTAGTCTGTACCAAAATACTAGCAGTTTATTTGAAAAAAGTTCATCTCCTTCAAGCAAAATATCATACAAGTTTCCATAGTAAAATTTAACATTTCCTTTATTTAAAGCCTTGTGAGCTTGTATGAATGTTTCAGAATAAGCATTTTTGGCTGGAGATATTATAGCAATATTCATTTTATTTTTTTGCTGTTCCATACAATCCTGTTATCATTTGGCTTTCTTTAAAGGTTGCCGGATAAAATTTATCCTTTTTTATTAAGTATTTAACTACTGGCAACAATATCATTGATAAAATTTTTCTTTTCCTTGGAGACAATGGGCTTCTTTTTACCCATAATCCAAGCATTTGTGCCATTGATGCATGCCAGCCTCCGAGTGCTTTAATTTCAATATCAATGAATCCTGACTGTTTTAAATGTCTCGCTAATGAAAAAGGAGTATATCTGTATTCATCATGAGGAACCTCATGTAAAGGCCATAAAAAAGGAACAGTAAAAAAAATAAGTCCACCTGGTTTTAATACTCTGATAGTTTCCTTTAAAACAATTTCCGGATGTGGACAATGCTCTAATACTTCTGTAGCAAAGGCACATTCAAAAGAATTACCTTCAAAAGGCATTTTTATTCCATCCCATGTAAAGTCTGGTTTAACTCCTGCATCATAAACCAATGATCCTTCAATATCAAGTCCGATATACTCATTAACAAGTGTATTTTTTAAAATATACTCTTTGTATGGCATTTTGCCACAACCAATATCTAAAAACTTACCTGAAAATTTGTTCATGGACAAATTTAACGCATCAAAAATAGATTTTCTGACAAGATATCTGTCAATAAAGGCACTGGATAAATGTACATCAATAAAATCCTTTCCCATTTTACGCTCCAATTAAACCCTTAATAATTTTCTTTATTTTATAACCTATTCCTTTATCTACCAAAGTTTTGTTTTTTGAATCTATTAATTTTTTTTCACGTTCTTCAATTGCTGCTTTAAAATATTTATCATATTTATATTCAAAAGCTTCATTTAACTGTTGCATAATTATCACACCCCGCAACACCATGTCTTCTTTTTGCAAACCTGACCATGCTCCACCAGAATGTTGTCTATAAACACTCATACAATCATTCATATAATATAAATCGCCTTTTTGTAAGCTTAGCAAATGAAAAGCCCAATCACCTGCAGATAGTGTATAAAACCATTCAGGCATATTATTATGGAAATCTTGTCTCCGATAAACACAAGAAGCAGTAGCAATCATATTTTTCTTGATCAGATCCATAAATGAAATAGCTGTGTTTCCCTGATAATTATTCATCAGAGTAAATGAACCATCTTCATGCAAGACGTTTGCTTGATGAAAGCATCCGGAATATGAGGGATTTTTTTCTAAAAAATCTATCTGTTTTTGTAATTTTAATGGATCTGTCCAGTAATCATCTCCTTCACAAAGAGCAATATATTTGCCTTTGGCTTTTGAGAATGCAGTTCGTGTTACAATTCCTCCTCCTTTTGACTTTTGGTTTTCATTTTGATATATTGGCTTAAAAAGGTCAGGGTGCTTATGCTCATATTCTTTTATAATACTTTGGGTGTTATCCGTAGAAGCATCATCATGAATTATAATTTCATACTCAAAATTGGTCTTTTGATTGACAAAACCATTTAATGCCTGCCTAATATACTTTTCATGGTTATAAGTAAAAGAAACAACACTTACAATTGGAATCTTTTCAGAACTCATTTATTAAAGAGGTTTTATTTCAGTAAAAAAAGGCTTTGCAGGGTTTCCATATACTTTTGAACCTGAAGGAATACTCTTAACTACATTTGAAGCCATGCCTACAAAGCAATCATTCCCAATTGTTATAAAATTATTGGTAGTAACATTTATTCCTAAAAAATTTCTGTTACCCATTACTAAATTTCCGACTGTAGTTTGAGCGGCAATGAAGTTAAAATCTCCCATTTTAGAATCATGTCCTATAGTTGCATTACTTTGTATAGTGCAAAATTTTCCAATTTCTGCATTTGGGTTTACTATTGTATTGGCCATAATTACAGTTCCTGTTCCAATTTTTGCACTACGAGATATCATACAACTTGGATGAACGAAAGTACAAAACCTTTCTTCTGGGATTAAATACGTTTGAAGTAAAGCTATGCGTTCTTTTAATAAATCAGGCCTATACAATTGAAAAATAAACTTCACATCATTATATTTTTTATATTTCTCATAAGCTAAGGTTGTTTTGGTTAAAATTGGAAAGCCATTAATTTCCTGGCCAAAAGATTCATCATCAAATGCAAAACCTAGAAATTCAATTGGGCTACCATGTTTTATCTGTGCATCATAAATTTGTTCTGCAACAACAATAGCAGTTCCTTTTCCTCCAATAATAACAACTTTTTCCATTTACTTTTATAGTTAATAAAAATTCTTATTCTGTTCTTTTATTAATTCAACTTTTTTAATTATCGCATTCGCCTTTACTATTACAGGAGGACCTATAAACTTCCCTTCTATTATTGCAACTCCTTTGTTTAACTTTTCTGCTTCCTGGTAAAGTCTTATAAATTCTTTTGCTTCTTCATACTCCTCTTTTGTAGGGGAGTACGTCCTATTAACTATTTCATTCTGTTTTGGATGTAATACCCACATACCGCTATAACCTAAAGTCTTACCAATTTGGGTATGCTCTTCTAATCCTTCAAGATCATGAACCTTAATATAAGCAGCATCAATAGCCTCTAATCCAAAAGCGCGTGCAACGATGGGAACATAGCTTCTTGGGTTAAAGATACTTGAATTCACATTAAAATCCCTTACGCCTTGCAAGTCAGAGACATAATCTTCTGAACCAAACCCAAGAGCTACTATTCTAGTTGATGATTCTGCAATTTCTTTAATGTTTACAATTGACTTTGTGCTTTCAAGAATGGGAATAATTTTAAATTTTCCTATAGGCAATTTTTTTTCTCTTTCAACAGAAGTTAATAAATTGTCTAAATATAGAACATCATCCCTGGAATTGGTTTTTGAAAGTAAGAAACCATTTATAGATGCATTAGTAAGTTGTAAAACGTCCTGTAGAAAAAATTCTGTTTCAATTTCGTTAATACGAACAAATTTTGTAAAATGATCAAATCTTTGGTCTTTTGTTTTTTCAATAATCAACTTTCTAGCTATCGGCTTATTTGAAGGAGGTTGAACGCTATCTTCTAAGTCAAACAAAAGAACATCAGCATCACTATTTGCTGCAGATTCTATTAACTTTTCATTATGTCCAGGAACGAACATTAAACTTCTTAATAAGTTGTTTTTCATACCTCTTTCTTTTTAATTAATATTTTTCTTCTAAACTTTATTACATCAATTTTATTTTGGTTGTATCCTATTGTTTCTACATAAACAACTCCTCTATCGAATTTTGATTTAGACTCTTTTTTATCTAAAACTATTGTTCGGCTATAAATGGTGTCATTAATAAAAGTTGGATGCAGGTGTTCAATATTTTCATATCCTAAATTGGCAATGGCTTTACCACTCACATCAAGCACGGTAAGATGAACAGCTAAGCAAAACACCAAGGTACCAGGCACCAGAATTTGGCCATGTTGATTGTCCTTGCAATAATCAATATTAATATGAACTGGATGATGATTCATGGTTAATAATGAAAAAATGTTGTTATCCGATTCGAAAATTGTTTTTGACTGGGTATGAATTATCTCTTCGTCAACTATAAAGTCTTCAAAATAATGTCCCATTTTATTTGCTTCCATCTCTAAAATTTTAATTGGCTAAATTAAGTTTAAGTTCTTTAATTGTCTCTATTGATTCTTTTCATCAAGTGTTTTATTCTAATTATGTGCGGCATTTCATATACAACACCATCAATGTTTAACACATCAACGTCATCAATATTTATTTGTTCAATTTTATGATAAACTTCCTTTAATTTCTTTAGTTCTAAATCAGAAAGGTATTGAATTTTTCTCATCTCTTGAAGTTGAGTAGGGTGTATAATAAATTTCCCTTCTACTCCAATTTCAAAAGCATAGACGCACTCCTCTTTAAAGTTTTTGAAATCTCTAATATTCAAATCTACACCATCAATAAAAATCTTTTCGTATGCTTTTGACAACAGAAGTAATTGTTTTTTATAACTACTTAAATGTTTTAAGGAATGCTTCATTCCCATAATAGAACAAAAATCATGACTACCAAAACCAATCGCAAATATATGCTTAGAATAATGTTTAAGTATGTCTCCGAGATTAATAAAACAAGTTGGGTTTTCAACTAAAATTATGAGTTTGTAATGAAAAGGAAATTGATGCAGAGATATAATTTCTTCAATATCTGCACCATTTACTAGTTTAGGAAAAACAATTCGACCATTAAATTTATTTATAAGTTGAACTAATTGCTCAGAAGTATAACAGTTATCTGCAAATGGAATCCTTACAAAGGTATTGCCTTTAATTTTTAAATCGAGAGCATTGTTGAATGCTATTTGTTTATTATTTTTAGAAACAGCATCTTCCAGATCTAAAACAATATATTCAGAATCTAATTGATTAATTTTATTAAGATACTTTTCTTTATCTCCGGGTATAAAAAAATAACTGTCAATCATAGTAAACGTTTTAAAAATATGAAGGCTTTGGAAACAGTAAAAATAATAGAAATTATTAATTCTATAATTTTGATTTAAATTGTTTATAATAATTTAAAGACTATTTATAACTGTTTGGGCTATTTTTTGAATATCGATTTTTTCAACTCTTTGATCAATAGGTAAGTGAATTAAGTTTTGAGTCAAATCATATTCAAAAGAATCTTTATTTACCAAACTTAAAACATTAGGCCAATACTGTGCTATGAAGATTTTCTGGCTTATTAATTTTTTTCTTAGCTGTTCATTGCCCTCATGTAAAAAAGGATATACCATAGGACCGATTATTTTTGCATTATCTATTAAAGAGGTTAAATGATTTTTGCTTTTTAGTTTATTATGTAAATAATTGAAATTCATCATCCTCTTTTCTCTAATATTCTCATAATCAATTCCCCTCATTAGTTTATTGGTTAATTTTGACATTATTTTTATAGGATGTCCTTTTAAATACTCTTCATTTTTCTTGAATTTGTCATAACCACTTTCTGTCCCAAATTCAACACTTGATAATAAATGGTCAAATTTATCAAAAGATGTATCTACTGAATAATTACTAATTGAAGCTTCATCCGCGAAATAAACAAATCCACCATCAGGTAAGCCAAAAAATTTTCGAGGACTATAAAACGAGGAAATACCTTTTATTGGATTATCATAAAATGCTTGTGCATTATCGACAATTAAATTAGAATACTTTTTACTCAATTCTAATACATTATTATGCATTAACCCAAAGTAATTTGTATAAAGTAAAGCTGAGTTATCTTTAAATTGAGATATGATAGGCAAAAAATTCTTGTTTATATGATAATAAGTGTAGCTTATTTTATTCTTTATTAAAGAATCTAATATTACCTCACAAGTATAATATGGAATAAATACATGTAGATATTGCTTGCTGTTTAAAATATGTTCAAAGCCATTTCTTCCAGAATTTAAAGCTATGGCATTATCGTGATATAATGAACCTAGATCATTAATTTCAAGCTCAAAATACCCTCCAATTGAATTCATATTAATTCATATTGATCTAACAATTCTTTTATTTCTTCTTTTGAATTAAACATCATCACATCAACAATTGATAATCCAGCCACATATTCATTATTAAATTGTTTATATGCCTTGAATTGAGTCTGTAAAAATGATAACTCTATGTTTCTTTTTAAGAAGTCCTCTTTTTTATATAATTCTTTTCCTCCTATTAGATTAATATAATTACAGGCTTTTTCTTTCTCACAAATACTTAAAACTCGTTCTTTTCCATTTAGTTCTGAATTTTGATATACCAAAGATGATTCAATTATTTCAGTATCTATATTTAAGTAGTTACAGGTAGCAATAATGGAGTTTTTAATATAATCATTTAAATACTTATAATCGTTATTCATTACATTTTCAATCAATGAAAATACAGCACTATGGTTTGGAGCATGTTTATAGTTTAAAAAAATAGTAGATAACATTTTTTTTCGCCAAATGTAATTGGTATTTACTTCAACTTCTTTTATCTTTCGAAAAGAACTTGCCCCTTTCATTTCAACATTTATATAACTAGGGAAGTTATTTACCAATATTCTGTTCCTATTAATCCACCCTCCCTTAATAAAATTTACATCATCATAAAAAATAAATTTATTGACAGAATTTATCAATTGAAAATATCCAATATAAGGAAAAAAATAGGGCTGCATTATGGCTATTTTCATTTCAATTTTTAAGCCTTCTTAATATTAATCTGCAAATCAATTCAATCTCTGTTTTTTCTATATCAAAGTATAAAGGCAAACATAAAACTTTTTTAGACAAGACTTCTGCAACCGGCATTTTCTTTTTCTTAACATAATCAAGTGAAGATAATACAGGAAAAAAATATCTTCGTGCAAATATTTCTTTATTTTTCAAATCATTAAATACATTTATACAATCTTGTTCAGAATTAAAAACAATAGGATAATATGAGAAATTAAATTCTGAATTTTTCATCACCACGGGTTTTTGTAATTTCAATTGATCAAGCCAACGGTCATAAATCTGATGGTCATTTTTTCTTTTAATTAAAATTTTATCTGCATAGGATAAATTCACTAATCCCATTGCTGCATGAAACTCTGAATTTTTTCCATTAATTCCACATCCATAATATTTATCAGGACCGTTATGCCCGAAATTTCTTAAATGGGACATTTTTTTAAGTAATGTCTTATCTTTAGTAACAACAGCACCACCTTCAATTGTATGGAAAAGTTTGGTTGCATGAAAACTTATTGTACTTATATCGCCATATTCCAAAACCGATTTGCCTTTGTATTTTGTACCAAAACAATGTGCAGCATCGTAAATTACTTTTAATTTATGCTTTTTTGCAATTTTATCAATCCCTTCAATATCACAAGGGTTCCCATATACATGAGTTGCCAAAATTGCAGATGTTTTTTTGGTGATTGCGGCTTCAATTAAGAATGGATCAATATTCATTGTTTTCGAATCAATATCCACAAATACAGGTTCACAATCTTCCCAAACAATGCTGCTGACTGTAGCTACATAACTAAAAGGGGTAGTAATAATTTCGCCTTTTAATTCAAGTGCTTTAATTGCAATTTGTAAAGCAATTGTTCCATTTCCCAAAAAAAGCAAATGCCTTAATTTTAAATGGTCTTTTAATTGTAATTCCAGTTCATTGACAAGAGGCCCGTCATTTGTTAACCAATTACGTTGCCAAATACTATCAATGTAAGCTTGATATTCGGCCTTAGGTGGTAAAAATGGTTTAGTTACGTGAATCATAAAATGATATTTAATTGTGGGGGTTATTTCTTCCTGCTAAACACTTTATTATATTTTTAAAAAAACATTTTACATTTAATAATTAACATTCCAAGGAAATTTTGGCTTTAAAGGTGCCAATTCCTTGCCCATCCAGGTTCCCAATTCATGTTCCTTATTTATAATATTAAATGAAAATACATCATTAATACTAATAGAAATCGATTTTCTATTTTTTACAACAAGCAAATTAACATGAAAAGTATCTGCATTAAAGAAATTTTTAGGTATGGATACGTTAAAATCAATTATACCAGTTTTGTTCTCATTTGATCCTATTATAGTTCCGGAACCAGAAGAAAAAAGGTAATTTCCATTTGCATCCTTTACATGAATAGTAGCATCCATCCTCCAATTAGCTGTTTTTTTATTCATTTTAAAGGATAATTCTAAGTCTTCATCCATTCTCATTGCTTCTCCGTAATTTTTTCCAACCGCTCTTATTCCAGCAGATAAAATATCGACTTCTGTATTAAAAACTTTATTCTCGCCTTCAAACACCTTATATTCTGTAACTCCATTTACGCTTCCAATGTTCATATACTCTGCAACACTTTTATCAATATCACCCATATAAGATATTCCTCCATTTGACAAAACAACTCCACTTGTGCATAAGCTTTTAACACTTGCCATGTTATGGCTTACAAATAAAACTGTTCTTCCCTGTCCGGAAACATCCTTCATTTTACCTATACATTTTTTTTGAAATTCAGCGTCACCAACGGCCAAAACCTCATCAATTATCAAAATCTCCGGTTCTAAATGAGCAGCTACCGCAAATGCCAAACGTACATGCATTCCTGATGAATATCTTTTCACAGGTGTATCTATATATTTTTCAACGCTTGAAAAATCGACTATTTCATCAAACTTGTTTTTTATTTCTGCCTTTGTCATCCCCAGAATGGCACCATTTAAAAAAACATTCTCCCTTCCGGTAAGTTCCGGATGAAAACCTGTTCCAACTTCCAACAAACTTGCAATTCTTCCTTTTACTTTAATTTGTCCTGTTGTAGGAGCAGTTACTCTTGATAAAATTTTTAGTAAAGTTGACTTTCCAGCTCCATTTTTCCCAATTATTCCTAAAACATCGCCTTGTTTAACCTCAAAATTAATATTTCTTAAAGCCCAAACATAATCACTTTCTCCCTTTTTAGATCTGTCGTTTTCTTCTCCAATCTTCAAAAAAGGATCTTCTTTCCCTCTCATGCTTGCCCACCATCGGTTAAGATCATGGGATAAAGTTCCTGAACTTATAATACCTAAGCGATATTGCTTACTTATATTATCAACTTTAATTATCGTACTCATATTAAACAGTATCCATAAAAGATTTTTCAACCTTACTAAAAATCACTATTCCAACTATTAATGCTCCGCACATAAATAAGAAACTGTAAATTAATCCATTAGGAGAAAAGAAACCTACCCCAAGAAAACTATATTTAAAAGCTTCTATTATACTTGTCATAGGATTTAATAACAGGATCCACTTATATTTGTCAGGAACACTGCTTAAGGGGTAGACAATTGGAGAAGCATACATTAATAATTGTACCCCAAAACCTACCAGATGCTGAAAATCTCTGTATTTTGTAGTTAGAGAGGAAATGATAATACCCATTCCAAGGCCCAATCCGGCCATCATAACTATTAATAGGGGAAAAATTAAAAGATTTGAGTTAAAATTAATTGTATAACCTGTATAAGCAAAATAGAGGCAGAATATAATAAAGATAAAAAACTGCAAGCCAAATTTTATAAGATTGGAAATAACTATTGATATTGGTAATACTAACCGAGGAAAGTATACTTTACCAAAAATATTTGCATTTGCAGTAAAAGTATTGGAAGTTTTGGTTAAATTTTCAGCAAAATAAGTCCAGCAAGTAATCCCCGCAAGGTAAAAAAGGACAGGAGGCAATCCATCAGTTGATAGTTTCGCAATGTTTCCAAAAATAACTGTGAAGGTAATAGTGGTAAGCAAAGGTTGAATAAAGAACCAAAGGGGTCCTAAAACAGTTTGCTTGTAAAGTGCTACAAAATCTCTTCTTACAAAAAGGAGTATAAGGTCTTTATATTTCCATAGTTGTTTTAAATCAATATTAAACCAACCTGAAACGGGCTTAATAATTAATGACCACTCCTGGTTATCTTCGGTTTTAGCTTCAGCTTTTATTATTTGCTCCATAGCCATAGCCCTTTCCATATCCATATTTATATCCGTAGCTGTAATTATAATAGTATTTTGATTTTTTCATTTTCACACCATTTAACAAGAAGCCGAAATTTTTAATTCCATTAGCAGCGATGATTTCTTCTGCATTTTTAACATATTCTTTCTTTGCATATTGAGTATTTAATACAAACAGCGTTGCATCAGAATATTTCATTAATACAAGGGCATCTGTAATCAAACCAATGGGAGGTGTATCTATGATGACATAATCATAATGTTGTTTGCCATAATCAAGTATATTCTGCAATTTGTTGCTTAAAATTAATTCTGATGCGTTTGGCGGCACAGGTCCTGAAAGAATTACGTCAAGGTTCTGTACTTCGGTTTGAAGCACGCAATTTTCTACTGTTTCTTTTCCTGATAATATTGAGCTTAAGCCCTTCTCTGCTTTCATATTTAAACCTACATGCACTTTTGGTTTGTGTAAATCCAGTTCAAGCAACAATATCTTTTTTTCTGCTTTAGCTAAAATAGCTGCCAGGTTGATAGAACAAAAGGTTTTTCCCTCATTTGGATTATGGGAAGTTAGCAAAATGACTTTACAATTATTTTGTACGTCCAGGTATTCAAGATTAGTACGAACGCTCCGGAAAGACTCAGTAATGGCAGCTTTAGGGCTGATGTTAACTACAATATATTCAGCATCTATTTCATCATTGAAAATAATTTCTCCAAATACAGGTACAGTAGTAATTTCTTTGAGATCATCAGAATTTTCAATTTTTTCAAAGAAAACAGTTCGAATAAATATAATAATCAAGGAAACTATAAAGCCAATGGATAAGGCAGTATAAAATATTTTTGGTTTATTGGGTTTTACAACACCAATTGACCTGGCTGATTCAATGGTTTTTGTTTCTGGAATAATCCCAGCCCTGGCAATAATTGTATTTGCTTTTTTCTCTAACAGGTAGAGGTACATTTTTTCATTTACCTGCAATTTTCGACTGATGTTCAACATATCCCTTTGGGTTTTAGGAATAGTTTTTATAATTGTTTCATATTGCCTGATCTGACCTTGAACATCTGAAATTTTAGATTTAATTGCTTTTTTAGAATTGGTAAGATATACAAGAATATCTTTTCTTAAAAATTCAACCCTTTCCTTGGCTTGCTGAAGACTTGCATTTTCTTCTTTTGCGCTATAATACATTGAATTAATATTAATTTGCATGCTATACAATTCATTCACACTTTTTTTTAAAAAATCATCATCATCATTAATGTATACGGCCGGGGGTAATAATCTTGTTTCTTTCGCATCTTTTGAACTGATAATATAATCCTCCAACGAGGCTATTGACTGTAACAATAATTCAAGATTTCTTTTTTGAGAGTCGTATTCAAGTAATTTCTTGAAATACTCTTCTTCTTCCCTTGATAAATTCAGAATTGCCTTATTGCTCCTGTATTGCTCAAGGTCATCTTCAATTTCTGACATCATATCAATGGCCTCAGACAATTGTCTATCAATATAAGTTAAAGTATTTTCATTAATATCTATTTTAGACTGAAGGGTATAATCTATATACACTTTTGATAAAGTATCTAGAAAAGTAACTGCCCGTGCAGGAATTTCATCCTCAAGCGTTAATTGCAAAATACTGGTGTATTCAATATTTTCAACAGATAAGGCTGTTTTGTATTTTCTTACCAGGCTGTTTTTTGAATGAACTTTAAAAAAGTAATCAATTTCTTTCAGGCTAAGTACAGATTGAATACTAATTCCAGGACTTTTATTTACTTTAATTATAAAATCAGTATCATGCACTTCCTCATCAAAAGAAAAAATCTTATTAACAGACTCTTTGTCATTTTTATCATATTGCAACCGGTACTTATTTTCATCAATTATTTTGAAATTTATAGGTCTTTCATACAAATCATTATTTAAAAGGGTTATGCTAATGCGAAAAGGCATTGATTCATATACTTCAGTAGTTTTCAACCTGCCGATAATAAAATAGGAAACATCCAGGTTAAGTTTGGATACTGTTTTTTCAACTAAATTGTAAGAAGTAATTACTCTTTTCTGATTTGAAATATCCTCATAAGCACCATAATAGCCAAGGCCTTTGTAGATTTGATTTTGATAATCATAGGTTTCAGAAGATTTAATAAGAATCTGGGTACTCCCGGCATAAATATCTGTTAACTTATAGGTATAAATATAAGCTATGGAGCCTGAAAGTAAAACAAAAGCGAGAATAATATACCAGTTGTTCAAAAATATCTTCCATATCTGGTTGAGATCCTTGGTATCAATTATGCTGCTTGAAGTTTTAGGAGACATTTTATAATACTAAATGTGCAATATTAGGAATTTTAACGTATTTTTACTATATTAATTACATTTATATCTACTGTAACTATATTATTTTAAAATATGTCTTCTTTCTATATATTATTTTATAGATTTGCTTAATTTGATAAAAGAATAAATATATTGCACAGTTGTTTATCAGTTTCAGAAACAAAACGTAAAATTCCTCGTATAAATTAACAATGTACTATTCATGCATTAAATACTTTTTAATTATGATAAAATATATACTTTCAATTCTGCTTTTTTCAATCGCAATTCCTTCATTTTCTCAAACTGGGCCAGGGGGAGTAGGAAATTCAACAGATAATAAATTATGGCTTGATGCAAATCGTTTAGGTTTAGCAAATGGAGCCCGTGTATATACCTGGACCGATTTTTCAGGAAATGGTTATTCAGCTTCACAAAATAATTATTTAAGAACACCCAATTATACTACAAATGCAGTGAACGGCAGAGCTGCTTTGAACTTTAGCGGAAATAAATATATGGAAACGCCTGCAAATTCTGCTCTAAACACGAACAATTTAAGTTGGTTTGTAGTTGGACGAATTAACGATTTAACTTCTTCCAATACTTTTTTAAGGGCTAACTACATTTCAGGTGCCGGCACTAATTCAAATGTAATGTGGGGAACTTTCCGCTGGCAAACTTCAGGAAAATTTCATAGCCATGCTGCTACATCCACAGGAAGTTTACCTGGAGTTACATACTCTTCATCAACTTCTACAAATCTTCATTCGGCAATATGGAATGGACCCAATTTCGAAGCTTTCCAAAATGGGACCAGCGCAGGAACACGTTCAGATTTAGATGCAATTCCTGCAGGACATAATTTTATACGAATAGGAGCACATTCCAACGCTATTACGAATTATTTGAATGGCTCAATTTCTGAAATCATAGTATATAATACTGTTGTTAACGTAAGCAAAAGAAGAATAATTGAAAATTATCTTTCCTCAAAATACAATTTATCCATTGCAGGAGACCTTTATGCTTTTGATGCTTCAGGTGGGCATGGATACGAGGTTGCAGGTATCGGGCAAACCAGTATTACAGATAACCATACCGTTGCTAGGGGGTCAGGTAGGGTTCAAATTTCCACTCCTTCATTGTTAACCGATGGAGATTTTTTATTGTGGGGACATAATAACCTGGCTCTAACATTAAATACAACTGATGTGCCAACAGGATTTATAGGCGGTGAAAGATTAGAAAGAACCTGGAGAGCTGGCCATACAGGAAATTTAGGTACAGTAACAGTAAGAGTGGACCTTACTGGAGTTGAATTTAATTCCAGCAGCCTGGCTCTTTACATTGATAATGATGGTAATTTTGCAGATGCTACGGCACACACCACCGGTTTTGTTTTTGATTCAAATACGAATATAGCTACTTTCACAAATGTCACACTAAATAATGGCAATTATTTTACTGTAGGTACTGCAGGTCCAATAATTAGCGTAGCAAGTGGGATATGGATTAATCCAACCACTTGGAATTGCCTATGTGTTCCTGACACAAACAACACAGTAGTCATAATGCCAGGGCATACAGTAACTATAGACCCAACAGGAGATGCAGAAAATTTAATAAATAACGGAACATTAGATTTCCTTCCAAATGGAGTTTTATCCCTTTATAGACATGTTGAAAATAATGGTGTAATAAATTTCTCAGAAGGAACTATTGAATTTGTAGGTTTTGTTGAGCAAAGGTTTAATGCATCTGTATTAACAAGCCTGAGAAATATTACAATTAATAATTCAGATGGTTTGCTCATTGAATCTGGTACAATTGAACTTTATGGCGTCCTTGAAATAGTGAATGGTAATCTCGATAATTCTGCAAACAACCCATTTACATTAATATCTAATGTAAACGGAGATGCCAGAATAGGAGCTATACCTTCGGGGTCAAACATATTGGGTGATTTTACCGTTCAAAGACGTGTTGCCGCGGGAGCCACAGGATATAGGTTTTTAACCTCACCTGTTTCGGGAAAAACACTTGCTGATTGGAATGATGATTTTGAGATGAGAGGATTTACAGGAATATTCAATGGTACCACAAATGGGGATCCATCTATATATTATTATGTGGAAGCATTAAGTAACCCTTCAGATGCTAATGGATACCAGGTACCAGCCAGTATATCCCATCCTTTAAATGAAGGAGAAGCTTTATGGGCTTATATGGGTACAGGACAATCTACCACAGCGCCTATTAATATAGATGTTACCGGGCCGCTTTATATAGGCACAAGGAGTTTATCCTCTAATATAACTTACACCGATCATTCTCCTGCAGGGCCAGATGCTCATGACGGATGGAATTTAGTAGGTAACCCTTTTGTATCTACAATAAACTGGAACAATCTTAGCAGAACTAATCTTCATAATCGCATCCAGATTTGGAATCCAAATACCGGTAGTTATGGAGTGTATAATGGAAATACGGCTACCAGTACTAATGGTGTAACCAACCTTATTGCTTCTTCACAAGGTTTTTATGTTCAGGCAAATGGAAGTGGCACACCATTACTTTCTATACCGGAAAATTCAAAATCTGCTATTAATGGTACTTTTATAAGAACAGCATTAACAAGTTCAGATGCATTCAAATTAAATCTTTCCAATAATTCAAACGCTTATTCAGATGAAATTATAGTAAGTTTTAATACTAAGGCTTCTAAAGGATATGATGATGGTGATATTTTGAAATTATCAGTTCCAGATAAATCAGCATCTTACATAGCTACAAAATCTGACAATGTATTACTGGCTTATAATTCACTTCCAGAGTCTTTGGATGAATACTTTATACCATTGGTAGTAAAAGGAGGTTCAGCAGCAAGATATACTATCAGTTTTGAAAATATTTCAGCCCTTACTGATAAGTATAATGTTTTCTTAAAGGATCTTAACAATGAGGTTAAATTAGATATTTCAAAAGAACTCGCTTATGAATTTAATATAACTGATCCTGCTTCCGAAAAAAATCTTGTTTTGCATATTGTTTCTAAGTCGCTTTCGGGTGATGTTGTGCTTAGTTCGGAATTAACTCGTAAAGACAATGAACAGGTTAACATTTATTCTGCTCCTGGAATTATTACAGTAAATTTTGACCTGGAAAAACAATCTGATGCAATAATCACCGTTCATAATTTGCTCGGACAACAAATGTTTACTCAGAATGTTGCTGCTGCACACAAAAATAATGTAATATTAAATTCAAATTTAGCCAATGGAATTTATATTATTTCTGTTGAAACAAAAGAATTAAAAGTTGCAAGAAAAATTAATTTATAAATTTGCATCTTTAAAATAATTTACAAGAATAAAATAATGACTACTAAAAATATAAATTTAATACTGTTACTAACAGTTCTTTTTATAATATTTCCTTTATTTATGAATTTAGGTTTTAGCCAACCACCACCTCCTGGAGGTGGTGGAACTCAACCTTGCTGGCCTCCCTCAACCTGCATACCCATTGATGGAGGATTGGGTTTTCTCATAGCAGCAGCTGCAGCACTGGGAATAAAAAAAATATACGACAAGAAAAAAACAATTTAACCGGGACTTTCCCGGTTTTTTTATCATGCTTAAATCCATCTTTAAAAACCCAGTTGCTCTTTTTTTCTTTAAAGCTATTGGTCTGTATATAATATGGTACCTGTTATATGATTTATGGATACATCCTGCAGGTAAACTGGATTTGTTGGTTATCGATAATCTTATTTATGTAAGTTCAGGTATTTTAAAATTGCTTGGCTACCAGTTAATTGATTACCCCTACTCTGCTGCCATACGTAGCATGGGTATTGATGGGGCTCACGGTCTTTGGGTTGGGGATGCTTGTAATGGATTAACTCTTTTTGCTCTTTTTACCGGATTTATAATTGCTTTTCCCGGGCCGATTAAAAGTAAATTGTGGTTTATTCCTCTTGGATTGGTTTCTATCCACTTTATTAATATTTTAAGGATTGTAGGTTTGGCTGTTACTCAGCTTTATTTTCCGGATTCTCTTGACTTTAATCATACTTATACCTTTACTTTTTTAGTTTATGGTTGGGTGTTTTTGTTGTGGGTGGGGTGGGTACGCTTAGCCGGAAAAGTTCAGGGAATCTCTGTGTAACTCTGTGACCTCTCTGTGGTCTCTGTGTAATTAAATTGAAGGGACATAGACAAAAGCAAGGACAGTTATTGTTTCACAGAGTTGCACGGAGAAGGCACAGAGGACCACAGAGAGGTTTGGGAATTGAATTAAAGTTTTGGGAAACTCAGTGTAACTCTGTGACTCCTCTGTGGTACTCTGTGTAATTTAAAATGCAGAGTCAGAGCAAAAAGCAAGGAAAGTATTTTTTCACAGATTTGCACGGAGAAGGCACAGAGGATCACAGAGAGGTTTAGTTAATTTATATTTTCATGGAAATTAATTCAATTACAGAAAAAATTATTGGTTGTGCGATTGAAGTACATAAATTTCTGGGGCCTGGTTTATTGGAATCTGCTTATGAGGAATGTTTAGTATTTGAATTGCAAAAAGCAGGATTAAGTTTTGAAAGACAAAAAGCTGTTCCTGTTATTTATAAAGAAATAAAATTAGATTGTGGTTATAGGGTGGATATTTTAGTTGAGAACAAAGTTCTGATTGAATTAAAAACTGTTGATGTTTTAAATCCCGTTCATGAAGCTCAAATTTTAACTTATTTGAAATTTTCTAATAAAAGAATAGGTTTACTAATAAATTTTAATGTAACTCTTTTAAAAAACGGTATCAAAAGATATAAACTTTAAGTGACACAGCAAAAAGCAAGGACAGTATTTTTTCACAGAGTTGCACGGAGAAGGCACAGAGGACCACAGAGAGGTTTGGGAATTGAATTAAAGTTTTGGGAAACTCCGTGTAACTCTGTGCCTTCTCTGTGGTACTCTGTGTAATTTAAAATGCAGAGTCAGAGCAAAAAGCAAGGACAGTATTTTTTCACAGAGTTGCACGGAGAAGGCAC
>JALYPI010000140.1 GCA_030856445.1 Bacteroidota bacterium
CCCCTCGACAGCCCTTCTGTTGTTTTTCTGTCACACTTTTTGTGCCTCTCGCACTTGCAGCACATTGTTTTTTTATTTTAAATGAGTTTTATTTTTTCAATTGAAAAAATAAAAAACCAATAAGCTGCCCCACAAAGAGAAGCGGTAAAAAACAGGGCTTGGGCTTTTGGTGCCGCCTGCTTTTTTGTCATAGTTTTTGTCCCGCCACACCTTCAGCACATTAATTTTTGCTTTGAATTGCTTGTTTTTTAATGGATAAAAGCAAAAATAAAAGAGCTGGCCACCCACAAACAAAAACATACGCCAAAAAAGGAGTCGGAAGCTACTTCGCATAAGTTTGGCTTTACGCAATGCAGGGCATACAGTATATCGAACATACAGCACCCAATAAACTTTTGTGATAAACAGTAAGACATTGCTCTTAAGTCTGCACTGCGCAAAGCCAGCGGCACCTTATGCGAAATAGCCACCAAAAGCCCAAGCCCCGTTTTTTGAGTTATGCGCTACTCCCTCCGGTCGAACAAGGCGCAGGGCCACAGGCGTAAGGAACTTTTATATTTAAAAGGGCCTGGTTCGCCTTCTCCGCCTTAAGTTTATCGCCCCCAAAAATCTGCACTAAATGCGCCAAAAAGAAAAGTTTTTTGTCACATTTAATGCTTTGATTTTCTTAAAGGGGCGAGAAACTCAAGCGGGGAAAGGGCAATGGCCACTGCTCCATGAATATTAAAAGTGAATTGCTTGATTGGGGGGCTTAAAATCTAACAAGGATAGGACTGTAATGAAAAGGCTTTTTAAAATGAAATGACTTTATTTTTTTCAATTGAAAATTATCAGTTGAAAAAATAAAATAGTGATATGAAAAGTTTATCTTAGCCCTGGAAAATGGGAGCTTTAAAACTTACATATAATCAGGAAAAACCATTGTTGAAGGTGGTGCAGGGAACTTTTTTAAGTGAGAAAAAAGGTTGTGCAGTGGTGTACCGTTACGGGTTCAATGGTATGGAGAAGGATGACGAAGTGAATGGTAGCGGGAATAGTCTTGATTTTGGTGCAAGGATATATGACCCGAGAATTGGTAAGATGCTTTCAAGGGATCCATTGGGTGACATGGCCTATCCTCAGCTTTCCCCTTATAATGGAATGGCCAATAATCCAATAACAAATATTGATTATAAAGGCAAATTAATAATCTACTTTGGAGGATATTGGCGTGGTGGAGATGATAAGACTCAACTTGAGAATATTCAATATTGGGATGTTCAATTATTGTTAAATGCAGCGACAACTTTTAGAGATTTCAATGCAATGTTTTTTAATGGAAGTTCATCCACTGCAGCCGGACAAAGTCAGTTTCTTACAGGTGAAGGATCATCGGCTGGAGACAGAAGGCAGGAAGGAACTGCTGCCGGAACTCTATATGCAATGGATATTAGAAATCAATTAGATGCAGAAAGAAAGGGTAATGCTTCTGCTCGAATTACTTCAATAGGACATAGTATGGGAGTATCATATTCAGAGGGTTTCTTAAATTCTTTACTTGAATCTACATATCCTGAAGGACATCAAAATGCTGGGCAAAAAATGTTTAATCCTGCTGATTTTGGAGATTGGATAGCATTAGCTCCTTTTCAGCCTGAAGACATTGATATTCCAAGAACTGTTGGAACTGCTGGAGGAGCTTTGCAATTTTCTTTATGGTATGACCCAATTGCAGGAAGTTCAAGAATTCCAAATTTACCACCAAATAACTTTGTACCTGTAAGTAAAGTAGGTCATTTTAATTCCCAATTCTCAAGTGTTTTTGATACCGCTCCCAAAGGAACAACAATAAGAAATAGGACACCAGAGGGAAGAGGAAACTCAAGGGGGACAGGAACACCTACACCTACACCAACACCTAAAGGTTGCACCACAAGAGATATTTGTTGTTTTGTTGCAGGGACAAAAGTAATTATGGGGAATGGTAAAGAGAAGAATATTGAAGATGTTAAGGCTGGAGATACAATCAAAATAGTTGATGTGTTTACTTTACAAGCAAAAAATAGTATTGTACGAGAAACGACCTCTCCTATTCAATTTGATATAGTTAATATAACCTTTGAAGATGGCACAGTCAATAAAAACACTTCTGACCATGCTTATTTTATTAAAGGTGAAGGATGGGCTTCATTTAGTCCTAATTTAACAATGCAAAGGTATAATATTGAGGCTAAGCAGTTGAAAGTAGGACAATTGGCTTATAAAATGACTGACGGGAAGATTAGCGAAGTAAAAGTAATAGACATAAAAGAGGATAAAGGAGAAAGAAAAACTTTCAACATTTATACTCAGGAAGATAAAGGATATTACTTTGCTAATGGTTTTATAGTTCATAACGAAGGAATAAGTGATGTAGGTTATTTATCAGTTGATTCCGTTTATAATACATTTCAGAAAAAGCAAAAGTTTGATGAGCTTAAATCCCAATTTTTAAATATTTGGTTAAATGATACTAATTGCTATCGTGGCCAATCATTTTTACAACAGAACTGGTGGAAGTTTTATCAAAAAAATACGCAAGAAATTAAAATAGGAAATATATTACATACACCGAATTATGATACATTATTAATTTTAGTATCTTTTTATGCAGTAGAATATGATAAGACAGATAGTAAAATAATAACAGAAGACAGAACAACTGCTGTTGGAATGGGCGTAACTATAGACTCTAAAGGGAATTGGAATTTTAGATGCGATGGTGGAACCAATTGGCTTCTTATTCCCGAAGGAAATAAAATAGGAGAGATTGAAATACAATTAAAAGAGTTAATACTTCAAGAGGGGTATTTATTGCCAAATAAAAGACCAAATTCTAAATTTTGGAATAGACTATATACTGATAAAACAATGTGGAATAATCCAAAAAAGTAATTTACCCGAAGATTTTTATTAGTTGTTTTGAAAGATCATTAAAAAACTCCATTAACCAGGTGTCTAGAGTTATTTTATAAATAAGTCCTGTAGTAATTATGTAAAGGGAAAGAAAAATCCACAAATTATTTTTTTGAAATTTCTTAATACCAATAAATAGGATTAATAAGATTAAAAATAAAAGATACAGAAATAAAAAGAAAAAAGACATTCCTGCCCCTGATTTAAATTCCATTATTCGTAAATTTTCATAAAATCTTTCTAAGAAAATGCCTAATAATGATAATAAAAAATAATAAAAAATAAGAGCAAATATTTTTTTCCACATATTCAAAGAGAAAATTTAAAATTGATTATACATATTATCATAAAAGTTAATAGCATCCCTCCGGCCCATACATAGAAGCCTATTCGTGTCCACTTCGAATAATTGCAATTGCTAAATGTCATAAAATTCTAAGAGTTGTTTAACTTCTTCTTTATTAAGAGGTAAGGAAAATTCAAAACTTAAATTATAAAATGAATAAAATGTAATTGTTTTGAAAACGCTTTGTTGATGATTTTCTGTTTTTAATATTAGTTTCCCGTTTTCTTGTAGGCTTAATTCCTTTATATACGATAGATTTCTAAAAAGAATGTTTTTAATTTCTGTTTTCGAGTTCTTTTTCTTTATTATATAAGTATTCGCATATTGAGCTCTATTAATGTTTAAATCAAGGCTATAGTCTTCAATAAGAATAATACAATTCTTGATAAAATAAACATTAATAAAAAGCCCTGAAGTTGAAATTTTAGAACTGGAGATAGAACACCAAACTTGATTAAATTCTCTTATTTCTTTTATTTCCTGAATCTTTCTAATTATTCTTTCATTCTTTTTAAAGAATACTATTCTTTCTCTATAAATTAAAAAGGAAGTATATATAAGTACAATTCCAATTAAAAGTCCATATCCCATTAAAGATTAAATTATAATAATAAAAATAACCTTTAACCATTACTCATTAAAAAGAATCTCTATTTTTATTTCATCAAAGACTTCTTTCATATTTGCTAAAGCGAATATACATAAATGTCTCAATAAATGTACTGAATTCAACAATTACTAATGTAAGCACTCTTCTTGGTAAGAAAGTTATAAAGCAATCCAAAATCCACCCGAACTAAAATATAGCAAATATGATTTGCATGTTTTGAATACTGTATCGTTCTTAGATATAATAAAATCTAAACTATGATAACCAAGGAAAACGACAAACTGATTATCGAAATTAAACATTCCTGCCCTGAAGAATTCCAAAAGGAATTAAAAGAAGCCATAATCGGAGCAATTCAGTATCAAACTCATGATCATGCAGAACCTGCACAGATACATTTTAAAAATTATATGTTGTTGGAACTCCTTAAGAACTTAGAGTAGTTTTTCATTCGAATCCTTTAAAAAATTCTTCAAGCGAAACATCCATTGCTTTTAAAATCTTCATTAGCGTATCAAGTTGAAGGTTTGCTCCAGCTTCATATTTGCCATATTGTGGTCTGCTGAAGCCGTGTTCATATGCAAAATACTCAGAACTAGTGTATCCTGCCTTTTTTCTGAAAAATTTAAGCCTTTCACCAATCTTCTTTAATCCTTCGCTTTCATCCTCATTTGATTTAACAGCGATCTTTTTTACAGTTTTCTTAGCCATGATAACTCCTTTTAAGGAGTAAATGAATGGAAAACCTTTGTATTATATTACTCTGTATTTATTACCTCTTTATAAGGAGAATAACAAAATTTCTTTTTTATATTTACTGAAAGAAATAGAAGATGAATATCTATACTACTCAAATTCCAAAAAAGAAAGTTAAAGAACTTATGGAAGCACTGGAACCATATTCGGCTTTATGGTCTGAATGGATTGAAAGTGTGGCTTGTTTTTTAACTTATAAAGAAATTATCATCATTGAAAATTACCTGAGAACAGGTTCTTATTCAGCTTCCAGTATGGAACTTAGCCTGTCAACCGGAAGGGCTGCAAGCATATTAGTAAAAGTGCAACGGAGACTTCGCTGGAATTTAAGAAATTATCAAAGCTGGATGACTGACCGACTCCTAGAGCAACATGGTATTATTACTTACACCTCTGAGGTTGATCGGTTTTTGAATGTACCAATTTCGAATACTAATATTCCTTATCGCCTTAAAAGGAAACTTTCAAATCTAAGCCACGACACAATGGGTGAACTGCTCAATAATTATTCTTTGAAAGAAATGAAGGGCTATCGTTGTTTTGGAAATCAAACCATTTGTGATCTCAAAGAAACCCTGAAAGCCAATAACTGCCTCCAGCTTTTGCGGTGATTTTTTTGTCGTCACACGAAATCCAATAAGTCAAAGAACATTAATCGTAACAATAATTTAAAAACCAACTAATAATTTCTCGTGAAATCGATTAATTCATTCCTGTTACTTATAAATTCAAATGTATTAATGACAATTAAAAATGCTTCTTTATCTATAACAAAGGGATAAGCTGATTTTGCAAGTTCAAGTCTGTTAGTATTGAAGGATAGAAGGGAGAGGATTTCAAGTAATTCTAATGAGTAAATGCCATTGAATTGAAAATATTGGTTTGCAATTTCCATTCTTTGCTCGTCAAATTGGGCGTTGTAAATTGTATGCAAAAGCAATTCAAAAGTAGTTGGAATAGTTTGCGGCCAGGGGATGTAAACCTCCAAAGGAGATAGTCCAGGGTAAATGTAAGCAGAACGTATTTGAACAGGGTATTGATTATTTATACCATAACGTGGAAATCCTTCAACAAAAAAAGTTCCCCTTGTTTGATATGATTCTTGTGTCCTCAATAATATCTCTGACTTATATTGTGCATTAACAGATGAAAATACAGCCAAAAATGAAAAAACTGTAATGAAATGTTTCATTCTCTTTTCTATAGAAAAAACAAGATTTGTGCCAGTGCTAAATTGCTAATTTTTAAAAGTTAACCTGAATTTATCCAAAACATTTTGGTTAGAGAGATGATTGCATGAGAATTAATGATGAAATTAGGAGATAGCAAACTTATCAATTCTAATATTCATTAAAAAACAGGTAATTCTACGTATTGTGGATTTGAAATTCTAGCTATAGCTTTGACCATTATTAATATAGTTAAAATTTTGATATGGACAAAAAATATTTTTTTGAAGGTAAATGCTACTCAGTATTTATATTTTAATTTGTCTCCAATTGAATTACCATATCAATTAAAATTTCTAATAAAAAAATATATTCATGCGAGTACTACATTTATCAGATTTTCATTTAGATAAAGGGAAATTGGAAGACTATACCAACCATATTATTAATCCTTTATTAAATTCAATTGAAAAATACCAAAAAGAATTACCATTTGATATTATTTTCTTTACTGGAGATTTGGTTAATTTAGGAGGTTCAAGTTATGAAAACATAGAAGAAGCTTTTAAGGATTACGAGAAAGTATTTATAAATCCATTACTTGAAAGGACCAAACTAACAAAAGATTTTTTCTTTTTTGTACCTGGTAATCATGATGTAATTCGAAATTTGGATTCAATTAATATAGAAGCAGGACTAAAACAAAATTTAAATTCTGTTGAAGCAGTGAATGATTTTTTTATAAATCCTGAAGGAAATAACAGAATTAAATCTTTTAAAAATTTTGAAAATGAATTTTACAAGGATACTAATCAATTAGAAAAAGATCAGACGGATTTCCATAGTGCATTTAAAATTAAAATTGGTAGTAAAAATGTTGGTATTGCATGTCTTAATAGTTCATGGAGATGCTTTGACAGCAAAACAGACAAAAGCAATTTAATAATTGGCGAATTTCAATTAAATAAATCATTAGAATTTATACAAGATTGTGATATAAAAATAGCTCTTTCCCACCATCATTTTGAGTGGATGGCTCCTTTTGATTATGAATTAGTTTCAGCAAGATTAAAACAAAATTTTCACCTTTATTTTTGTGGACATGTTCATAAAAATAGTTGTGGATATTGTGAAGATCCAGAGGGTCAGTTGTTTTCATTTTGTGCTCCAGGAATGCTTTCTAGTTCTATTAGGAATCAATTAAAGAAATACGATAATGGTTTTACTATCATTGATTATAATATTGAGGAGGCAAAACTAAAAGCTACTTTTAAAAAAGGGGAATATTTAAAAAAAGAATTTATTTTAAACACAGCTTTAGGCAATAATGGAATTTGGGAAACTAAAATTCCTATTGGTGAGGCAGTAGAAAAATTGTTTCGAGAACAGAGCTTAATAAAACAATTAAAGGATGATATTTTACCATTGATTAATTCTCATCTCATTACTCATTCTACCGATACAAAGGCACCTAAATCAATTGATGAAATATTTGTTATGCCAAATCTAGCCATCAAAAGTGAAATAGATGAAGATAAACAAGATGATTTGATCGAAGATTTAAAAGATTTAATTAAATCAGAAAAGAATTATGTCATATTCGGGACAAAGGAATCAGGAAAGACAATATTATTAGATAAAATTATCTTAGAGACTGTAAATTTTAATAAATCCTTACACTGTTTACCTGCCTACATCGATTTCTCTGAAATTAAAGGAAATGTTTTATCAAACATTAGAGATTTTTGGGGTCAATCAACAGAAGTAACTAAAAGTTTTATAGAGGAAAGTGAAATTTTATTATTGATTGATAATATTTCTTTTGAGGAAGAAGATATTTTTAAATTAAAACATATAAAAAAGTTTTTATCAGAGAATAGAAATGTAAAATTTATTGCTACTTATCAACAACTTTTTGAAGAAGATTTCCCTTTAAACTTGGAAATGGTTAGTCTTTTGGATTTTGAAATTATTACAATCAAGCAATTTAAGTCTAAACAGATTAAACTTTTAATACAAAAATGGTTCCCGGATGCTGATAAATACGAAACACCCAAAAAGCTAGAAACTTTGACAAATGCATTTCTTGCTTTAAATCTACCAAGGACACCTTTTTCTGTATCAATGTTTTTGTGGATAATTGAAAAACAAGAAAATTACAAACCCATCAATAATGCAACTTTAATTGAAAATTTTATTGAAAAACTTCTTTCTAAACATTCTAGAGAAGAGGCTTTTACAGAAAGATTTAATTATAACAACAAAATTTGGTTGCTTTCAGAAATTGCATTTGAAATGCTGAATCAGGATAAAGAAGATTATTCCTTAAATTATATTGAATTCGCAACTTTTATTGATAAATATATAAAACGAAAGTCGTGGGATTTTAAATCACAAATTATTATAAATGAATTGTTAAGCTATAGTATTTTTGTACAAGAAAATGGCAGTGTACGTTTTAGATTTACATGCTTTTTCGAATTTTTCTTAGTTAAACGAATGCAGATTGAAAATAAATTTAAAGAATTTGTACTACAAGAAGATAATTATTTGAAATTTTCAAATGAATTAGACTATTTTACTGGTTTAAATAGAGGAGAATCTGACATTTTAAAATTAATTATTGAAAGATTAGATAAAAATTATCAGGAGCTTAATAATTTAATTTCAAGTAAAGATAAAACTGTTGATGAATTGTTTTCTCCTAAAGACAAAGATGGAAATGAAATAAAATCAATTGTAAATCAATTAGATGAGAACAAAGTTATGAATTTTTTACCTGAAAAACCTACAGAAGAAGATCTGGAGGTTGCTGAAGATAAAAAACTTGAACTTCAAAAGACAGATAAAGGAATTTCGAAGAAAGAAAACTCTAGTAAGATAAAAGACCTGGGGAAACTTTTAATTTTATCTTTGAAAATTATTAAAAATTCAGAAGAAGTAGATGAACAAAATCTAAAATTACACTCATATGAAAGGGCTTTAAAAAATTCTATTTCATTTGCTATACTTCATAAGGCAGTAACTGAACTCTTTCTTAGAAATAAAGATAAATTTTCAGAAAAAAAAATAGAAGAATTTGTCACTATGGATAAATTTTTACCATTGTTACATCAATTGCTAATTTTCGAACATATTGGAACTCAAAAATTAACAGGGGTTATAAGAGAAAAAATCAAAAAAGATCAAACTGAGCCAGTATCAGAATTTGAAAAGTTCATTTCTGTATTTCTTTATTCTGATATAAGAGGTCCAGAATACGATAAAGTTGTAAGTGATTTTATTAAAAATTCGAATAAACCTTATATTGAAGATATGGTTTTTTTTAAATTAATTACATATTACTACTATAGAGCGAAGGATGAAGCTTCAGACACTTATTATCTTAATCTCATTGCTGATTTAGTAATTAAAGCTAAAGGATATGGTAAAGAACAAAAAAGTCAAATCATTGAGGGTTATAGAAAAAAGAAAAAAGAAAAAGATATACAAATAAATTAATTTATTTGTATATCTTTTCCAATTTGCTTCTCTTAATATTTTGAAATAGTTTCATGAGTTTTTTTTTCTTTTTATAACAAATAACTTCCCATAACTGTTCCTCAGTACTTGGACTATTGGTTATTTGTAAATAATTAAGCATTTCTTTTCTAGTCCAAGCTCCATTACATTTAATAAATTTTAAATTCGAATTTTCTAATACCTTTTCTATTTTAGTGTCTTTTTTGAATATACTGTTCATAATCTTCCTTTTTATATATTAAGTTCAATTAAAGCTCTCGTATCAATAACTTTTGACACAGTATTATGAAGTTATTAAATTTAAAAGATAAAACCAAATAAATTCTATATGTTAATACAAACAGAATTCAATACATGAAGTACAAACATGGGTTGGAGGAAAACAGCCCTTTTTCTTTTGTTAAAGGATGGTTTGCGGTTGAGGCAAAAGGGAATGTGCTATTTGTTGGGTTGGGGATAAATACAAACCTAAAGGTGCAAGAGAATCGTATCCCCCCGACCAACTGCATCTTGCCTAACCCTACCATTTTCCTGAGTTTTGCCAAAAAATAAATCATGAGCGAAAATAGAAAAATGTTAAACCTGGTAAAAGAGTGCTTAAATAGCGGATTACAGAAGAAAGATTTTTTCCGTCAAAAAAACATTAGTCCTCACAAATATTACTATTGGCAAAAGAGGTACCTTGCCCAAAAAGGAAAGAGCGAGGAGAGACCGGTGTTTAAAGAAGTAT
>JALYPI010000090.1 GCA_030856445.1 Bacteroidota bacterium
TTTACTCATTTACCGGTACATGTAAACTCCATGGTGTAAATCCAATGGAATGGCTGTCAGAGGTGCTTAACAAAATCGCTGATCATAAAGTCAATAAATTACATGAGCTCTTTCCGCAAAACCTTCAGTTACCAGAGAACAAATTTAACTAAATTGGCTGTATTGGCTAGGGTGTAGTTGCCCGGGCGGATACAGCACAATTTGTGGCTTTACTTTAACCTCTTTCTGCTAATTAAAAATTTGTGTTGTAATGTCTCTACACCAAGAAACCTACTTAGTTAGTATTAATTAACAGACGTATAACAGACGTAAATATTTTTTGGACTATTATCTTATTTTAAAGGAGCTCCAACTGCAATAGCGCAATCATGACCGGGTTCTCCATGGGGAGGGTTTGTTCCTTTTGCAACAGGAGTTTTATCAGCAGGAGGGGTGAAAACAGGGGCAGGTAAATCAGGTTGCTGTTGTATAGAAGTAACATTGGGTTGAGTAGGCTCAGAATCTAAAGGAGCTCCAACAGCAATTTCACAACGATGCCCAGGCTCTCCATGAGCAGGATTTAATTTGCCAGCATCTTTAAATTGATTTTCTATATTAACAGGATTATTAAGAGTTGAAGTGTTTTCGTTCTTGTCTGTTCCAACAAGATCAACTGCCTCAACAGTTTCATTGTTTTCTGTTTCTGAACAAGCTGTAAAAAATAATAGAGAAGAAAGTATTAACAAAAAGGATAAGGTTTTCATATGAGATAGATTGTTTATTTTAATTTATTGATTAATAAATAGCTTGCAGTTTATCTTAAAACTAATATTTGTTTACAAAAGTACTGAAATAACTCTTATTTGCCAAAAATAGGAGTTATTTCAACTATAATTTTCATGTTTAGTTAAAGTGTTTTTTAATTTTTAAGAAAACGAAAAAACAATAAAGCTATTACGCTATTTCTGAGACTATAATTTCTTAAATCCTATTTGTTGAATAAATTGCACAAATAGGGGTGCTTTTTCAGCAATTTTTATTGAATATCTTTTCAATATACTAAAATCCATCCTAAATAAAGCCATGTTATAAAAATTGATCTCTTTAGGACTAGTTTTTGTAAATGCTGGAGAACTAAAAAATCCATTTACTTAAATTTTATTAAAAGATGAAAAATATAGATGAAGCAAATTTTACAGGGAAAAAAGTACTCCTTAGAGTAGATTTCAATGTGCCTTTGAATCAAAATCACGAGGTTACAGATGATACCAGAATAAAAAAAACTATTCCTACTATTAAAAAAATAATTCAAGATGGAGGATCAGTTATAATAATGACTCATATAGGCAAGCCAAAAGGAGTATTTAAAGAAGAACTTTCTGTAAAACACATCTTAACTGTTTTAACAAAGCATCTAAATAGGGAAGTGCAATTCGCTGATGATTGCATAGGAACACAAGCAAGGTCTAAAGCAAAGGAATTGAAAAACGGAGATATACTTGTTCTTGAAAATTTAAGGTTTCATAAAGAAGAAGAGGAGGGAAGCGAAGATTTTGCAAGAAAACTGGCTGCCTTAGGAGATGTTTATGTTAATGATGCATTTGGAGCAGCTCACCGGGCACATGCATCTGTTTCAGTAGTTCCTCAATTTAAAAATGAGAGATATGCTGGAAAACTTTTTCTACACGAAATTAATGAAATTGATAAAATAATGGAAAGTACACAAAAACCTTTTACCGCAATAATTGGAGGAGCTAAAGTGTCAGACAAAATAAAGGTAATTGATGTTTTATTGGATAAAGTAGATAATTTAATTATTGGTGGAGCAATGGCTTATACCTTTATTAAAGCTAATGGAGGAGATATTGGAAGTTCTATTTACGAGGAAGAAGCTTTAAATCATGCTACAAGCATTATGGAAAAAGCAAATAAAAAAAGCGTAAAGCTAATATTACCATTGGATTCAATGATTGTAGATATGGACGAGGCAGAAGACCCAACAGATGCTCAAACAGACAAAATACCAGAAAACTATAAAGGAATGGACATTGGTTTTGAAGCCAGAGGAATATTTGAAGAAATAATAAAAGACTCAAAAACCATACTTTGGAATGGTCCTATGGGTGTTTTTGAGCTAAATGAATACGAGGGAGGAACAAAAGCTGTAGCTCAGGCTGTTGCTGAGGCAACAAGAAATGGAGCTTATTCACTAATTGGTGGGGGAGAAACCTCTGCAGCTATTAACAAACTTGGTTTAACAAATCAGTTTTCACATGTTTCAACCGGAGGAGGAGCATTATTAAAATATATAGAAAGAAAACAGTTTCCAGCAATTAAAGCCCTGGAGGAAACACCTTCATTTGTTGAGCATAAATAATTTCTGTAATGCACGAAATCACAGTTGTAGCTGGTATTGATATTGGAGGGCTAACCACAGAGATAGGTTTGGTTAGTAAAGAAGGGAAATGTTACAATAGAAAAACTATAATAACAAAGGAATTTATAGATGTAAATGATTTTATAAAAGAATGTTTAATTGTAATTGATAAACTAAAAGATGATTGCAATGAAAATTTAAATGTTAAGGCAATTGGCATTGGGGCTCCCAATGCCAATTTTTATAAAGGAACCATTGAACATGCTGTGAATTTAACATGGAAAGGAATTATTCCTTTTGTAAAAATATTTAATCAATATACCAGTCTTCCTGTTGCACTAACTAATGATGCAAATGCTGCTGCTATTGGAGAAAAAACATTCGGTGGTGCCAAAGGAATGGAAAATTTTCTGAGCATTACTCTTGGTACCGGTTTAGGAAGTGGAATTTATACTAATGGCAAATTATTACATGGTCACAAAGGCTTTGCAGGAGAGATGGGACAAGTAATAATTAAAGACGATGGAAGAATTTGTGGATCAGGAAAAAGAGGCTGTCTTGAAGCTTACGTATCAGTTTTAGGAATAAGAAGAACAATTTATTATTTACTTGCTGATTTGATCCAGGAAAGTGAATTCAGAGATATTCCTTTTAATCAGCTAACAGGAGAGCAAATTACAAAAGCAGCAAAAAATGGAGATGAAATTGCATTAAAAGCATTTGAATTTACTGCAGAGATTTTGGGTAAAAAACTGGCTGATATAATATATATTCTTGATCCCGAAGCAATATTTATAGGAGGCGGATTGGCCAAAGCTGGAGAAATTTTATTATCTCCTGTTAAAAATGCAATGGAAGAAAACTTACTGCCGGTTTTTAAAAATAAAGTGATTTTAAAAACTTCTGATTTAATAGATCAAAACAGTGCTATACTTGGTGCCAGTGCTTTAGGCTGGGCTAATATTCAGGAAACTAATATTAATTAAAAGACAAAAAGTATCCCTTTAATTATTGAAATAATAAGATTGGAAGACATCCATTTTTTGTAATTGAAAAATTACCACTCCAACTCTCACAATCATAAAAATTGTAATAATTAGCGGCATGGTAGGCGTTATAAGTATAATCTCCTACATCAAGGTTGGCAACATAGCTTGAGGAAGAAGAATTTGAACAACTGGGAGTTGTAGCAGACTTATAAGTAATTGTACCTGAATGTCCATTTGGAGTAATATCAATGTAAATTCTATAGCAATCACTATCTTCATTTGTATAAAAAACAACATTTCCCTGCCCAATATTAACATTAATTGCTCTTTCAAAAACATCCTTTTTTGTTTTGTTTTTAGAATAAGCGGTTAAAGAAATGGTATACCTTGCATTTCCTAAAGGAGTGAATTTTAAGTCCTCAGTAATAAATTTTTCCTGATAATTAATCTTTGAAATTTCCCATTGGTAAGAGTAGCCTTGAACAGATAGATTTTTTATAACAATTTCATTTCCTGGTATATAATCCTCTTCAGAAACCTGAAAGAAAGCATCAGGGATTTTTTCCTGGCATGAAGTTATTAAAATCAAAGCCATCAAGCCCATTAAATATTTCATTTTTCTAGTTTTTTGTAAAAATATATAAAAAAAAAGGATTAATAAATTATTTTGAAACGATTATTAAAAGTTAACTTTAAAAATTAAATAACTGCTAAAATGAATGGAACAAACCGATCTGACATAAAACCTGGTATAGAGGTTAAAATAGTCCTTAAACAAGATCAGAGAACAGGTAAATTAACACAGGGAATTGTAAAAGATATTCTTACAAAATCACCAACACATCACCATGGAATTAAAGTGCGCCTGGAAAATGGTGAAATTGGCAGGATAAAGGAAATTTTGCAGTGATTTTTTTGGTTCAGCTTAATTTCAGTTAGCTTATCACCAAAATCAAACTCCTAAATACAGAAGCTTAATTTTTTTTAGTTTAAAAGAATACTAACTATTTATCAGATTTTTTGCGCTTAATTAAAACTATGAGTAGATAAATCAAAAGAAAAATTGTTGCAGCGGTTATTGCCAGCTGGATAGTTTCCAGAATTAACACAGCCACAAGATAAATTACAATAGCTATAATAAGTCCAATTAACAATAATTTTTTAAAATTCATTTTGCCTTTTTTGTTGTTATATAAATTTAAAAATTTTTATTGACATATATAAATGTCAATAACGCTCTTATGAATATTCGATAACCAACATATGTTTGTTATTCTTATCAATATAATTGTCCTATAATTAATATTATGTTAAATGAGAATATAAAAGAAAAGGGGAAACATTCTTGCTTCCCCTTTTCTTTTATAGATATATACTGGATGTTAATTTTCCAATAACTCTTTTATTTTTTTGTATTTTTCAGCCTGTTGAGTACGGGCATAAAGTTGCTTTAACGAAAGCAAAGTGTTTTTATCTTTTGGATCAAGTTCGTGAGCTTTTTCAAGATATGGTAATGCAACTTGAAATTTTTCATCAGATTTTTTGATTTCTTTTGCATACACAGCATTGTCTTTAATATCTTGAGCAAGATCATTAATTTTAACAGCCTGGTTAAAATATAAAGCACCTAAATTATATATAGCGTCAAAATATTCAGGATTTACTTCAAGAGCTCTTTTGTATGCAGCTTCAGATTTATTCATGTAATCTGCATATTCTTTAGCTGTTGGCTGTGGTTTATCCTTAGCAGGATTAGCAAGGTTATCATATACACTTCCCAACGAAAAAATAAGAATATGGTTTTTAGGATCTGCCTCTACTGCCAATTCTAAATTTGTAATAGCCTCTTTTAACTTTCCGGCCATAAGGTAGTAATTAAGTTCCTCTATAATTAAGTTCTTATCATCTGGATGAGCCGTTCTTCCTCTTTTAATAACATCCTGGGCTTTGTCATCTTGTTTTAGCTGTTTATGGATATTGGAAAGAAAAATATAAGTATTAGCTCCACCATATTTAAGACCAATTAATTTTTCATAATGTTCTATTGCCTTTTCATTAAGGTTGCCTTTTTCAGCAGCTAATGCAGCATTATATAATGCAAGAGTATCGATTTTATTAAGATGAGCAGCAACCTTAACAGCTCCTTCAAACGCATTTGCAGCGTTCACATAATTTTTATTTTCAAAATGCTCCACTCCCA
>JALYPI010000143.1 GCA_030856445.1 Bacteroidota bacterium
TTGTTTGAAAACATCTCTTTTATAATATGATGTTTCTCGGTTTCGGTAAATAATTTACCGGCTTTTTGAATGATTTTTTTGTCCATTTTACACTTTATTAGTGTAAACCTATTTCAGGACAAGACATAATAAAACCGGAAAGCTTCTTGAGAAAACTGGAAGGCTTATTGAGTCGGGGAAACCGCTGTTTGACTGTTTGATACTATCGGTTTATCATAAACTTCCTGCTCACCCTTTCATCCCCGCTCATTACATTTAAAAAGTAAATTCCCTGAGATAAATTACTTACATCCAGCGTTTTTAAATGCTCTGCTTTGGCTGATGAACTTTGAGAATGAACAAGGGAGCCCTTGGAGTTATAAATATGAAAGGAAGCATTTTCTGTTTTATTAGCAGGGGTGTATTTTATATGTAATTGATTGGAGGATGGATTAGGAAAAATAAATAAATTCCCTTCCTCATTATTTAATGCTTCCTTAACTGAAACCGGTTCTTTTTCTTCAAAGCCATATTTGCCTACAAACATACCCGAGCCTGATAGAGTATGCTGCCCAAAGCTTACCTCACCTTCGTATTTGCCACCAAAATAAACATTGCCCTTGTTGTCTGAGGCCATTGCTGTGCCTGCGCTGCCCCCTCCTTCCGGTTGTGTTAACCAGATAAGGTTGCCGTCTTTATCGTATTTGGCAATGAACATGCCACCACCATAAATAGTAGTGTTTTCAAATGTTATTTCTGATTTAAAAACCCCTGTAATAAAAACATTGCCAGAGGTGTCGGCTGTTATACCTTCATTTAAAATAGGTTGAGGACTATGGCCGGTTCTTGACCATAAAAAGTTACCCAGTCTATCTGTTTTAATTAAAAAAGCGTCTGCATAATTAAACTGATACTGTGGCTTTGCTTGATAAGTAATGACAGTACTGTCATTATATGAAACATCTGTTTTATGAAAACCCGTTAGAAATATATTTCCTTTGTTATCTGTGGTTTTATTTAATATTACAAAACTTAACCAAGTTGACTCCCATTTCAGTTGCTTTGCCCACTTAACATTATATTCCAAATCAGCACCCATGAGTAAAATTCCTCTTTCGCTATTTTGATTAGGATAAAATATGGTATTGTTATAAGTAATTGAATCTGTAAATATTCCTACCGTTGTGAAACTATTATTAAAATAATTATAAAATCTATTAAGAATACCTGTAGTTGTCCATTTATAATTGCCATTTTTATCCAATTTTAATAAAAAACATGAACTGTTTTTTATACTTTGCAATGTGGTATCAGGAAATGTCGCAAAATAACCAATACTTCCACCAACAAAAACATCATTTTGTTCATTGACTAAAACAGATTCAATCCCACCCCCAGGTATAATAAAATGCCATAATAAGTTACCGTTCTTATCCAATTTTATTAATAATGTGTTGACTTTTTTTGGATAATCAAAGGTTTGGGCATAAAATGTTTGTTCTAAAAAAAATACACTATCAATAAAAGTGAAACCAGCTATACAGTTTCCTTCATTATCGGTTTTTACAGCTCTGCCATATACTCCATAGTAAAGTTCGTATTCCCATTTTAGATTACCATTTCCATCAAACTTACTTAAATAGCCAGAAACTTTGTTACTATTAATTGTTCCATAAGAAAATCCTACATTATAAACATTTCCTTCATTGTCTGTATCCATTCTAAATAATGAGCCGGAGGTTCTCCACCAGTTATTATGACTACTTGCCCATTGAAAATCCTGTGAAAAAGCTTCCGGAAAAGTAAAAATTATCAAAAGAGAGATATAAAGTATTTTCATTTATCTTTTTATGTAATTACTACAAAAAAACACCTTAGCTCAATTCCTTTATTTTATAGGTGTTTTAAAAGTATTTGTAGAAAATCATTCTTTTTATGGGAAAACTAATGCTCAAAAAAATAGGATTAATAGAATAATGGATTTAATTTAATAGTCAGAAACAAATAAATATATATTTTATGAAAAGAAAATATTATCAAATAGCGATGAAATTAAAATTGATTTCAGCACTCTCAATATATAGGACCAAATTTGCCATAATAAATAGCAATAAATAAATTAGGTGATCTTTCATTTTTCAAGTAACATAAAATTTACAATAGCTTTTTTATAACCACCTTAAATCCGCAAGTTGAATTCTAAAAAAAATGGGAAGTCAATAAAACTAATGCTTTAAAGACTTTCCCATTTCAATTATTTTCACCTATTTTGGTGAAAACAACTCTTAGCGGGATGAAAATTA
>JALYPI010000145.1 GCA_030856445.1 Bacteroidota bacterium
GTCCAGGTAACGGTAGCTGTTATTGGATTTGTACCTGAAAAACTTATAGTAGATCCTGGTAACACGGATGTAATGTTTGAGGTTAAACTAAGAATATCACTTGCATTTGGGTCTGAAAAAGTCGCAGTGAAAGTAAAATTGTCCCCCTCGCACATATCTAGGGAAAAAGGCCCTGTTGCGGTAGCTGTCCCTGAAAGGTTTGTAATTTGCCCTCCGGTTGGATCTGGTACAGAGTTAGAACAGCTTTGAACTACAAATTGGATATCCCTCATGGTGGTACCTATTAATACACCGTTTCGAAATTCATCTACTCTAATGGCAACTACAAAGTTACCAATTGTAGTTGGAGTGAAATTAAGTTGTCCTGTATTTGCATTAATAGTGATTCCTGGAATTGGCACTGCTCCTGAATATCCTGCGGCATAGGGCAGGGAGGTTGTGGCATTTTGAAGGCCGTTTACAAGTGAGAAAACAAGTTGATCTCCATCAGCCTCCTGAACCCCATAGTTATAACTTACTGGCTGGCCAGCACAAACATATGGAATGGGTTGAGAAGTGAAAATTGGTGAATTGTTGCATGCTTCACTCGCAGAATTCATGGTAGTCTGAGCGTGAAAATTATAAGAGGTTGCGGTAGTAACATTTACAGCAGGATTACGGCAGCATAAACCATAATTCATGGTCCATGTATTACAGGTTCCGGGAAAAGTAACTATACCCTTATAAACATACTTCTGCATTCCTGGAAGTGTGCCCCCATTACAGGTACTGTTTGAGGATTGGCTTGCACATAGCTGCGATACTTCTGTTGCACAACTCAATGCAGTTCCTGTACAATTCGTTCCGGTAGCAGGGTTTTGAAGGGTAACAGTTAAAGAGGGGTTGGCTAACCCACAGGTATTACTAAAAGTAATCCATTCTGAAGTACTCATAGTCGAGCCTGAGCAATCTCTAAATAAAGTAAGTGTTACTTCAAATTGATTAGGGCCTAAACAGGTGTATGTTATTTCTCCCCCTGATATATGGGTAGCTTTTACCTGATAAGAGAAAAAAGTTAGACTGATAAATACAAATAGTAAGTGGTAGATTTTTTTCATACACAGTTAATATTTAGCAATAATTAAAATAAAATTGTATTCCCAGAACTATTATTTTATGCTGTCTTTAATTTAGATAGAGAGTTTTAGCATGATTAAAATTGTAATCCTATTTAGGAACCCGATGATTCTTGGAAAGCAATATAATTTTTTTATATGTAAAATGAAAATTATCAATGTTGTAATTTATTAACAACAGTTTGCTTTGACTTAAAAGAAAGAGTTATAGGCCTTCAACTTGTTTATAAAAATTATAGAATAAAAAAAAGATAAATAATATTTTAATTTTGATTCAAATATTTCGTTATTGATATTTAATTAATATAACAAGAAGTGGTTCGAAGAATATATTTTTTATTTTTTTGCTTTTATTTATTCATAATAAATGGGTGTGTAGAATTTTCTGACAATAATAAAAATAATAGAATTCCTGATATAAATAATGATACAATTGAAGCCGGTATTAAAGCTCAAAAAGTTGAAGCATACCAATGCCAAGACTTTCTTGAAGGGATAAAAGATGACTATTACTTCTCTGAAACAGAGGTGAATTTTATAAATAGAGGTTTGTTAGATATTCATTCCCTGGATTCCACAATACTGGTTAATTTAAAATATTCAGGAGAAGATAATTTCATGCAAGCTGATGTATATGGGGAATGGAACAGAGCTTTTTTGCAGCCCGATGTAGCCGAAAAACTGGTAATTGCCCAACATTTGCTAAAAAGTAAATTTCCTGAATACAGTTTAATAGTTTTTGATGCAGTAAGACCAGTTAGTGTTCAGCAAAAAATGTGGGATATACTAGATATGCCCATTAATGAAAAAACAAAATATATTTCCAATCCTAAAAATGGCTCATTACATAACTTTGGTGCCGCTGTTGATATAAGTATTGTTGACCAATATGAAGACCAACTTGATATGGGAACACCCTATGATTATTTCGGTGAACTTGCTTATCCTATAAAAGAGCAGGAGTTTTTAAAGTCAGGAGAGTTATCACAGGAGCAAATTAATAATAGAGAATTACTAAGAGAAGTAATGATAAAAGCAGGTTTTTTTAATATTCAAACTGAATGGTGGCATTTCAATTCCTGCACAAGGGAGCAGGCAAAACTTAAATATGAAATAATCGAATAAAATTTTTTATACCAATTTCTCTCAAAGGGTCTCTATAAGCCATATTAGCAATTTATACAATTGCCACTCGTTTAATTTATACTAGGTAAGAAAAAGTTAAAACTTGTGAATTCTTATTATAAGTCTTAGTTTAGCAGCAAAACGCTATTTAAATTCCCCCAAAAAATTAAATTTAAGAAAATAAAATATGTCTGATTATCAATTTGAAGAATTTAAAATGCCTGAAGTATTTAAAAAGGCCCTGAAAAACATCAAACTTATTATTTTAGTTTTAATCTTGGTTATAATAGGTTTTGGAGCTTTTTTCCAGATTAAACCCGAAGAAGTAGGTGTAATAACAAGATATGGAAAATACTCAAGAACTTTGGAATCCGGATTAAACCTTAAAATACCTTTTTTGGAAACATTATACAAAATTCCTGTTGAAAGGCAGCAAAAACAAGAGTTTGGTTTTCGTACCACAAGTGCAGGAGTTCAATCTACTTATACAAAGTCCGGTACAAGAGAAGAATCTTTAATGCTTACAGGGGATCTTAATTTAGCAGATGTTGAGTGGGTTGTACAATATAGGATTGATAATCCTTATAATTTTCTTTTTAAAGTAAGGAATCCTGAAAAAACTTTACGTGACATTTCAGAAGCAGCCATGCGACAGGTTGTTGGTGACCGTACTGTAAATGAAGTTATAACTGTTGGAAGAACTGAGGTAGCCAGTAAAGTCCAGGAAGTTATTCAAACCTTATGTACAGAATATTCATTGGGAATAAAAGTGGATCAGGTTGTTCTGCAAGATGTAAATCCTCCTGATCAGGTAAAAGCTGCATTTAATGCAGTAAACCAAGCCGAGCAGGAAAAAGAAACACTTATAAATCAAGCCAAATCAGAATATAATAAGGTAATTCCAAAAGCAAGCGGACAGGCAAAAGAAACAATACAAATGGCAGAGGGTTATGCCCTTGAACGTGTTAATAATGCTGAAGGGGAAGTTGCCCGATTCAATGATATATATAAAGAATACATTAAAGCTCCCGAGGTAACCAAGAAAAGAATATATCTTGAAACCATGAGCAATGTTATTCCAAAACTTGGTCAAAAAATAATTACTGATAAGGGTGGAAATAATGTTCTTCCTTTACTTCAAATGAACAACAATAAAAAAGATAATTAATAATGGAAAATAAGAAACTCATTGGATCAATAGTACTTTTAGTAGCGTTCTTGATTCTAATATCGCAAAGTTTATATATTGTAAACGAAGAAGAACAGGTAGTTGTAACTCAATTAGGGAAACCTGTTGGTGATGCAGTTACGGAATCTGGTGTTCAATTTAAACTGCCATTCATACAAACCGCTAATTATTTTGACAAGCGCTATTTGGAATGGGATGGAAATCCAAATCAGGTAACAACAAAGGATAAAAAATATATTCATGTTGATAGTTATGCACGCTGGCAAATTGTTGATCCCCTTCAGTTTTATAAAAGGCTTACTAATGAAAGAGGAGCTCAATCCAGGCTTGATGATATTATTGATGGGGAAACCCGAAATTTTATTGCCAATCATAATATTGAAGAAGCTGTTAGAACCAGTAACAGAAACCCTACTACAACAGATACCTTAACCGATCCTCTTGGTGATTCTTTAACCAAAATATCTGTTGGACGTGAAGTAATACAGCAAATGATCCTTAAATCAGCTAATAACAGAGCTTCCGATTTGGGAGTAGTTATTTTAGATTTTCGATTTAAAAGACTCAATTATGGTCAGGAAATAGAAGACCAGGTTTATAAGCGTATGACCAGCGAAAGATTCCGTATTGCTGATAAATTAAGATCAGAAGGGCAGGGGGAAGCCTCAAAAATAAATGGGGAAAAAGAGCGCGAACTTAAATCCATACAATCAGAAGCTTTCAAACTTGCTGAAGAGATAAAAGGTAAGGCCGATGCAAAAGCTGCCGCTATTTATGCAAGTGCTTATGATCAATCTCCCAGATCAAGAGACCTTTATACATTTTTGAAGTCCATGGAATCATATGAAAAAACCTTTGATAAGGAAACTTCAATTATTATTTCAACTGACAGTGAATTTTATAAGTATTTGAAAAAGATGGATTAATTATAGAGAAATTATTATTACTATGATAAAAAAAAGCGGCTGTGATAAATATCACTGCCGCTTTTTTTTCCTTTAAATCAAATATACTTTAAACTGAGCCAACCAGAACATTCTCTTTGTTTTGTTGAAAAAGATAAGCTGAAGGCTGATAATTTTCTTCTTTTCCAATTCTTTTCAGGAAAAGGTAATGAGATTTTAAAGCACTAAAAAATGTTGGCTTATCATAATAAGGTAAATTGTATTCAACTGCAGTATCTTGAACAATTTTTGCCAGAGAAGGATAATGAATGCTGCATATATAAGGGAATAAATGGTGTTCTACTTGCTGATTTAACCCACCTGTTAAAAAACCAGCAAGCCAGTTTCCTGTGCTAAAGTTTGCAGTAGTGTATAGCTGATGAATTGCCCAGTCATTTTCTAATATGCCTGTGGGTTCAGGTTTAGGAAAATGAACTTCTTCAATACCATGTGCAAGCATAAATACAATTGCCAGATAAAATCCAGATAAAAAGTGCATTAAAAGATAACCTCCTACAATATGAATCCATGAGAGATCAATAACCAATAAAGGAATTACTAGGAAAATGGTATAATTGAGAAACTTATAAAAAAACAAAAAGAAATATTCTTTTTTGGGATGAGTACTGTTATTGTAATTGCCAGTTTCGTTTTTGAAAAACTTCACATAATCTTTAATGTAAACCCAGGAGATTGTAGCCAGTCCATAAAAAAACCAGGAAAACAAATGCTGGTATTTGTGAATTTTTTTTAATTTTTCATCAGGAGATATACGTATTATTGGTATAGGAGAGATATCCTCATCATAACCATGTACGTTGGTATAAGTATGATGTGCTATATTATGCATGTTTTTCCACATGTAAGCACTGGCTCCATTAAAATTAAAAGTATGTTTGAGCAAATTTCCAAGCCACTTTTTAGAAGTATAAGCACCATGAATAGCATCATGCCCAATATTTACAGCAACAAGGGCTATAGATATTCCCAATACAGCCCAAACTATATAAATATAGGGAACTGGAACATTTCCAAAAATTAAGAGACAATAGGAACCTATCCATATACTCAATTGAAAAATAGTTTTAAAAACCATGGCTCCATTTGCATGGGTAGATAAATTATTTTCTTTAAAATGATTTTGCACCCGCTTCCTTAATACTTTCGCAAAATCGTTTTTGGCAGGTTGGAATTTTAAAGGTGCTGGCATTTTATTAAAATTAAATCAGAATCAAAATTTCGAATTCTGTTAGGTTCTTAATTTGAGAATGAAGGATTTGCTTTCCTTCTTTTTCATGTGCAAATTTAAGCAAAGTAATGGTATTTCATACAGATAAAGCCATTGTATATTAAAAGTAAATGTGCTGAGCCAATCTATAGGTATTCGCATGAGCCTCTAAAATGTCAGTAATTTTCTCAGAATATCCACCACCCATGCTCACAGCAACCGGGATATTATTGCTTTTGCATGTTTTCAAAACTATTTTATCCCTTTCTTTACAACCTTCCCTGCTCAAACCTAGCCGTCCCAGTTTATCAGTAGATAAAACATCCACACCGCTTAAATAAAATATAAAGTCCGGTTCAACCTGATCTATTAATGCTGGCAATGTTTCTCTAAGTATTTTCAAATAAGACTTATCATTAATATTATCTGGCAAAGAGATATCTAAATCGGATAGTTCTTTATGTAAGGGGAAATTTTTTTCACCATGCATTGAGAATGTAAATACTTGAGAGTTGTTTCTAAATATTTCTGCAGTTCCGTTTCCCTGATGAACATCCAGATCAATTACAAGAATTTTTTTTGCTTGATTTTTACTTAGCAAATAATTGGCACTTATTGCAATATCATTTAGTAAACAAAATCCTTCACCATGATTGGTAAAGGCATGATGAGTTCCGCCTGCAATATTCATTGCTATGCCATGTTTTAGTGCATAATCAGCAGCCAATACAGTACCATTCATTATATAGGATTCTCTTTTTATTAGTTCTTTTGAATGAGGAAAACCTGTTTTTCTGATTTCAGAAGCAGTTAATTTTAAGGAACTTAATCTTTCCCAATATAATTTACAGTGTGTTAAAAGAATAATAGCTTCGTTAAGAAGTCTTGGTTCAAATAAATTTTCTGTTGTAATAGTTCCCTCATATAAAAGTTGCTGAGGCAAAAGTTCATATTTTAACATCGGAAAACGATGCCCTAATGGCAAAGGATGAGCGTATATTTCAGACCAGGCTATTTTTAGCATTCTTTTTCACCTATTTCTTTTAATTGAACGCTAAAGTAATAGAAAAGTATAGTATCATCAAAGCCAGGAACATATTAAATAACCTTGCAAAAGGTTTAAATAGCAATGCTTGTCAGAAATAGTATAATAGAAAGGGGCTACTTTTTCAAATCTTCCTTTAAATAAACCACAAATGTGTGAATTATGTAACTTCTAGTATAATTTATGTAACACTTACTGGTTAAAATGTGCTTAAGTTTGTTTAACTTAAAAACTAATAGCAAACAAATATGAAAAAGTCAAAATTTTTATTGAGCCTTACAAAGCTTAAAACAAGTATACCTATAATTGCATTACTTTCAATTATTTTAATAGTTGGTTGTAAAAAAGACAAAGATAATCTTAACCCTCCAACTGTGGTTTCTTCTGATCCTTCAAATAATGAAACTGCTGTTGTGAGAAATAAAGCTATTTCAGTAACTTTTAGTGAAGAAATGAATCCATTACTTATAACCAGTACAACTTTCAACCTAATGAAAGGGACAACTGCTGTTTCTGGTAAAGTTACTTATTCAGGTTTAATTGCAACCTTTACCCCAACAAACTTTCTTGAATCATCCACTGTTTATACTGCAACAATAACCAAGGCAGCAAAAAATAATGATGGTATTGGATTGAAAGAGGATAAAATTATCAGTTTTACCACAGGTGGAACAGGTACAGGAACAGGAACAGGTACTGGTGGAGGAGGAACATCAACTCTATCAGCAGTTAATCTTGGTTCAGCTGGTAATTATGTGATACTTGCCAAAACAGCAATCAACAATTCCCCGACTTCAAATATAACAGGAGATTTAGGACTTAGTCCTGCAGCAACTTCATACATCACTGGGCTTTCATTAACAAATGAAACAGGATATGCAACTTCTGCTCAAGTAACAGGTAAGATATATGCAGCTGATATGGTAACTCCTACTTCTGAGAATCTTACCACTGCAGTTACAAATATGATTACTGCTTATAACGATGCAGCAGGGCGTCCTACACCAGATTTTTCTGAATTAGGTGCAGGAAATATTGGCGGGAAAACACTTTCTGCAGGATTGTATAAATGGACTAATACTGTTACTGCTCCAACTAATGTAACAATTTCAGGAAGTTCTACTGATGTTTGGATTTTTCAAATTGCAGGTGATCTTACTGTAAGTTCAGCAGTAAACATTACACTTAGCGGAGGTGCACAAGCAAAAAATATTTTCTGGCAAGTAGCCGGGGAAGTAACTATTGGTACTACAGCTAAATTTCAAGGAGTTATATTAACTCAAACTGCTGTTACTCTTGGTACAGGTGCAACACTTACTGGTAGAGCTTTAGCACAAACTGCAGTAATACTTGATAGTAATGTTATAACAAACCCATAATAATTAAAAGAACTTAAAAGCTCTTTAATAATTTTAAAAAAAGGGGCAGGATTTAAATGATCCTGCCCCTTTTTTATTTGAAAATTATATCTGTGAATTGAAAACTTTTTTATAAAAAAATTACTCTTTTTTACCTCTTACCTGTTTCTCAATTACATCCCACATCTGTTGTGGAATATGGTCAAAAGCATTAAACTCTCCAGCACCATATAACCATTCACCCCCATCTATGGTTACAACTTCTCCATTTACAAAAGCAGAATAATCAGAAACCAAATAAGAAGCAAGATTTGCCAATTCAGAATGCTCTCCATATCTTTTTAGAGGAATTCTTTGCAAAGGATCAAGCACTTTTTTTATTTCCTCTGGGAACAAGCGGCTAAATGCACCTTCGGTAGGGAAGGGGCCTGGGGCAATAGCATTTAGTCTTATTCCGTATTTACCCCATTCCGATGCCAGGGAACGGGTAAGTGCTAATACTCCGGCCTTAGCACATGCAGAGGGTACTACATAGCCCGAACCAGTCCAGGCATAGGTTGTTACTATACTTAACACATTTGCTTTTTGCTTGTTTTCAATCCAGTGTTTTCCTAGAGCAAGCGTGCAGTTGTAACTGCCTTTTAAAACAATATCTACTATTACATCAAATGCTTTTGGACTCAATCTTTCAGTTGGACTAACAAAGTTACCGGCAGCATTATTTACCAATACATCGATTTTTCCGAAGGCTTTTATTCCTTCCTGCAATACATTCTCAACCTGTTCATACTTTCTCACATCACATACTACAGCAAGCACTTTTCCTCCAGTTCCTTTTTCAAGTTCAGCTTTGGCTTTTTCCAAAACCTCTGATTTACGGCTTGCTATTATAATATTTGCACCTGCATTTAAAAATGCTTTGCTCATTGAATAACCCAAGCCTGTTCCACCTCCTGTTACTAAAATGGTTTTATCCTTAAGTGCATCTTTACTTAACATTTGTTCTAGCATACTATATGTTTTAAATTATTATTTAATATTTGACTCAAATTAGGAGTGAATTATTCAAATCTAATAAATCCTTTCAATTATATGCAATGATTAAAATGTTAATAGCGCAACTAATTATTAATCAGTAGATTCATTTATAACAATGTGAATTTTTTATGAAAATGAGTTGAAATTCATATCTAATAATTTTAAAATAAAAAACAATAAAATGCATTCTATATTTACAATCTGAATATTTTGAATTTGATAACAAAGCTTTTGAATTGACACAGAGAAGTAAAAACTTTTATATTTAGCTTATAACTTTTTTAAAATATACGACTCAAAAGTTTTAAGTTTGAGAAATAAAATACTTACACATTAATTCTATACGTTGTATTTATTGCACCATGAATTTCATTCCCCGACATCAATTAAGCAAATCAACTTTCATAAGGAGCTCTCAATGCCTTAAATCTCTTTACCTGTATAAGAAGCATTATGATTTAAGAGACCCTGTGTCAGCTAGTCAACAGGCACTTTTTAACAGAGGGACTGATATAGGGGTATTAGCTCAGGATATTTTTCCAGGCGGTATTGATGCCAGTCCTGTTGATAGGTTTGATTTCCAGAAATCAGTTATTAAAACCAGGGAATTAATTGAGAATGGAACTGAAGTGATTTATGAAGCAGCATTTCAATTTGATGGGGTACTGGCTGCCATTGATATAATGGTGAAAAACAATGATAAATGGTACGCTTATGAAGTAAAAAGTTCATCAAAGGTATCAGGAGTCTATATTATGGATGCAGCTCTTCAGTATTATGTAATAACAAACGGTGGGACAAGACTTCAAAATATATCAATTATAAACCTTAATACAGAGTATGTAAGAGAAGGTGAATTAGAGCTCAGGAAATTATTTAAGGCAACATCGGTAATTGAGGAAGTGTTAAGCAAACAGGAACTTATAAAAAACAGAATTGAACAAGCTAAAGCAACACTCACTAGCACTGAAGAACCTGAAATAAAGATTGGAAAACATTGTTTTGATCCTTACCCTTGTGATTTTATGGGCCACTGCTGGAAAAACGTTCCTGAGGGCTCTGTTTTTGAGCTTGCAGGAATGCATAAAACCGATCTTTTTGAAATGTATGATGCCGGAATTACTACAATTGAAGAAATTCCTTCAGATTTCCAGCTCAAAAAACTTCAACAAATACAAAAGGACTATTTTAATAAAATCACACCTTTTATAGATAAAGAAGGTATCAGAAATTTTTTGTCATCCTTAAAATATCCTTTGTACTTTATGGATTTCGAAACTTTTATGCCTGCTGTTCCAATGTTTGAAGGCACTTCTCCTTTTCAACACATTCCTTTCCAATATTCTTTGCATTATAAAAAGAATAAAAAATCAGAAGTTACCCATACAGATTTTATTGCTCAAACAGGAAACAATCCCTCTAAAGATTTTATTATTAGTTTACTAAAAGATACTGAAAATAAAGGCGATATTTTGGTATACAATCTTAATTTTGAGAAAGGAGTATTGAAAAAATTAAAACAATTGTTTCCAGAATTTGAGTTTCAAATCAATGATAGAATAAGCAGGATGAAGGATCTGATGCTCCCATTTCAAAACCTGCATTATTATCATTCGGATATGAAAGGATCCCATTCTATTAAAAATGTTCTTCCAGCCCTTGTTCCTGAGTTAAAATATGATGAACTCCCAATCAATAATGGAAATAATGCTTCTGCTGCCTTTGAAATGCTGCAAAAAGAAACAGATTTAATTAAGATTGCAGAAACTCGACAAGCATTATATAATTATTGCAAACTCGATACACTGGCAATGGTAAGGATACTCGAAGTGTTGGAAGAGGGAGTTAAGTAATAAATAAACTTAAGTTTGAAAACTTTAAATTATTTCTTCTTAAATTTCATTAATATGTTGCAAATAAAACTAGTTTCTTTCAATTCCTTCATATATGGACATGAATAGTGAAAGAAGAACACTGAATAACAATGCCCACCAAAAGTTAACTACTTCAAATCCTCCAATTAAATAATCGGCAAAAAGAATAATTAAAGCATTAATAACAAGAAGAAAAATTCCAAAAGTAATAAGTGTAATTGGTATAGTTAATAAAACCAACAATGGCTTTAAAAAGGCATTTAAAAAAGCCAATACTGCGGCCACTATTAAGGCAGTAGTAATGTTTTCAACATTTACTCCCGGTAATATATAACCAATAGCTAAAACAGCAAATGAAGCAAATATAAGTCTGAATATAAATCTCATAATAAGGGTTTTTATTTTTTACTAAAACATGATGAAATATAAATTCTTGGTAAGAATTAATTACAAAGTTAAAACTTTCAATGTAAACATTTAACTATTATTCAGCTGCAATTCTCATTAATTGAGCACAAAGCCAAGCTCCATAAGTACCAACAGCATATCCAAATACCGCAAGCAAAACTCCCACGGGTGCCAAAGATGGATTAAAAGCAGATGCAACAATAGGAGCAGAGGCTGCTCCACCTACATTAGCTTGTGATCCAACTGCTACGAAAAAATAAGGAGCTTTAATTATTTTAGCTACAGTTAAAAGTACAGTTACGTGAACAAGCATCCAGATAAGCCCTACTACAAATAATCCAGGATTACTTCCGATTGCCATTATATCCATTTTCATTCCTATAGTTGCAACTAAAACATAAAGCAAAACACTTCCAATACGAGATGCTCCTGCTCCTTCTAATTTGCGTGCAGGAGTAAATGAAAATAATAATCCAAGTGTGGTTGCAATTACTATTAGCCAGAAAAAAGAAGATGTAAGGCTAAACCTTTCCAACAATGCTGCCTGAGGGTGGTTTGCCATAAACGGAGTGATTGTATCAGCTCCAAAATGAGCAATGGCAGTTGCACCAAAACCAACTGCCAGGATGGTTATGGTGTCAGTTAAAGAAGGAATTTTTCCAATTTGTGCCCTGTAATTTTCAATTTTCTTTTGAAGGGTCACTATGGCTGAATTATCCGCTTTTAAAACTTTATCAAGTTTATCAGAAATTCCTACACCAAATAAAAGTACTGCCATCCAAACGTTGGCAACAATTACATCTACAGCAATCATGACTGAAAATAATCGATCTGAAGTTCCAAATACTTCCTTCATAGCAGTTTGATTTGCACCACCACCTATCCAACTTCCTGCAATTGTGGCCATTCCTCTCCAAACTGCTTCTGGGCCAATCCCACCTACAGTTTCAGGAGAGAAAACGGAAGTAATAAGGATGGCAACGGGCCCTCCAACTATAATTCCAACAGTACCTGCTAAAAACATGATAATAGCTTTCGGACCAAGCTGCAAAATAGCTTTCATATCAATACTTACGCATAAAAGCACAAGACTGGCAGGTAACAAAAATCGGGAAGCAATTTTATATAATTGAGATTCTTCTCCTGAAATGATATTAAAGGAATTTAAAATGGCAGGAATAAAATAACACAGCAGCAGGGCTGGAACGTATTTATAAAATTTTTGTAAAATAGGGTTAGAGCTGGAAGAGGTTTGAAAAACAATAGCAAGTATTAGCAATAAAATACCCAGTACTACTGCATCATTTGTAAATATTGGTTCCATTTTTATAGTGTTAATGGGGGCAAAATACAAAATTATCTTTAGTTATAATGGCAATTGATTAAGGAAATCCATCGTTTACATCATAATTAAAATCAAAAAGGATTTTAAAATCCACTTTTGTTTTGAAATTTGTAATAATTATTCGCACTTTTGGAACGAAACCTATATTAATAAGAAATTATTGAAATTCATAAAAAGAAAATTGTACCAATTTCAGAATGAATTTTTATAAATCTTTCAATACCAACTTTAATAACCAAACCTACAAGCATGAAAACTAAAATTTATTTTTTACTACTTTTTGCATTTTTATATAAGATAAATGGAGTTAGAGCTGATGAAGGAATGTGGCTCCCATTATTATTAAAGCAGCTTAATGAGTCAGATATGCAAAGCAGAGGATTGAAACTTTCTGCTGAAGATCTTTATAGTGTAAATAAATCTAGTTTAAAAGATGCAATTGTGCATTTTGGAGGAGGTTGCACAGGGGAAGTAATTTCAGGTGAAGGCCTAATGTTAACTAATCACCATTGTGGATACGGACAAATACAATCTCATAGTTCAGTAAAAAATGATTATTTGACCGATGGTTTTTGGGCTAAATCAAGAGACGAAGAGTTAGTAAATCCAGGACTTACCGCTACTTTTATTATTAGAATGGAGGATGTAACTCAAAGCGTACTTCAGGGAGTTTTAGCAAATATGTCTGAAACTTTAAGAGATAGCATTATTGCCCATAATAGTAAGAATATTGAAAGAGAAGCTATTAAAGGAACTCATTATGAGGCTAAAATTAAGCCTTTTTACAATGGAAATGAATTCTACATGTATATTACAGAAACATTTCGTGATGTTAGGTTAGTAGGAGCACCGCCATCTTCTATAGGTAAATTCGGAGGAGATACCGATAACTGGATGTGGCCAAGACATACAGGGGATTTTGCTGTTTTTAGAATTTATGCCAATAAAGAAAATAAACCAGCTGATTACTCTACTGAAAATGTACCTTTTATTCCAAGACATTTTTTTCCGGTTTCTCTTAAAGGAGTTGAAAAAGGTGATTTTACTATGGTATACGGATTCCCGGGAAGAACCAATCAATACCTAACTTCTTATGCTGTAGAAAATATTATGAATGTGTCTAATCCTGCTAAAATTAAAATTAGAACAACAAGACTTGATATTTGGGATAAGGAAATGAAAAAAAGTGATGAAGTAAGAATTCAATATGCAGCTAAATATGCATCAGTGAGCAATTATCACAAAAAATGGATAGGGGAGAACAGGGGTCTTAAAAAGCTAAATGCCATAGAGACCAAGAAAAATTTCGAAGAAAAATTTACCGATCGCTTAGCCGAAAACCCAGATTTCGGTACAAAGTACGGTACCTTATTAAGTGACTATAAAAACTTGTATCAACAATTGGATAAAGTTCAAAAGCCTTATGATTATTTTGTTGAAGCAGTAATGGCTGTTGAAATCATTAAATTAGCCAATATATTTATTCCTATAGCTGAGTCTGGAACAAATACTGCTTTAACAAAGGAAGAATTGGAAAAGCTGTTAGAAAAATTAGAGGCCTCAGCAAAAGGTCATTTTAAGAATTACAATGCAACTGCTGATAAAAAGGTATTTGCGGCACTTTTGAGTATGTATCAGCAGGATGTGGATAAATCAAGTCATCCTGAAATATTTAAAACAATAGAGAAAAAACACAAAGGAGATTTTAATAAATATGCTGATTTTGTTTTTGAAAACTCTATAATGGCTTCGCCTGAAAAGCTTTATGCATTTCTTGATGAGCAACAAGCCGCTGTTAAAAAGGATGGGAATTATACTAAAAAAGCATCTAAAACTATTGCTACGGATCCTGCTTTTGAATTAATGATGAGCTTTCTAAATAATTACAGGACTGTTATCCATCCTGAGATAGCACGCATTAACGATGAAGTGAACAGATTGAACAGAACTTACATGCAGGCTTTAAGAGAGGTGATTCCAGAGAAAAAATATTATCCGGATGCTAATTCAACCCTGCGTGTTACTTATGGAAAAGTAGATGGTTATGAACCTATTGATGGAGTAGAATATATTCACTATACTACACTCTCGGGGATAATGGAAAAAGAAAATCCAGAAATTGATGAATTTGTAGTTCCTGCCAAATTAAAAGAATTATATAAAAATAAGGATTTTGGCCAGTATGCTGATAAAAACGGTGAATTAAGAATCGCCTTTATTGCATCCAACCATACAACAGGAGGTAATTCCGGAAGCCCGGTTATTGATGGCAACGGGTATTTAATAGGAACCAACTTCGACCGTAACTGGGAAGGCACCATGAGCGATATTATGTATGATCCTGAAAGAGTAAGAAATATTTCTGTTGATATTCGTTATACCCTTTTTGTGATAGATAAATTTGCAGGTGCAGGCTACTTGCTCGATGAAATGAAAATCATTAAATAATATCAATACGAGTTGATTTTTCAGCAATTCTTTTGTTCGCTGAGAAATAGAACTTTCTTTGATCACTTATGTTTAATAAAATTTTAAAAAACAATAAACAAGAGCTGTTGTGGATTTTCACAGCAGCTCTTGCTTTTCGTTTAATATGGTTTGTTTCTGTTTTCTTTCTAAATCCTGAAGGTGTATATTTCTTTGATTCTAATGGATATATAGAACTGGCTCAAAATATATTATCTCAGGGAGAATTTGGCCGATTTAGCGAAGGCTATTTTTATAAAGAGCATTTCCGTACTCCAGGTTATCCTCTCTTAATAAGTTTGTTCTTGTTTGTTTTTCAAAAAATAGAACCACTGGTGTTTTTCCAGGTTTTAATTTCAGCAGCAGCTCCTGTTTTGCTTTTTCTGATTTCCATGCAATTAGGATTGTCTAAAAAAGCAGCAGTTATTGCCGCTGCTTTATTGGTTATTGATTTTCCTTCCATCTTATTTGCAAACACAGTTTTAACGGATACTTTTTTTATTTTTGTTTTATTATTTTCCGTGTGGCTTTTATTGCTTAGCAATGAAAATGACAATTTATTATTAATAGCCTTTAGTGCCATGGCAATTGGTTTTGCTGTTCTTATAAGACCAATTGGTATATTCTTACCACTTCTGCTGATTTTGTTTATAAGATTTAAATTTAAGTTAAAAACACTGTTAAAAATCTCCCTGTTTTTTTCTCTTACTTTTATTCTAATATTTTCATGGATATACCGAAACAACAGTATTTTTGAATTTAAATTTTTAAGTACAGTATCCAATGTTAATTTACTTCATTTTAGAGCTGCCGAAGTTTATTCCCAGAAAAACAACATTACTGTTCAAGAGGCTCGTGTTGTTTTGGAAAAACAGTTAGTTGAAGAGCTTGAAGAATTTAAAATTGCAGATTACAATGAAAACATCAAAATTGGTTTTGAAATCAGCGATAATATAGCAAAGAAAATCATCATGGAAAATCCATTGCTGTTTTTAAAACTCTCAGCAAAACACGTAATGTATTTGCTTATAAAACCAGCGAGAAGCTATATAGATTACCAGTTGGGCTATAAGATCAAACCTTTTCAGACAGGAATTAAAACTTTTGCTGATCAATCTTCAATACCAGCAATACTGTTAACTGTTTTTCAGGCTTTAATTTTGATTTTTACATGGATAGGGTTTATTTCAGGTATTTATTATTTGATAAAAGAAAAGAACTATAAAGTGTTGCTGCCACTTGTATTAATAATTCTATATTTTATTGTGGCATCAGCCGGCCCCGAAGCAGATGCCCGTTTTAGAATACCTTTTATGCCTTTTGTTTTCATTGTTGCAGCAAGTTTAATTGATACTGCAAAATTGAAATTAGAATAAAGTATTTTAAAGAAAGGCTTCCTCAAAAAGAGGCAGCTTTTTTCATGCTATTATTTTTAAAAATAAAAAAAATACAAATTCTCCCCTTCACTAAAATATAAATAAGAACTTCCTATCTTTGATCCCATAATGGAAGTAAATACTACAAAAATTGATTTTGAAAAAACCGGGGTTTTCTCCCCGATAATTATTGATTATTTAAAAAAGGAAAAGAAACTTGAACAGATTTATAATTTCTATCCAGAGCCGGATGCTTTTGAAAAGGCATTAAAAGAAAAAATATATAATTTTGATCGAAACCTGCTTACTGAAGTAATTACAGAACAAAATGTGAATGCTGAAATAAACATTTCATCAAAAACACTTGAGAATATTTCTTTACTTAAAAAAGAGAAAACCTTTACTATAACTACAGGCCATCAATTATGCATTTTTACAGGGCCGCTTTATTTTATTTATAAAATAATTACCACTATTAATTATACAGAGGATTTAAAATCAAGGTTTCCCGACTATGATTTTGTTCCTGTTTTTTGGCTTGCCAGTGAAGATCATGACTTTGAAGAAGTAAACCATATTAATATATTCAATAAAAGAATTGTATGGAATCCTGAACAGGGGGTAAAAGGAGCAGTGGGAAATATTAATACTTTTTCTCTTAACAAAGAAATTAATGAGCTTAAGCAAATAATGGGAGACAGTAAAGAGGCTGTAAAGCTTCATTCCTTGTTTGAAAAAGCTTTTCTTAAACGTAATAACCTCTCCGATGCATTAAGATTTTTAGTAAATGAATTGTTTTCCAAATGGGGAATTGTGGTTATTGATGGAGTTGATAAAAGATTAAAAGAAGCTTTTAAACCCGTTATTAAAGATGATATTTTTAATAATACATCATTTAATATAATTAATAAGACCATAAATGAGCTTACTGAGAGCGGATACAAGAAAATTCAGGTACATCCAAGAGAAATAAACTTTTTCTATTTAAAGGAAAATATAAGGGCAAGAATAGAAAAATCAGAAGATGGGAAATATAAGGTTATTGATACTGATGTTACATTTTCAAAAGAAGAGCTAAACCAAGAAATTAATGAATACCCAGAAAGATTTAGCCCAAATGTGTCTTTAAGGCCTTTGTTTGAGGAAACCATATTGCCCGGAATCGCTTATGTAGGTGGAGGAGGGGAGTTGGCTTATTGGTTGGAGCTTAAATCGGTTTTCGAACATTACAAAATAGATTTCCCTGCTTTAATTCTAAGGCATTCTGCACTTTGGATTGATTCACTTTCTATGGAAAGAATGAAAAAATTAAATTTAGATGCAACAGATTTATTTCAGGACACAAATTTACTGGTAAACAAACTTGTTGCAGAGCAGTCCAATATTTCGCTTTCTCTTGAAAATGAAATGCAAGAGCTGAAATCTTTTTATCAAAAAGTGGAACAAAAAGCTCAGGCCATTGATATTACCCTTAAAGCCACAGTAGAAGCAGATTTGCAAAAACATCTGCAATCATTAAAACATTTAGAACACAAATTATTAAAAGCGGAAAAGAATAAACAGGAAACATCTGTTAACCAAGTAATAAAGCTAAAGGAAAAGCTATTTCCGGGTAATGGTTTACAGGAAAGACATGATAATTTCATCCCTTTTTATCTTAAGCACGGTGATGATTTTATTAATACTCTAAAAGAACAATTTAAACCCTTTACAGATAGTTTTTTAATAATAGAAGAAAAAGTACTACAGCCGGAAAAGCTTTCTTAAAATGTGTGGAATTAACGGAATATATAGCCATAATGGGGCTTCGGAATACTATCCTGTAATCAGGAAAATGAATGAAGATCTTGCTCATCGTGGACCAGATGATCAGGGAATATTTATTGAAGAGCATGTAGGTCTAGGACATTGCCGGCTTTCAATTATAGATCTTTCCAAAGCTGGACATCAACCTATGTCCTATGCAGATGGAAGATACACACTAGTATTTAATGGAGAATTATACAATTACAAAGAATTAAGAGAAGAGTTAAAAGCTCCTGATAGTTCAGGGATCGGTGAAATTTTTTCTACAAACACTGATACTGAAGTACTTCTTGCATCATTTAAAAGATGGGGCAAAAAATGCGTGGATAAATTCAATGGAATGTTTGCTTTTTCCTTGTGGGATTCTCATAAAAAAGAACTTTTTATTGCAAGAGATAGACTGGGTATTAAACCTCTTTATTATTTTAAAGATGAAAACAACTTAATATTTTCCTCTGAATTAAGACCTTTATTAAAAACTGGTTTAATTCCTAAAAAACTTTACCAGAACGGCCTTATAGATTACCTGCGTTACCAGACTGTACACGCCCCAAACACTATAGTTGAAAACATATTCATGCTTTTGCCTGGACATTATATGACCATAAATGAGGATGATTTTATAATTGAAAAATATTGGGACTTAATTGATTCAGCCCTTGAACAAAAGATTCCTTATAGTTATGAGGAAGTATGTAAAAAAACAAAAGAGTTGTTGTTCCAGTCAGTGGAAAGACGCTTGATAGCAGATGTTCCTTTTGGAGCCTTTTTATCAGGAGGTATTGACTCTAGTGCTGTTGTCGGAATTATGAGTGAGGTTTCACAGCAAAAAGTAAATACATTTAATGTTTCATTTGATGAAAGAGAGTTTAGCGAAGCAAAATACGCTGCAATAGTTGCTAAAAAGTTCAATACAAATCACCATGAAATAAAACTTACTCCCTCTGACTTTTTAAAAGAACTTCCTGAAGCCCTGTCTTCTCTTGATCATCCCAGTGGAGATGGACCAAATACCTGGATAGTTTCTAAAGTAACAAAAGAGGCAGGCATTACAATGGCATTGTCAGGACTAGGAGGTGATGAGCTATTTGCAGGATATGATATATTTAAAAAAATGTATAAACTGCGAGAAAATAGATGGCTTTTAAGCTTTCCAAAATTCTCCAGAGCTATTGCAGGATATGGACTTAAAAAATTAAAACCAGGTATTGCCTCTGATAAAACAGCAGAAATTTTAAAGCAGGACTATTTTGATATTTCAACTATTTATCCTCTTTACAGGCAAGTGCTTTTGGATGATCAAATTTACAAATTGCTTAATAATAAGCCTTTATCACCTAATAAAGTAGCAGAGATGTTAAAATCCACAGTTGAGTTTGAATCTGTGGGATATGCTTTGCCTTCATTAGGTAGAATTTCCGTTGCTGAAATCTATACTTACATGCAAAATGTGCTTTTAAGAGATACGGATCAAATGAGCATGGCTCACGCACTTGAAGTTAGGGTTCCGTTTTTAGATTATAATTTAGTTAAATACATTTTGGCAGTTCCTGATGAATACAAATATCCTCATACTCCAAAAAAATTGCTTACTGATTCAATTGGTGGTTTACTTCCGCAAGATATTGTAAACAGGCCTAAAATGGGTTTTACATTTCCCTGGAAACTATGGATGAAAAATGAATTAAAATCCTTTTGTGAATCAAGATTGAAAAGTTTTGGCTCCCGTGAAGGAATTAATTCAAAGCAAATAAATGAAATGTGGGAACAATTTTTGAATGATAATCCGCGTATTACCTGGTCAAGGATTTGGTATCTTGTAGTTCTTGAAAATTGGTTGATTGAAAATCAGGTTTCTTAAATGAGTGAAAAGAAAAAAATACTTGTTTTTATTGATTGGTATCTTCCCGGATATAAGGCTGGAGGACCTATCCAGTCCTGTAACAATCTTATAGAAAATCTAAAGGAGGAGTTTGATTTTTCTGTTATTACACGTGATACCGATTATTGTGAGGAAATACCATATAAAAATATCCCTTCCAACCAATGGGTGCTTAATTCAAGTGGAGTAAGAGTTTATTATATTTCAAAGGATAAGTTATTTAGAAAAACAATAAAACAATTAATATTGTCAGAGGATTTTGATATAGTTTATCTAAATGGTATTTACTCCTTGTATTTTGTTCTTATTCCTTTGTTTTACCTTAAACGAATTTTTTCTCTGCGTCTTGCCTTCAAAACATCCGAGAAAAAAGTGATTGTGGCTGCCCGTGGAATGCTTGCCAAGGGAGCGGTTTCAGTTAAAAGGAAGAAAAAAACACTATTTATAAAATCTTCCAGGATAATAGGATTATTTAATAATGTAATTTTTCATGCAACCAGTAAAGAGGAGCAAAAAGATATCAATACCCATTTTGGTGCTCAAGCAAGAATCAAACTAGCACCAAATTTGCCAAAAAAAACATCCTTAGCTTCATTAAAAAAAAGAAACAAAGCAAAGGGCAATGTCAAAATTGTCAATATTGCCAGAATAGCACCAGAAAAAGGCTTGTTGTATGCAATTGAGATTTTAGCAAATGTAAAGGAAGCAGTAAGTTTTGATATTTATGGACCTGTATATGATGAAAAATATTGGGAGAAATGTCAAAAAGCGATAAAAAAATTACCATCAAATATTGCGGTTAATTATAAAGGAAGCACCCCTAGTGAGGAAATAGATAATGTTTTGATTAATTATCATTTTATGTTTATGCCTACAAAGGGAGAAAACTTTGGACATGTAATATTAGAGTCTCTTCTTACAGGATGCCCGGTGATTATTTCTGATAAAACCCCTTGGCAAAATTTATCTAAAAGCTTTTCAGGATGGGATATTTCTTTAAATGATATAAAAACATTTTCTAAAGTAATAGAAACGACTTCACAAATGGATCAAAAGGAATATGATTCCTGGTCAAAAGGGGCTTATAAATATGCCACAGAATTCATTGATAATAAGGAAGTTCTAAAACAGAACATTGAACTATTTGGTTCTTGAAAAATGAAATCAAAAAAGCCTATTTAATATTTCTGTTTAATATATACGGAGGTTCCATTATTTCGGTATTCTAATTCATATTTTTCAGATAGAGATTTAAATAAACCAGTTAATGAACTAAAACCAAATGTTCTTGGATCAAAACTTGAATCTAATCTTCTTAATGCTTCCCCTATTGCTCCTAAATAAGCAGATTCATCATCTTGTTTAACCATATCAAAAGCAGAATTAATCAGCCTGATATCTAAAGGCTTTTTTGTTATCTTGCTTTTAATTGAATTTTTTTCTTCTAATGAAATATTCTCAGTGTTAAACTCACCTAAAGTATCAATTTCACTTTGACCATTTATTTCTTCTACTTTATTCAAACTGATCTTTTTTCTTGGGTTTCTTTGTTTTTTGCCAATTTCTGGAACATTTTCATCAGGAGTTAGGTTTTCAGTGTAAATAAATAATTCACATGCTTTAACAAAAGCATCTGGAGTTTTTGCCTGTCCTATACCCATTACGAAAATGCCTTCCTCTCTTATCCTATTAGCAAGACCAGTATAATCACTATCACTTGAAATTAGGCAAAAAGCATTTACTAATTTACTGTGAAGTATATCCATAGCATCAATAATCATGGCACTATCTGTTGAATTTTTTCCTTTTGAATAGGAAAATTTCTGCATTGGTCTAATTGCAAAATTATTAAGCTGACTTTTCCAGCCATTCATAGTGGGAGAAGTCCAGTCTCCATATATCCTGCGAATAGTAACTTTGCCATATCTTCCAGTTTCAGCAAGGATATCTTTTAATAAATTAGGTTGAGCATTGTCGCCATCTATAAGTAATGCAATTTTAAATTCATTCATCATTATAAAATTATATTTTAAAAATCCTTATTATAATTATTTACCTTTTAAATTTACAATTAATTTAAGTAAAATAAGTTATTTTGCCAGTAAATATATCTGTTGTCAATTCTTATTTTATATTTAACAGATGTATTTTTAAATTTGAATTGAATTTAGCAATTAATGGAGTATAAAACAGATCTGTCTTCTTTTGACAATAAATGGTTTAAACCAGGTGCTTCAGGCATAAAAAGAGTTTTGTGGTATTATGTAAACATTGTTTTTTTCTTATCCCCATTATTTCCTTCCTATAAGCTCAAAGTAAAATTGCTTCGTTTGTTTGGAGCACAAGTTGGTAAAAGGGTAATAATTAAACCATCAGTAAACATTAAATATCCCTGGAAATTAAATATTTCTGATAATGTTTGGATAGGAGAAAATGCCTGGATTGATAATTTAGCAATTGTAAATATTGGAGCTAATGTGTGTATTTCACAAGGGGCTTTGCTATTATGCGGAAATCATAATTATAAAAAATCTACTTTTGATTTATTAACTGGAGCAATCACAATTGAAGATGGTGTGTGGATTGGAGCCCGAGCAGTTGTTTCTCCAGGGGTTATATGTCGTTCTCATGCTGTACTTACTGTTGGTTCGGTTGCTGTTTCTAACCTTGAGCCTTTTTCAATTTATAAGGGAAACCCTGCCATTAAAGTTAGAGACAGAGTAATTATAAGTTAAAATTCAATGAAAATCTCCATAATTACAATTTCTTATAACAGTGCTCAAACTATTGAGGATACTATACAATCTGTCCTGTCACAAGATTATCCGGACATTGAATATATTATTATCGATGGAAAATCAACAGACAGTACAATTGATATAATAGAAAAATATAAAACCAGGATAAGTAAGTTTATTTCTGAAAAGGACAGTGGAATCTACAATGCTATGAACAAAGGTATTAAAATGGCTACTGGAGATGTTATTGGAATTATAAATTCAGATGATATTTATGCAAATCCCAATGTGATTTCTCATGTTATCAAAAAGTTTACTAAAACAGACGCAGAAGGAGTTTATGGTGACCTGGTTTATGTGTCCAGAACAAATACCCAAAAGATTTCCCGTATTTGGCAAGCAGGGGAGTACACGGAAGGAATGTTTTTAAAAGGCTGGATGCCACCTCACCCTTCTTTTTATGTTAAAAGGAGCGTTTATGAGAGATATGGTCTATTTAATACTCAACTTAAATCAGCTGCTGATTATGAATTAATGCTTAGGTTTATCCATAAGGAAAAAATCAAAGTTTCCTACTTGCCTGAGGTAATGGTGAAAATGAGAACAGGAGGACAAAGTAATTTGTCATTTGCCAACCGTATAAAAGCCAATAAAGAAGATCGTTTGGCCTGGAAATTAAATGGATTAAAGCCAGGTACATTTACTATGCTTTTAAAACCAATATCTAAAATTGGGCAATTCTTGAAAAAGTAAAAAACTTCTTTCAACAAAAAAGGCTGCAAACTATTGCAGCCTTTTTTTATTAATATAAATATCTATTAGAATTTAGCTCTTGTTTTACGTTTCTTACGTCCACCTTTACCCCAAATAAAGTTATACTTAGAGCGGTAAAAGCTACTTTTCCCTCTTATTACATAACTATAATTAACAGTAGACACAAAGTAGTTGTCTTTGTTGCCTGGATCTCCTCTTTTACTTCCAGGAGTGTAATTTGCAGAATGAGGCAGACTTGCATCATTTATTTCATTTCTTCTGTTTGCAATTGCAATGGTTGTTGGATCATTGTTTAATTCCTCCGCAGAAGCATAATCAGTACTTATATCGTCTAAATAATCAGTAAAGGTTTTTCTCCAGCCAAATTCCCAACCAAGCCTGTGTTTTCTTTTAAAAGTATAGTAAAAACCAACTCCCATGGGAATATTCATTTGAAAACGGCTGTAAGGCTTTATTTGCCCCTCTGTTTTTAATGGTTGCAAATTTGTCCACTCTCCGTTATGATTTGTTTTAGGATTATGATAAAAAGCTCCAACACCAAAAAATACATAAGCTCTATAATCAGTTCTGAACCTTCTTGTATTTCCTATATCATTTGGTTGATAAAAATTAATTTCAGCAGTTGTTGCAATTTCAATAATATCATTTCTGAAATGCAAATTTCTTCCTACACGACCAGGATTGGTTGAAAGGTTATCATTACCTTGAATTCTTAAACCTGTAAGGCTTCCTTTAAAAAGTACTGTAGGGCTAAACCTGTAACGGGCAAAACCTGTAATGGCAGGCCGGGTTTGACTAATTTTTACATCATTTACAAATTCTCTTCTTGTTTTATCCATCCCTCCAATCTCTCCAAGATAGTTAGCTCCACCTAATCCTCCTCCGAAATCCCATGCATATTGGGCTATTCCGGAAAGCGGAAATGATAACAACAATAAAAATGTTATATATAAATAGTAGCGCATGAAGGACAAATATAAAGAAATTTTTTTTCAGAGAAACTATTAATAGATATAATTATAAAAAATTATCCTTTTTATATGTTTATAAGCATCTGAAATTTGTGTTTACCTACTTAGTATATTTATTAAATTCGCATCAAATAAAAAGAAGATTTAAGAATGATGAATAATCCGATTGCTAAACTTTTTAATATTAAATATCCAATAATTCAGGCAGGAATGATCTGGTGTAGTGGATGGAAATTAGCATCAGCAGTAAGTAATGCCGGTGGATTGGGAATAATAGGTGCAGGTTCAATGTACCCGGAAGTTTTGCGTAAGCATATACAAAAATGCAAAAAGGCAACAAACAAGCCCTTTGGAGTAAACTTGCCCTTGCTTTACCCCGAAATTGATGTTTTAGTTGATATAATTATTGCTGAAAATGTGGAAATTGTTTTTACCTCTGCTGGAAATCCAAAAATTTGGACCTCCAAACTCAAGGAAAATGGAATAAAGGTGGTTCATGTAGTGTCGAGTGCAAAATTCGCAAAAAAAGCAGAAGATGCGGGTGTTGATGCAGTTGTTGCTGAAGGCTTTGAAGCAGGTGGGCACAATGGAAGAGAGGAAACAACCACCCTTTGTCTTATTCCCCTTGTTTGTAAAACCGTATCTATTCCTGTAATTGCAGCAGGTGGAATAGGCAGCGGAAGATCTATGCTCGCTGCAATTGCTCTTGGAGCTGATGGGGTTCAAATAGGAAGCAGGTTTGTAACTTCTGAAGAATCATCCGCTCATCATAATTTTAAAAATAAAGTTATTCAAGCCACTGAAGGCGATACTGTGCTTGCTCTAAAACTATTAACTCCTGTCCGTTTAATTAAAAACACATTTTATCAGCAAGTTTTTAAGGCAGAAGAAAGATGCGCTCCCAAAGAAGAGCTTATACAAATTCTTGGTCGATCAAGAGCTAAAAAAGGAATGTTTGAAGGAAATCTTGATGAAGGTGAATTGGAAATTGGGCAGATTTGTGCATCAATAAATGAAATAATGCCAGCAGCAGAAATAATAAAAGAAATTTTGCAGGAATATAAAGAGGCTTTGAATGAAATTGCATCACAAAAATATAATTGGTAAATTTAGAATAAAGAATAAATGCTTATGATTGATTTTGAAAGATTTGAGTTGGAAAATGGATTAAAAGTAATTGTACACAAAGATGTATCTACTCCAATTGTTGCTGTTAATGTTTTATATGATGTTGGTGCCCGTGATGAAACTCCGGATAAAACAGGATTTGCTCATTTGTTTGAGCACTTAATGTTTGGAGGATCCATAAATATTCCTGTTTATGATGAACCATTGCAAATGGTAGGAGGCGAAAACAATGCCTTTACCTCTAATGATATAACTAATTACTATCTTACTTTACCTAAAAATAATATTGAAACTGCTTTCTGGTTAGAGTCAGACAGAATGTTAAGCCTTGCTTTTACTGAAAAAAGTCTTGAGGTACAGAAAAATGTAGTAATTGAAGAATTTAAACAACGCTACCTGAACCAACCATATGGAGATGTTTTTTTATTATTAAGGCCATTGGCATATAAAGTTCACCCTTATAGCTGGCCTACAATAGGAAAAGAAATTGCTCATATTGAAGATGCTACATTAAAGGATGTGAAAGATTTTTTCAAGAAATTTTATGCTCCCAATAATGCTGTTTTAGTGGTTGCAGGTGATATTGAAATTCAACAGGTTAAAGAGCTTGCCCAAAAATGGTTCGGTGACATACCTAGAGGGCCTGAAAATAAAAGACTTTTACCTAAGGAACCAAAGAAGATTAAACCCGAAACTTTAACCGTAGAAAGAGACGTTCCTTTTGATGCTATATATAAGGCCTATCACATAAATGCCAGAAAAGACAAGGAGTATTATACTGCTGATTTAATTTCTGATATACTTTCCAGAGGAAACTCATCCAGGTTTTATATTGAATTAGTGAAAAAGAAGAAGATTTTCTCAGAAATTAATGCTTATGTTACTGGTGATTTTGATGAAGGGCTTTTAATTGTTAGTGGAAAAATAGTAAAAGGCTTTTCTGTAAAAGAAGCAGAAAAAGCAATTTTAGAGGAAATTGAGAAGTTGAAAAATGAAGTAATTAAAGAAGAAGAGCTCATTAAAGTAAAAAACAAAGTAGAATCAACTCTTGTTTTTTCAGAATTAAGTGTATCTAACAAAGCAATGACATTGGCTTATTTCGAATTGTTAAGTGATGCTCAAATGATAAACCAGGAAGTGGATAAATATATGTCCATATCTCCCGATGAAATTAAAAATCAGGCAAATAGTGTTTTTTCTGAACAAAATTGTTCCACACTGTATTATTTATCAAAAAAATGATTTTAAAATAACAAACATATGCTTGACAGGAAAACGGCTCCGGATTATCAAATGGAGGATAAAATAAACATGATACAGGCCATTAAGCATGTTCTGGATAATGGAGTAGAGCTATATTCAATAAATGCAGGAACTCAAGAGGTAATTAAGATTGAATTTTTGTTTTCCGCTGGAGCAAGATATCAACCCGCCCCATTAGTTGCCTCTACAGTAAATAATCTAATAAATGAAGGTACACAAAAACACTCTTCAGAAGAAATTGCAGGCATAATTGATTATTATGGTGCATTTTTTCAGACTGAAACCGGCAAGGATTTTTCCTCTGTTGTATTATATACTCTTGAAAAGCATTTAAAAAAAGTTTTGCCAGTTGTTAAAGAAATTTTAACATCAGCCACATTTCCAGAGGGCGAACTTCAAACCTATATTCAGAATTCTAAACAAAGTTACCTGATTGAAAATGAAAAAGTTAGCCATGTTGCTAGAAAGTATTTCTTGAACATGCTTTTTGGCAATAACAACTACTATGGTTACAATACACAACTTGAAGATTTTGTTCATCTTGAAGATTTAGATAGATTAAAGAAATTTTACAAAGATCATTATGCATCTAATCGCTGTACAATTATTGCTGCAGGAATGGTAACAGATAGTGTTATTGATGAATTGTCCTTAGTGTTTGGAAGCAACTGGGAAAGAACAGATACCAAACTATATGAAGTTATGGATATTCTTGAACCTTTGGAAACTCAAAAGTTAATTGAAAAACCTGAAGCAATTCAATCAGCAATTCGCATTGGCAGGAGACTTTTTAATAAAACTCATGAAGATTATATGGGTATGCAGGTGTTGAACACTATATTGGGAGGCTATTTTGGATCTAGACTAATGGCTAATATTAGAGAAGATAAGGGATATACTTATGGAATAGGTTCAGGCTTGGTTTCACTTCAAAAGACAGGTTATTTTTTTATATCTACAGAGGTAGGAGTGGATGTATGCCAAAAAGCAATCGATGAAATATATTATGAAATAAAGCGTTTAAGGGAAAACCTTGTTTCAGAGGATGAATTGAATCTTGTTAAAAATTACATGGCTGGAGTGTTTTTGAAAAATACAGACGGACCTTTTGCACTTTCTGATAGATTTAAATCAATTTATGAATATGGGTTAGGTTATGAATTTTATGACAGGTATTTGGAAAAAATAAAAACAATTACTTCTGATGAACTCATGACTCTTGCTAATAAGTACCTACAACAACAAGATTTATTAGAGCTTGTAGTTGGAAAGAAGTAAAACAAACACTTTAACCCCTTGTCTTTAGGTATAAAGATTCTCTCAAAATTGAGGAATTTAATTCCATATATTTTCACTTGTATTCTGTTGCTGACAGAATTGCCTTTTGTTAATGCCACGGGGCCTAAGAATACTGATATTGGTCTTGTCCATACTTCTTTATTGGTTAAACCACCTTGCGATCTCTTGGAACCTACAATAATCGACTCAGTGAGTGTAAATCCCACAACCGGAGTAATCAGTATTAGCTGGTTACAAAATCCTTCACCTGATGTAGATTATTATGTTGTATATGTTTATAACCCTTTAACCAGTCCTCCGTGGGATGCAATTGATACTGTATTTGGAGCTGCAAACCTATCCTCTTTTATCAATAGTTATAACTCATCTACCGGGAGTTATACTTTTTCTGTTTCTGCCCATGATAATTGTGGGAATTCAAGTTTTTTCTCACTTGAAACAGCTCATAACACTATCTTTCTTGAAGCAGAATACAATGCCTGTGAACTTGAAATGAACCTTAAATGGAACAAATACAATAATTGGCAAAATGGGGTAATTAATTATAAAATATGGGCCTCTGTTAATGCCGCCCAATATCAATTAGTAGGTGTTACAGCCAATACGGACACTACCTTTAAACATTCAGGAGTTTCCTCGCAGGCAAACATTTGCTATTATATCCAGGCCATTGCCAGTGGCAGCTCTAAAACCTCAGGATCCAATCGGGTTTGTGTCTTTACTGATTTTCCCGATGCTCCTGCCTATTCATACATTCGTTATGCTTCTGTTACAGGATCTACTTCAATTAAAGTATTAGGTTTGGTGGATGCATCAGTTGCAGTTTTAAATTATGTAATTGAACGAAGAACATTAGGCACATTTAATGAAATAGCTCAAATACTCCCCACTGAATTAAATGGAGATACTTTAGAGTTTATCGACAATGATGTAAAAACAAATGAAAATAGCTATGCTTATCGTTTTAAATCAATTAATAGTTGCAATAAGGAATCAGCAATTTCAAATGAAGCAAAAACCATTTTACTTGATATTAAGAATAGCAACAATGAAATGGTAAATACTTTAAACTGGTCTGATTATCAGTATTTTGATGCCGGGGTACAAGCATATAATATTTATCGTAGTATTGATGGGGTTTATAGTGAAATAGCTACTTTGCCAGTAGGAACAAACTTCTATGAAGATCATGTTGCTGATTATTATTATTCAAATGGTGAATTCTGTTATTTTATTCAGGCTGTTGAAGAACAGGGTAATGTTCATTTTTTTAAAGAAAAAAGCAATAGTAATCAAAAATGTATAGAGCAAGCCCCTTTTATGTATGTTCCAAATGCTTTTACTCCTCAAGGAAATAATCCAATCTTTAAACCTGTATTTTCATTTGTTGAGCCAACTACCTATAATTTTTCAATATATAACCGCTGGGGCGAAAAGTTTTTCGAAACAACTTCTCCTCAAGAAGGTTGGGATGGGTTTACAAATAGTGGTATGGCGCCAACAGGAGCTTATATTTATAAAATAAGTTATGGATCTGCTTTTGGTGAACCATTCCTAAAAACAGGAACGGTTACTTTAATTCATTGAAATATTGGGTTTTATCTCAATGATTATTTGTTTTCAGAGGCTTTTTTTAATCTATCATTAATTGCACGGCCTAAACCTATTTCAGGAAATTCTTCGGCAAGAATTATATCCAAATTAAAGGTGTCAAGCCTACGCATTGCAGAAAATAAATTTTTAGCAGCTTCTTGTAAATTACCTTCTAAAGATAAAACCATTTGCTGAAAAACAGGAATTCCTGGATAAGTTGTTTTAAAGGAGATAATACCTGTTTTCACAGGATCATAGTTTTTAACCAAATTCTTTATTTCTCCTATTAGTAAAGGAGTAGATGTGGCATAATGGTTTTGAAGTCTTCCTGGTGATTTTGGTAATTTTTCAAATTCACTCAATAAGATTGCTTTTTTGCCTGTTTCAGCTTCCAATTCTTCAACACTTAATCCTCCAACCCGATAAATTAAAAGATTATCCTCAAAATCAAATCCGACAATAGTAGATTCAATCCCTATATTACATGGTCCACCGTCTAATATAAAAGGGATAGTATTTCCTAATTGAGAATTCACATGTTCAGCACTTGTAGGGCTAACATAGCCAAATGGGTTAGCACTAGGTGCAGATAATGGAAAAGTAATTAATTCAAGAAGTTTTAAAGTTAAGGGATGACCTGGAATTCGCACAGCTATAACTGGGTTTCCAGCAGTAACTATATCAGGCACAAGTTCTTTTTTTGGTAAAAGAAGAGTTAAAGGCCCTGGCCAGAATTTTTCTGCCAGTTTAAGTGCACTTCCTGCAAGTTCTGCAAATTCAAAAACTTTATCAATTGAGTTGGTGTGGACAATAAGGGGATTAAAAAATGGGCGTTTTTTAGCTTCAAATATTTTAGAAACAGCAGTTTCATTAAAAGCATTACCAGCTAGTCCATATACAGTTTCCGTAGGAATGGCGATAATTTCTCCCTTTTTTAAATATTCTGCTGCAAGTTTTATATCTCCAGAAATTTTTGCCATTTCCCAATAATTTTAATTAATTAAAAAATTAAAGGTTTTTACTGATTCGAAATAAAAATTCCTTTTCCTCTTTTGTCAAACTCTCATAACCAGAACGGGATATTTTATCTAAAATAGTATCCATTTTTTCCTGTTTTTTAACCTTTATTTCATTATAATCTTCATCTGAGGATTTTCTTTTGTATGCTACTTTTAATTTTGGACTTGGTTTAAATAATCTTGCAATAAAATCGGCAATGTTTTCAAACCATTTAGCTATATTATTCCCTTTTTTTAGGCTACTGATAAATAAATAGCCATAAATTGCTCCTCCCAAATGTGCAATATGTCCTCCTGGGTTGTTTGATTCAATGCTTATTATATCAAGAAATATAAAAAAAAGGGCAATGTATTTTAATTTTATCGGGCCTAAAATGATAAGGTGAACTGTATAATTTGGAACAAAAGTGGCTGCAGCAACAAGTATGGCAAGTACCGAAGCAGAGGCTCCCATTGCAATTGCTTGGGGCAGTATTGTTTCAAAAGCAGGAAAGGCGTTAAAGGCTAGTATATATAATAATGCTCCAGAAATACCGCCTAAAAAATAAGTGCTGATAAATTTTTTATCTCCAAGATATTCAGAGAATATTCTTCCGCCAAAATAAAGCACTATCATATTAAAGAAAATATGCATAAAGTCTACATGTAAAAACATATAGGTAATTAAAGTCCAAGGTTTGGTTAAAAGGACAAGTAGATCAGCAGGAACTGCCAGGTATTCAATTAATGTTCGAAATGCCTTATGTTCTATATTCATGAGAAAATAAAACAGTTCAACCAGTTTTAAGCTGACAAACACAACAACATTTACTATCATCAGCTGTATTAATGCTGAGCCTGTAATAAATTTACTTTTTAATTCTGAAAATACCTGTTTACTCATAATTACACAAATCAAGTGCACATATCAAATTTAATAAGAACTTTTTGTTCCCCACACTTTAATCAGAATAAAACCAAATAACATACCTCCTAAATGAGCAAAATGAGCAACATTAGATGTGAAATCTGTAAAACCTGAATAAAGTTCCAAAGCACCATATAAAATTACAAAGTATTTTGCTTTAATTGGTATTGCAAAGAAAAGATATAAAACAGAATTTGGAAATAGCATTCCAAATGCCAGTAAAAGACCAAAAAGAGAACCTGAAGCGCCCACTACCACAGGTGCATTTAAATAATCCTCCCTGTAATTGGCAATGAATTTTGTTGCTAAATTTAATGCTTCTTGTTTTTGATCTTGTTGAAGTAATAAGTTATATGAAGATTTAAATTCATTAAAATGTGCTAAAATTTCATGTGAACGAACTTGAAAATGTTCTGAAGAAAGAAATCTTGTCAATTGTCCATGAGATGGATCTGACAAGAAGTCATCTACCATTTGAAGAGTTGGAAGCATTTGATAATATTCAATACCATAATGTATAACTGCTGCACCAATACCCGTAATTAAATAATATATTATAAACCTTTTTGGACCCCAGAAGTTTTCTAATACACTGCCAAACATCCATACCGCAAACATATTAAAGAAAAGATGAGTGAAGCTGCCATGCATGAATAAATAACTGATAATTTGATAAGGTTCAAATTTCTCAGCAAAAGGAAAACGTAACCCCAGTACTTCAATTAAACTGAAATTATACCTGTTCTCCAGCACTATTGTGGCAAGGAAAAACAAACCGTTTAATATTAACAGGTTTTTAACTATGGTCGGGAGCATATTGAATCCACCGGGCCTAATCATATTTGTATTTTATTAAATTTATAATTAAAATTTTCATTTTTTAAATTTTTGTTCTAGTTCATCAAGAGAAATAGTTGTTACCGTTGGTTTTCCATTGGGAGAACTGTAGGGTATATTGCAGGCAAAGAGTTCGTCAACTAAATTTCGCATTTCATCCTCTGAGAGATTTCTTCCTGCCTTAATTGCTATTCGTTTTGCCATTGCTCGGCAAAGACTGTCTTTTTTATCAAGCTTTAGTTCAGAAATATTTGTCTTGTAATTCTCTATTGCTCCTTCAAGAATAGCTCTTGTTTCACTTTCACTTACCCCGGAAGGAATTCCATTAATTACAAAAGTATTATTACCAAACTCCTGAATATCAAAACCTATTGACTGAATATGGGGCAATAAATCAATAATTAATTGTGCCTCTAAAGTTGGAAATTCCAGTGAAATCGGAAAAAGAACTTGTTGAGAATATCCTTTTGATTCGTCAACTGAATTATAAAACCGTTCAAAAAGAACTCTTTCATGTGCTCTTTGTTGATTTACTATTACCAATCCTGATTTTATGGTGGTGATAATATACGTTTTTTGAAGCTGATAATAAAGTGTTGTTTTTAAACTATTTTCATTTTCAAATACTGAATTAAGCTTTTGCTGCTGTTGTTCCGGAATCGGTTCTGAATGGGTAAAATCAGTCTTGTTTTTAAAATCATCATTATAAAGTTGTCCCCAGTTATTCAAATTGTTTTTTTGTTGGGCAGTTGTTACTGGTTTGTTTGGAACTGCCTCCTCATCAAAAGGATTGAAATTTGGATTTACTTTAATTGCCGGCATTTTCGCATCTTTATCTCTATATGATAGGGGTAAATTAAAGTTGCCTTCCTGATCAAAATCAAGAGTAGGGGTAATGTGATATTTTCCTAGGGCCTGACGAATTGAAGAACGAATTATAGCATAAATGGATTTTTCATCTTCAAATTTAATTTCTGTTTTCGTGGGATGAATATTAATATCAATGGTTGAAGGGTTTATATCCATCATAAGAAAATAAGCAGCATATGTTCCAGAAGCAATGAAATCTTCAAAAGCCGCTTGAACTGCATGATGAAGGTAAGGGCTTTTTATAAAGCGCTCATTTACAAAAAAGTATTGATCACCCCTTACTCTTTTAGCAAATTCAGGTTTACCTACAAAACCTCTTATTTTCACTATTTCAGTGTCCTCTTCAACAGGTACAAGCTTTTCATTGTAATTATTGCCGAATATTGAGGACAATCTTTGCCTTAAATTGCCTTTTTCCAATACAAATACTTCTTGATCATTATGATATAAAGAAAAAGCTATATGTGGATTAGGAATTGCAACTCTTTGGAATTCTTCAATAATATGACGGGTCTCAACAGCATTTGATTTTAGAAAATTCCTGCGTGCAGGAACATTGTAAAAGAGGTTTTTAATAGCAATAGATGTCCCTTTAGTACATTGTGCAGGCTCGTTTTTCTTTAGTTCAGAACCTTCAATTTCAATTAATGTCCCTAAATCTTCATCTTGTTTTTTCGTTTTTAATTCTACATGAGCAATTGCAGCAATTGAAGCCATTGCTTCTCCTCTAAAACCCATTGTCCTAATTGAAAACAAATCATCTGCTTTTCGGATTTTTGAAGTTGCATGTCTCTCAAAACACATACGGGCATCAGTTTCAGACATACCGCTACCATTATCTATTACCTGTATTAAAGTCTTGCCAGCATCTTTGATTATTAGCTGTATTGATAGAGCGCCTGCATCAATTGCATTTTCAAGTAGCTCTTTTACTGCTGAAGCGGGACGCTGAACAACTTCACCTGCGGCAATTTGATTTGCTACAGAATCAGGAAGTAATTGTATTATATCGGTCATTTAATTATTTCAAATATAGTAATAAGCAAAGTTAAAGTCGTTATTGCTCCAACTAAAACTAACAAAATTATAATTTTTTTAACTACAATATTGTTAATTTAAAGAGTTCAACTTTATTTATAGATATACCAAATTAGAAGTACAATTAGAAAAACAATTATCAAAATTCTGACATTATAATTACTTGTACTTTTTTCACTGGTTTTTCTTTCCCAACGATCTCTTAATTTTTCTCTGAAAATTTCGGAGGAATGTTCTTTGGAATTCGAATTTTGCAGTTCTTTTTTTATTTTTTCATATCTTTTATCAAAATTTTCTTTAGTCTCATTGTAATACAATGGCTTGTATTCAAACTCTTTATGTTTAGCCTGTTTGAAAAATGAAGGAAGTTTAGGGGTTAACATATTTAATTTTTTACGTTTGCAAAAATAGCTTTTATTATTCTGAAATCTAAAGCCTGATTTTTTTTTTAAAACAATAAATTCAAAAACATTTATTCAATAAAAAATTTAAACGATTTTGTCTCGTTAATATTCTTACATAAAGGCAATAATAAAATCAACTATTTACTGTTAATAAAATGCTTTTCGTTTAAGGAATAGTCATTGATAAAATACTAATTTTAACCTGTTAATTTTTTACTTTATTCATGAAGCTTCCCAAACTTTTACAATTTGCAGGTTTATTTTTTATTATTTCAAACTTTGTGCCGTTTGACTACTCAGTTAGTTCCCCAGCTTTTGCTCAACAACCACCAAATTTTCTTTTAAATCCTCATTGGGCTGATTCTGTATTTAATAAACTTAGTCCAGATGAGCGTATAGCACAACTTTTTATGGTTGCCGCATATTCCAATAAAGACCAAAAGCATGTTGATGAAATAACTAAATTAGTTAGGGAGTATAAAATAGGTGGATTAATATTTTTTCAAGGCGGGCCTTTAAGACAAGCAAACCTAACTAATTATTATCAGTCTCTATCCAGAGTGCCTTTGATGGTTTCAATAGATGGAGAATGGGGATTAGCCATGAGACTGGACAGTACTGTTCAGTTTCCAAAACAAATGACTCTTGGAGCTATCCAGGATGATTCTTTAATTTACCACATGGGGGCTGAAATTGCTGCTCATTGCAAGAGAATTGGAATACATGTTAACCTTGCTCCTGTTGTAGATGTTAATAATAACCCTTTAAATCCTGTTATTGGAAACAGGGCTTTCGGGGAAAATAAATACAATGTGGCGCGCAAAGGTATTGCTTATATGAAAGGTATGCAGGATAATGGTGTAATGGCAAATGCTAAACATTTTCCAGGTCATGGTGATACCGACAGTGATTCTCATAAAACCTTGCCCTTAATACTCCATTCAAAACAAAGAATTGATTCTCTTGAATTATATCCATTTAAAGAGTTAATTGCCAATGGTTTGGGTAGCATGATGGTGGCTCATCTATATATTCCAGCTTATGATACTACAAAAAATTTAGCCACTACTCTTTCTAAAGTTGTAGTTACAGATTTGCTTCAAAACCAGCATGAATTTAAAGGGCTAATTTTTACAGATGCTCTTAATATGAAAGGTGTAAGTAAATATTTTGCTCCGGGAATTGTTGATGTGAAAGCGCTTTTGGCAGGAAATGATGTATTGTTATTTGCCGAAGATGTACCAACTGCAATTAAGGAGATTAAAAAAGCCATTGAAAGGGGAGAGATTACCCAGGAGGCAATTGATTTTAGATGCAAGAAAATACTTTTGGCAAAACAGTGGTGTGGTTTAAATAAATACCAACCCATCAAAATTAAAAAACTTTACGAGGATTTAAACTCTGTTTCCTCAGAAGTTATAAATCGTAAACTTACAGAAGCATCCTTAACTCTATTAAATAATAAAAATCAACTCCTGCCATTAATGAGGCTGGATACTTTAAAAATCGCCTCCCTTCTTATTGGTTCCAAGGATCTAAATGAATTCCAGAAAACTCTTGGATTATATACAAATGTAGATCATTTTTTTATTAGCAAGGAAGCTTCTGCAGAAGAGATTAATTTAAAATTAGATCAACTTAAGGATTACAATACTGTAATAATTAGTGTTACAGGAACCAATAACAATAGGAATAAAAATTATGGAATTAATAATTCCACTGTTGACATTATTAATAAGTTTAATAATATCGCTAAAATAATCTTGCATTTGCCTGCTAACCCTTATTCACTTGCCAAAATAAGCGGAGTTGAAAATATTGACGCTTTAATAGTTGCATATGAGGATAATGAATGGAGTAAAAGTTATTCTGCTCAATTGATCTTTGGAGGTATTGCAGCCAAGGGGAAATTACCTGTCACAGCTTCTCCTTTTTATGTTGAAGGAATGGGTGAGAATACTTTAAAAACCCGTTTTAAATACACTATTCCTGAAGAATTACTGATTAATTCAAAAAAACTAAACAAGATTGATTCCCTTGCTATTTATGGTATAAATCAACACGCTTACCCTGGTTGTCAGGTATTTGTAGCTAAATCAGGAAATGTTATTTATAATAAATCTTTTGGCTACCATACTTATGAAAATAAGACAAAAGTTAAAAATACAGATATTTATGATCTTGCCTCAATTACTAAAATTGCCGCATCACTTGCAGGAGTGATGAAACTTCATGATGAAAATTTAATTTCATTAGATGATAAATTATGTGACTTTTTGCCCTCTCTTGATAGTTGCAATAAAAACACAATCTCTTTGAGAAATTTGCTTGCTCACCAAGCCGGTTTTAGGGACTGGATACCATTCTACCTTAAAACAATAAATAAAGGAGAATATAAACAAGGTGTATATAGCAAGGTTTTATCTCCTGAATACCCATTTAGGGTGGCTGAAAATCTTTATATTCAAAAGGATTACCCGGATAGTATTATGCAGCGCATTATTAATTCACCTGTAACAAACAAAGTTGAATATAAATACAGTGACCTAGGCTATTATCTTATTAAAGAAATGATAGAACGATATACAAGTATGCCATTAGAAGATTATTCCATGAATTCATTTTACGCTCCATTAGGAATGACTACTACAGGCTATAGGCCTCGTGAAAGATTTCCTTTAAATAGGCTTGTTCCAACAGAATATGATATGTCTTTTCGTAAACAACTAATACATGGAGATGTTCATGATCAGGGAGCAGCAATGCTTGGAGGAGTGGCCGGGCATGCTGGCTTGTTTTCCAATGCTAACGATCTGGCAAAATTAATGCAAATGTATATGCAGTTTGGAGAATATGGCGGAATCAGGTATTTAAGTAAAGAAATTTTGCAGGAATGTATAAAATGTCAGTTTTGTGAGAATGAAAATAGGAGAGGAGCAGGCTTTGACAGACCTGAAATGAATTATAATAAAATTGGACCAACCTGTAAATGTGTTTCTTATATGAGCTTTGGTCATACTGGTTTTACAGGCACTATGGCATGGGCTGATCCAGAAAATGAATTAATTTATATATTTCTGTCTAATAGAGTTTATCCCGATGCAGAAAATAAAAAACTTGTAAATCTTGGCATTCGTACTCAAATACAGCAAGCTATTTATGATGCTTTTCAATAATATACATTCTTATGTAATAGGTGAGTGTTAAAAATAAAAAAATATTCTTTATCTTCTTTCAAATAACCCCTTATATAAAAGAGTAATTTCCATCCCACCTCTTCCTGAACTTGCAACTCGTAATCGTGATACATTTATATCATAGCTTAATCCCATGGAAAAGTTATTTTTGAAGTCGAATCTTGTAGCTATTGCAATTGCATCTCCAACCCTATAAAAACTTCCAAGATAGAATGCAGATGATGTTCGTAGCCCTGTATATCTGGAATCCATCCCTAAAACATATTTTGCCATCGCTCCGGCATTTATTTCATAAAAAGGCCCTTGTTTAGCAAACATAAATGCTGGAAGAATTGAAAAGTTAGTATTTTCAATGTAAAAATCAGCACCTCCATGGAAAATTATTTTGGTAAAGGTTCTATCTGGGCTTCCATAGTAAGAGCTGGGAGGATTATTTAAATGAGATACTGAAATGCCTGCATTGGCTTTAAAACTTTGATCATCTCTAACATGCCTCCATAATAGCCCTCCCGACATGTCAATATATACAAAATTAGAAGTTGAAAGATTTTCATTCGGATTTATTGTTGGATCATAAGTATCTCCATCAAATTGATTATCCCATTTTAGATCTGATAAATTAACACTTTTTTGTCCTAATCCTGTTTGTATTCCTGCTCCTAACCAATTCTCCTTATCTAATTTTATATGGTAAGAGAGTGACAAAGAAGCCATACTTGTTCCCATTTTAGAAGCTCCGGCTTTATCGCTGTAAAAAGAAATACCAAAACCAAAACTGTTTTTTGAATATTTACTTGCTGCTGTTTTAGTATCAACTGAAGCAAATATTGTTTTATATGGAGTTCCTATACTTTTCCATTGGTCCTTATAATGAGAAATAAAACGGTAATCCTCTTTTAATGCTCCAGTTGAACCAGGATTAAAAGTTTGTGAAGCGATATCAAATTGTGAAAAATGAATATCCTGACCCTTTAAATTGTAATTTAAAACTAAACTACTTATTGCCGTTATTAAAAAGCAAGTAAATTTTTTTTTCATAAAAAATATTTTATATTTATATGTGTTTATTTTAATCAATTATTTAATTCATATTTTTTTATAAAAGATTAACTCATTCTATAATTGACACTTATAATCAGATTTGTTTTGACAAAAAATAATTGAATTGTATTTTTATAATTAACTATTACACTGAATTCAATTTAATTGCCATCAATCAATTTATTTTTACATTCCTTGAATTTTCACTCCACTTACTACTGTATTTAACCACTACACAATTTTTATTATTTATTCCGATTTATCCTTAAATGAAAATTCCTGAGAATATTTTTCTACAAACAGAGAAAATACCTATAGAACACCCTATTAAATAGAATACTTTGAGAGGATTTATTATTGAATAAGTTTATAAGATCATTACTAAGACCGAAATTCTGTCAGTTTCTGAAATTTTTAAAATGGAAGAAGGATAAAATATTAGATGAGATGCTAATTCTGGTTTGACAATTCCATGGAAATCTGTTTTCCCAAAGTAGATTAGGGAATATTAAAAAAGGTGATTGGAGGAGTTTAAATATTAAAAAGAAAATTATCTTATTAATGTAATATCACCTTTCTTTATAACTCTTTGTTCAGTTAATAGAAATGCATCCAAATAGTAAACAAAAACAGAAGGAGGTAATTGTTTTCCTCTAAAAGTACCATCCCATCCATGATTTAAATCTGTAGTTTCAAATACCTTTTCTCCCCATCGATTAAAGACCATAAGATTAAAAGACATAATTCCTTTTCCACGTACATAAAAAATATCATTATTACCATCTCCATTTGGAGAAAATATATTTGGTATAAATACAAGAAGATCAGGATCTATAAAAACGGTAACCGAATCTAATGCATAACAACCATTTTCGCCCATAACCAATACTTTGTAAGTAGTTGTCTCTTTTGGAGAAGCAGTTGGATTAGGGCATGTTGTGCAATTTAAATCTATTGGCGGAAACCATGTATAATTGCTTCCTCCTTTAGCTTCTAATTGAGCAGAAGTGCCTAGTAAAATAGTTGTATCTGTACCCGCATAAATTATCGGAGCTGGTTCAATTTTCACCATTGCAGAATCAATAGCGCTTCCACAGTAATTACTTGCTTCTACCCAATATATTCCTTCCTGATTAACATTAATAATCATCGAGGTGTCTCCTGTAGACCAATTATATTTTAAACTATTATCTCCTTGTGGATTTAATTCATAAAAACTGTTTTGACAAAAAGTAATTTCCCGGTTCAAGGATAAAATAGGATGTGAAAGCTTATGTACTCTTACAGTATCAATAGTTGTGCAAGTTTCATTACTTGTTTTAAGCCAGTAAATGCCAGGATTATCTGTAATTATAAATGAAGTTGTATCCCCGGTAGACCAAAGAAAAGAATTCGCATTACCTTCTGCATTAATCAAGATAGAAGCATTTCCACAAATAGTGGTATCACTAACTACATCAACAATTGGGGCTAGTGGCACTTCAATGGTTTTAGATATGGTATCAGGGCAACTGCTATTTTTACCTATAATCAATGTAACTGTAAAGGTACCGGGTAAATCATAATTATGTTGAACACTTGCTCCTGTGGCAGTATTTCCATCACCAAAATCCCAATAACTTGAAGATACTCCATTACCAGAACCAGTAAATGTAACTGGAAGCCCAGCACATACTGGAGCTACAAAAGTGAAGTCAGAATTAATATCGCCACCTTTATAGCCAGCGGAAAAAAAATAACTATTCCATCCTCCAACTCCAAGAACATTAGCAATTACCCCACTGCTTGCTTCTATTAAATGATACCCGTTTTGTATTTCAACCTGCTGATAAGAATAAGAAGCAGCACTTGGAAAAGCAATAAAACCGCTTCCAATATTATTTCCATTTAAGAGAACCTGATTAGAATATTGAGTTTCAACAACAATGTTTACAAAGTGCTTTGTAATATTAGAAATATCTAGAGTTGAAAAATTAACTTTTTTATATTTTTGTTCTATTGGTGCAAGAATGGCCATTGCAGGATCTCCTGAACCAGAACAATCAGACCCTTGTAAAAACTGGGCAACCATAAATGGGTTATTAGAAGATATATGTTTTGCTCCACTTTGATTATGAAGTGTATAATATTGTCCAGCATTTAATGAAGTAGTTATTACACCATCAATGTTTATTGAAGTGTTGTTCTCAGAAGCTAATATTCTTAAGGTAAATAGTCCATTTACAGGGGTTATAAAATAATCTTGGCCAAAATAATCTAAAGGTAGCATTTGATTGAAAATGTGATCAGCCGCCACGCAATTATTCGGAATATTAGCTATTTTGGCTCCTGCAAATACTGCAAAAGCAACACATTGATCCTTTCCTTTTACTTGAGTTCCTGAAATATCCATACCACTGGCGGATTTTAATAAATAAGTTTGTCCTGCATTAAGAGTTATTGAAAAAGCAACTCCTGCAGGATTGCCATTAACTGTTGTAACAGAAGGGATTATATCAATTACTGTATTGTCATTTCCTGCAACTATGAGCATGTCATTTGGCCAAGAACTATAAGCATTATAAGTTAGTATGAAATACTCAGATCTTAAATTTTGTTCTGGAATAATAAAACTGGCATCTGTTGTAAAACCTGCATGATTGGCAGCAAAGACCGAAATACTGTCATTAGACGTTATTTTAATCCCTTTGTTTTGAATAACCCCGGAAATTGTGTTTTCACCTATTGGAGCAGGTATACTCACGCTAATTGTACCTCCGGCAGGAACAGTAAATGCACTACTCCAACCTTGTAAGGGTATGGAAACTATTCCTGAGGTATTTACCTCAGATGAAATTGTGATCAAAAGTTTGATATTGGCTTCTGATTCATTATTCTGTAAAAATCCTAACCAGAACTCTTTGCCTTTCATTGCATTTTGTGCCCATGAACAATTTATTGAAAAAAGCACCAAAAGCAAAGAAAAAAAGCTTTTTAATAAGTCGAAATTTATCATAAGTAATGTTTTAGGCTTTATTATTAGAATTCCTTTATAATTATAGTTTTCCTCTTTCCTTGAAAACATAAAATTTGCCACATATAATTATTTATTTTTTCTTCCTCTTTCGTCTGTTTTTTATGATTATTCAATTGTCCTTTTAGAAAAAAATAAAAATTCTTTTTTTCTTTTTGAGAATATTATTCTACATTTTGTGTCGAATTTTCTTTTCTTGTTTCGCTTTTTATAATGAAGTCCTATTTTAAAAGGATGATGTATCATAAGGTATAATTGAATTTTCTTTTAATAATTATTCACTATTATTGATCTGAAAACTGTTACCTTAGAGGCCCATTTATTTTCTGTTTAAGAGAAATTTACATTGAAAAGACCATTAATATTTTTAGAATGAAAATTGGAATTGTTTGTTATCCTACATTTGGTGGAAGTGGAGTTGTGGCAACTGAATTAGGAAAAGCCCTGGCAGAAAAAGGACATAAAGTTCATTTTATAACTTATAGCCAACCTGTGAGACTTGATGTTTTTGCAGAAAATATATTTTATCATGAGGTAAATGTTTCTGATTATCCTCTTTTTGATTATCCCCCTTATGAACTCGTGCTTGCCAGTAAACTTGTGGATGTAGTTAAATATGAAAAACTGGATTTGCTACATGTACATTATGCTATTCCTCATGCCTCTGCAGCTTATATGGCTAAACAGATTTTGGCAACAGAAGGAATTAAAATCCCAGTAATTACTACATTGCATGGAACAGACATAACGCTTGTTGGTAAGGATGCCTCATTTGAACCTGTTATTACATTTGCAATTAATCAATCAGATGCAATTACCGCTGTTTCAGAAAGCTTAAGAAAAGATACTTTTCAACATTTTAAGATAACCAGGCATATTTCTGTAATTCCTAACTTTATTAATTTAGAACAATATTCTAATACTTTTTCTTTGTCTTCTAAAAGAAAGTATGCACCCAATGGAGAAAAAATTATAATCCATATTTCTAATTTTAGGCCTGTAAAAAGGGTAGAGGATGTAGTAAAAGTATTCGATAAAGTGAGAAAAGAAGTTCCTGCTAAATTATTACTTGTTGGGGATGGCCCAGACAGACATAAAATAGAAGCACTATGTAGAGAATTAGGTACCTGTAAAGACATTACCTTTTTAGGAAAAGTAAAAGCAACTGAACAGGTATTATCCTTAGCTGATCTTTTTCTCCTTACATCAGAATCTGAAAGTTTCGGACTTGCTGCCCTTGAAGCAATGGCTTCGGGTGTTCCTGTTGTTTCAACTAATACCGGAGGAATACCAGAGGTGAATGTTGATGGTTTTTCTGGTTATTTAAGCAATGTGGGTGACATAAACAGCATGGCTTTAAATGCAATTAGTATTCTGGGTAACGAAAGCAAACTTCTGGAATTTAAAAAAAACGCCCTAATCCAAGCTCGTAAATTTGAAATAAGTAAAATTTTGCCGCTATATGAAAAGGTGTATGAACAAATGCTTGAATTAAATACCGTTTAAAACATTTAACGTTCTGGAATTTTTCTAAATTATTTATAACCAAAATATTATCCTCCGGCTTTTTTAGCTTTATAGCCCTTTTCAGTTAATAGCAATAAAATCTTGTCTCTAAAATCTCCCTGAATTAGTATTTCGCCCTCCTTAACCGTACCACCAACCCCACATTTGCTTTTAATTAACTTCCCAAGTTCTTGAAGATCTTCGTTTTTGCCAGTAAAACCCGTAATTAACGTAACGGCCTTTCCTGCTCGTTGCTTTTTATCCAACATTATCTTCAAGTTTTGTTGTTGAGGAGCTAAGGTATCTTGTTCCTGATCACTTTGATCTTCAAATTTAAAATCGGGATTGGTTGAATAAACTACATTTACGCGATTCTTGTTTTTCTTGGACATTTAATTTAGTTTATTTAATGTTTATGATTTTGCTTTAAATATTTTGAGGTAGATGTGATACCAGAATTTATTAATGATTGCTTTTGACTTTTAGACAATCTTTTAACTCTGGGACTAATTTCTACTGATGAAACTGAAATTGTCCTTTGCCAATCATCCTTAATTAATTGCGGACGATTTAAATTTTCAATAATAAAAATATAAAATGCCGAAATATAATCATTAAAACCATCGATATTAATAGGAACAAGCTCTTTTGATAAGGAATCGTTTCTAATTTGCAATTCCGAATCAATTCTTATTCCCACCGTTTCTGGATTTGGAATTCTAATAGAATTATTTAACGAATCAGTTAAAAATTGGTCAAAAATAAATATTGGATAATTTCCCACAATTCCTCCATCTACAACTATATCAAGATTAGTTAATTGTTTAGGTTTTTTATATACTTTTCCTACACTATCTATTAAAACAGCTTTATAATACAATGGAATTGACATGGATATTCTAACTGCATCCTTAATTTTCATATCAGGATAAGTAGTATGGGAGAATATAATTAACTTTTGTTTATTCAGACAAGTGCCTGTTACAAATAAATTTTTATAGCCATTTTTATTTAAATCATTAAATGTCATATCACCATTGCCGGTTTTATTGATGATTAATTTTTCTATCCATTTACTAAAGCTATCTCCTCTATACCATCCATAACTGTTCTTTACTCTAAACATTCCACCAATAAAAAAAAATCTTCCATCATTAAATTTTTGAAATTTGGTTGTTGAAATAATTTCGCTTATCTCTTGCGATGAATAACCAATTGAAAGCATCATAGCAGTTATTGCACCAGCAGATGTTCCTGCAACATTTTCAATGTTTTTAATAATTCCTTTTTTTTCAAGTTCATTTATAACACCCGAATATGCAAGGCCCCTTATACCAGCTCCTTCAAAAACAAGATTTTTAATTGAAGATTCCTGAGAGAACATTTCCTTTGAAAATAAGCAAAGCAATATTAAAAATGACAAAATTAATTTAGAGTATTTTTTCACTACTTTAACTTCTTTAAAATTTAGCTCCAAAGAATAAAATTACTAAATAATAAGTAACAGGATAAAAAACTTTCTTTAAGAATCATTATTGTTCGGCTAATTTTCAGGCCGCTACTACTGAGCTTGGTTTTTTTGGCAATGCTTTTTACAAACAGTTCACTCCTACGGAGTTTAAATAAAATACAGTTCCATGTGAACGGCCTTTTTATAGAAAACAAACCCATTGGAAAAACCAAGCCCCATTAGGGGCGGCCTGTATAAACATTGGTATATTAAGCCTTCCGTTCAGATAATTGAATTTATTTCGGACACCAATGTTTAAGAATAAAAAAAGATGTTTTTACTTTTAAAAACAAAGAAACTTTTGCCCTTTAGGTAATGTTTTTTTAAAAAAATAAAGAATTAACATTCTGAATTCTTTTTAATTAGGTGTCAGGCAGAGTATAAGTGCTATTCTTAGCAAGAATATGAACTTTTAAGTCTTCGATTTCAATTGTTTCTCTCTGAGCTATATCAGCAATATTAATTCGGTGAGAAGAATGTCCATCAATTATTACAACTATTCCATTTCCACATATTTCAATTTCAGAACCTTTTCTAATGATAATTCCTGTGTCTTCTTCAACTCCTATGCCAATACAAGAGGGGTTTGTAGCCACAACCTGTGTCATTCTAATAAATCTTCCTCTTTGCCCAAAATGAGTATCAATTGCTACTTTATTCAGGAATTCCAGCCCTATACCTATATTTACTTCGCCTTTTAACAAACTTGTTTCAGGAGCTCCGAAATAAATCATTGGGGTTGAAAGAGCAGTAGCACCAGCACTTGTTCCAGCGATTACAAAATCTGAATAAATGTATTTTTCTTTTAATAATTTTAAAATTTCTGTTCCACCATAATTAGTCGTTAGCCTTAATTGATCGCCCCCTGTAAACATAATTCCATCAGCTTTTTCTAATCTATCTATATATTTATTTTCCAAAACTTCTTTTCGATTATTATGATGGATATGACCTACCTCATAACCAATTTCTTTAAATGCTATTTTATATGCTTTTATAAGTTCCTTTGATTGAAGGGAGGCTGTTGTTATAATTTCAATTCTTTTATTCTCTTTTGTGATAAGTTCATCAGCAAATATTTTGAGAATTGAGAGTCTTTCTGTGTCTTTCAACATTTCCTGGAAAGAGCCTGGTTCAGGGGGGCTGCCTTTATCCTCTTTTCCTCCTATTGCCAAAATAGTTCCTTTTGGGATAGGAAATTTATCTTTGTTTACCATACTTAATAAAACCTTTGTAGTAAAAAGAAAACATTTATTATGCCATCAAGTGTAAACCGGTTTAAGAAGCAACAGTTTAAATGTATTTATTTGTTCGTGTTTTATAACACTATATTCTCAATCCTCGCTATAAGGTATTCATTTTTGTAGTTTTTAATATTTTTATTGATATTATAAAACTTTTACTATATTTGCAACATTGTTGCATTTATTAATCCTTTAAATTTTCAAAAAATGAAAAAAAATATTCAAGTTTTAGCAATTTTCTTATTTTCAATTTCAATTTTCACACTATCTTCATGTAAAAAATGTGTTGAATGTGAATTCGCAGCAGATCATGGAGATCATTCTCATGATGAGAATGAAAGATTATGCGGGAATAAAAAAGAAATTAAAAAATTTGAAGAAGACATGGCCGCTGAAGCAAAGGCTGAAGGGACTACAGTAAATTGCCACGAAGAACATTAATGAAGCTTTTTATGAAAATTCAATGCTATTTGTAATTACATTTACCTAGTAATTAATAGCATTGAATTAATAACTTTAATAAGCCTGAGTAGAAGAAAAATTCAATAACCGTTTTTAAAAATAGCACTATGAAATCAACTTTTTATATACTTGCACTCAATTTTTTTATTATTTCCTCTTGTAAAAAAACAGATGATATTAAACCAGAAATTATAGTGGAGAGCCCTATAAATAAACAAACATTCAGAGCAGGTGAAGAAATTATTTTTAAAGCAATTTTTAAAGACAATGATGAATTGGCTCAATATAAAATTGATATTCATAATAATTTTGACGGCCATTCCCATGTTGTCCTAGCCAGTGAAGCTTGGGAAGAAGTGATAATTGAAGAATTAAGTGGGGTAGAGCAAAAAGTAGAACGAAAATTAATTATTCCTGCCGATGCAACTATAGGAGACTATGATTTTATTGTAAAATGTATAGATGTTTCTGGAAATGAAGCGACCTTAAAATCTTTGGGGATTATTATAGAAAATTAAGTGTTTTCTAAAAATATTATTTTTTAATAACTGAATTCTATTTCTTTACTTTAATTAAGGGACAATAATATTTAGTGAATTAGAATGAACATTAATGGTAATTTTCTTACCAGGTTTTATTACTTCACCATCAATATGAGCATTCTCTGACAATTGTTCAATAATTATATTCTTTCCTGAAAATATTTCTACATTTTTTGACTGATGCAGCTTTTTCATAAAAAGTCTGTAAATTAATCCAGGTGCTTGATGAATTGGGAATGACTTTATTAAAGTAATATCCAATATGCCATCATTTGAGCATGCTAATGGAGAAATATAAGCGTTGTTTCCAAATTGGGAACCATTTGCAACAGTAATCAAAAAAGCATTTCTAATAAATGTTTTATTATCAACAGTGATTTTATAATCCAAAGAATTATAATTAATGAATTCTTTTAAAACCAGTTTTATATAGGTTGAAAAACCTCTTTGAATAGATTTGGCAAACAATGCGGCAATATGAGCATCGAAGCCACAGCCTGCAGTTGAAATAAAAAATTCTTCATTTAAAGTTGCCGTATCTGAGCAAACAATCTTGTAATTATTTATTACCCTTATGGCTTCATTTACGTTTCTTGAAATTCCATGATGCCGGGCCAGTCCATTACCTGACCCTACTGGGATAATCCCTAATGATTGGCTTTTACCTACAAGAGTTTTTGCAATCTCATTAATAGTTCCATCTCCACCCACTGCAATTATTATGGAAGAATCTTTTATTGCATTTAAAGCTATTTCTGTTGCATGCCCTTTATGGCTAGTATAAAAAACAGCGTATTCATACTTCTTATGATCCAGACAGTGGTTAAGGGCACTTTCAATATTGAGTTTCTTTCTCTTTCCTGCAATAGGATTAACTATAAAGGTTATTTTCTCTTTGTTCACCTTATAGATTGTTTGTTTTCAATTAAAGATGTATTGTAAACTTGAATTACTGCTTTTATTTTCTTTTCCAATGCCTCTTTTTCAGGCAGTGAGTAATTTATTATGTTCTTATCTAAAAGACTGTCATTTCTATAATTATAAATAGCTGTAAGTTCAGTTGCATTGTGAAGAATAATATGTTCTTGATTTATAAGCTGATAAGTATCGCCATTATAAGTTATTGAATATCCATTTGAGGAAGTATCAAATACACTTTGACCAAAAGAAAAGTAGGGTTTGTCATAATTTAGATAATGCAATACAGAAGGCATAATATCCACATGTTGAATTATTTTTTCATTTTTGCCTTTTAAATTTGATCCTGGTTTATAAAAAATAAGAGGTACATGATATCTTCCTACCCTGTTCCCAGAATATTGATTTGAAGGAATGCCAGTGTGATCAGCAGTAATTACAAAAAGAGTATTATCAAACCAGGAACTTTTTGCAGCTTTTTGAAAAAAGTTTTTCAGCTCCATATCTGAATATCCAACACTCTGATGAATTTCAATTGTACCTTTATTAAAAGCGTTTTCATATTTAGCAGGAATACGATAAGGATGATGGGAGGAGAGAGAGAAAAAACAACTAAAAAACGGTTCTTTCATTCTGTTTAAATTATCAAAGTAATAATCAAAAAAAGGCCCATCATAAATCCCCCAAATACCATCATAATCAGCTCCATTGTTTTTTATTTCTGCTTCATATTCAGTACGTCCATAATATTTATCAAAACCGGCAAGACCAATGAAATCATCAAAACCCATTGTGCCGTTATTACCACCGTGATAAAATGTGGTATAATATCCTTTTTCATTTAAAACACTAGCCATACTAGTTATTTTATTTGCTGAATAAGAGGAGGAAATAAAAGGATTGTCCATTAATCCAGGCAGTGAAGCAATAATTGCGGGTATTCCTTCTATAGATTTTTTTCCATTTGCGTAAGCATTTGTAAATTCTAATCCCTCATTGGAAATAGAATCTAGAAAAGGAGTATAGGAAGTTGAACCGTAAAGTCCGGTATATTCAGCTGAAAAACTTTCCATAATTAAAAACACCACATTCAGCTTTTTAAAATCACCTTCTGTTTTATGACGCTGAACCGGGCTAAAAATAGCTAAAGCATCTTTGGAAGCAAAGAAAGTAATTGGTTCCAAATTGGAAGTTTCAAAAGACTTTATAATTGTAAAGGGAGTATTAAGTACAAGGGGAACAAAGGTTGCTGATACGTGCCTTCCAGCTGTTATTATCCCTGCGGGCTTGCCCTGGGTTCCTCCACGAATCATTACAACAGTAATACCTATACCAGCTATTAAAAGAATAAAATGGGAAAAATAGTAGCCAAAATTAACTTTCTCTTTTCTCTTAGCTAATTGCTCGGTCTTTCCGTATAAATAGGCTGCTGCAATAATAAGAACTAACCATATTATAATTATATACCAGAAGTCAAAAACAAATTGTGGTAAAAGATTTATGAAATCTTCTCTTAAACCAGGGACTTTAAATATATCTGTAGTTGTTCTTTTTAAAGTAAACTTAAAATAAATTAAATCAAGGCAGTTGGCAAGAAGTGCAATACTATTTACAAAAAGAAAAATGTATTTGAGCATTTTCTTGTAAACTAAATGATCTCTAAAATGAAAGGGCAATAAGGACAGTAGAATAAAAAGAGCATTGGTTGAAAAAACAGCAATAAGGTCAAATCTTATTCCCGAAAGGAATACAGATAATTCAATATTTTTAAACTGACTGTAATTAAACAAATAAAACAAAAAACGGCAAAAAGAGTAAAGGAGCATAATGATCCCTAGCCTTTTAAATAGTAGTTTTATATGAAAAAGAGAAATAAGCATGTTTTTTATAAAAGAAGACCAGAAATCAATAACAGATTAATCCATCTTTCATGGTTAGTTTACGGTCTGCCATATCCGCTAATTCTTCATTATGTGTAACAATAACGAAAGTTTGGTTAAACTTGTCTCTCAAAGTGAAAAATAATTGATGAAGTTCTTTTGCACTTTTTGAATCCAGGTTACCAGAGGGTTCATCGGCAAGTACCACAGCTGGTTTATTAATAAGAGCCCTGGCAACAGCCACCCTTTGCTGTTCTCCTCCTGAGAGTTGATTCGGTTTATGATGAATTCTGTCTTTAAGTCCCAAAAAATCCAATAATTCCATTGCATTTTGTTCAGCTTCTTTTTTTTGTCTATTAGAAATGAGTGCCGGAATATATACATTTTCCAAAGCGGTGAATTCTGGTAATAAGTGGTGAAACTGAAATACAAAACCAATATTTTTGTTCCTGAACTCTGATAAACGGGAATTGTTTAGAGAATTTATATTTATATTATTTATTTCAAGGGAACCGGAATCGGCTCTATCTAAAGTTCCTAAAATATGCAATAATGTACTTTTTCCTGCTCCGGAAGCACCAACAATGGAAACAACCTCTCCTGTTTTAACCTCAATATCAACGCCTTTCAATACTTCAAGGGTTCCATAAGTTTTGTGAATATTATATGCTCGTATCATTAATTCCATGTTCTTTTAGCAAGCTATTTTGCTTGCAATCGTTTGTTTTAGCCTTCTTAAGATATTAACAAATGTAGAAAGATTAGAACAATTATTTGATTATACCATCAAAAAAACTAATTTTGACCATTAAAAATAATATAAAAAGATGAATATACACGAATATCAGAGTAAAGAGATATTAAAAGGCTTTGGAGTAGTAATACAAGAAGGTATTGTAGCAGACACTCCAGAACAAGCAGTTGATGCTGCCAAAGAGTTACAAAAACAAACAGGCACAGGCTGGTGGGTTGTTAAAGCCCAAATCCATGCAGGTGGCAGAGGAAAGGGTGGAGGAGTAAAACTTGCTAAATCACTTGAAGAATTAAAACAAAGAGCTACCGATATATTAGGTATGCAGCTTATTACTCCTCAAACTGGACCAGAAGGTAAAAAAGTACATAGAATACTTATAGCTCAGGATGTATATTATCCAGGTGAAACTCCAACTGCTGAATTTTATGTAAGTGTATTACTTAACAGAGAAACAGGACGTAACATCATAATGTACTCTACTGAAGGTGGAATGGATATAGAAGCAGTTGCTGAAAACACTCCTCATCTTATTTTCAAAGAAGAAGTTGATCCAAAGGTTGGTTTAATGCCTTTCCAGGCAAGAAAAGTTGCCTTTAATCTTGGCTTGTCAGGTGAAGCTTTTAAACAAATGGTGAAATTCATTACTAATCTGTATAAAGCATATGATAGTATTGATGCTTCCTTATTTGAAATTAATCCGGTATTAAAAACATCCGACAATAAAATAATTGCTGTTGATGCTAAAGTTAATCTGGATGAAAACGCACTTTTCCGTCATGCTGATATTGCTGCATTACGCGATGTAAAAGAAGAAGATCCTACAGAGGTTGAAGCAGGTGAGCATGGTTTAAATTATGTAAAACTTGATGGGAATGTTGGTTGTATGGTAAATGGTGCAGGGCTTGCAATGGCTACAATGGATATTATTAAATTATCTGGTGGGGATCCTGCAAACTTCCTTGATGTTGGTGGAACTGCAAACGCTGAGAGAGTTGAAAAAGCTTTCAGAATAATTCTAAAAGATCCTAATGTAAAGGCAATTCTTGTTAATATATTTGGCGGTATAGTTAGATGCGACAGAGTTGCTCAAGGAATTGTAGATGCTTATAAAAATATTGGAAAAATTCCTGTACCTATTATTGTTCGATTACAAGGTACTAATGCTGTTGAAGCAAAAAAAATAATTGATGATTCTGGATTAGAGGTGCATTCTGCTATTTTATTACAAGAGGCAGCAGATAAAGTTAAAGAAGTATTGGAAAAATAAAGTTTTGTGGTTGTAGTCTTTTTTAGTAATAATGAAAGATTGAAACTATAAAAAAGTATAAACGTTTTACTTGAACTATTTAAGTGAATTTTACAATATAAATTTATGCAAAAAATAACCTTTAGTAAAAACACAACAGCTTTTTTCCCAACATTGCAAAAGTCTGTTAATGAATATTTTAAAACAAACAAATTAAAGCCTACAGGGAATATGAGTCTTTATGCAAAGACTTTAATTTTAGTCCCTTCGGCAATTGCGCTATATGTAACCCTTGTTTTTTTTACTCCCCATCCTGCAATAGCAATTTCGCTTGCTGCAATCCTGGGTCTAATTTCTGCAAGCATTGGGTTTAGTGTAATGCATGATGCATGCCATGGAAGTTATTCTACCAAAAAGTGGGTAAATGAAATAATTGGCTTAACATTAAATGCCCTTGGAGGTAATGCCTTTCTTTGGAAACAAAAACACAATGAAATTCACCATACCTATACAAATGTGGATGGAGCTGATGAAGATATTGCCAAAATACCTTTGTTGCGCCAGTGTCATACACAACCGTTTATGAAGATTCATACTATGCAGCATCTTTATATTTTTGTTTTATATGGTTTTTCTTCCATTATTTGGATTGCTTACATGGATTTTATTAAATATTTTCAAGGTAGAATATTAAATACAAAAATTCATAACATGGATACAAAGGAACATGTGATTTTTTGGGCAAGTAAAGTATTATATGCTATTGTATATATTGCTGTTCCAATATATTTTGTTGGTGTATTACCTTGGTTAGTAGGTTTCTTTGCCATGCATTTTGTTATGGGCCTAATGTTAGGAATTGTTTTTCAATTAGCGCATGTTGTTGAAATTACTCATTTTGAACAAATTACCTCTGACTCACTTCATATTGAATCAGAATGGGCAATTCATCAAATTAATACAACAGCAAATTTTGCCAGAAATAACAAAATAGTAAACTGGTATGTTGGAGGATTAAATTACCAGGTAGAGCATCATTTATTTCCGCGTATCAGCCATGTTCATTATCCTGCTATTAGTAAGATTGTTGAAAGAGTTTGTAAGGAATTTAATGTTACTTACAATGATTTTCCAACCATGTGGTCTGCCATTGGTTCTCATTACAGATTTATGAGAGAACTAGGAAAACCTGAAAAGGTAAAGCCGCTTACTAAAAAAGTTGAAGAAGAAGAATTGAGTTATGCTAGTTAAGCATTAATTTGTTATTATTTAACTCCCTATTATTTAAGTATAAAAAAAGGATGAATTGCTTTAGCAGTTCATCCTTTTTTTATTAGAAAATTCCTTGTTATTAAAATATATTTTTTTTAAAGTCTTTTAGAATAAAGTTATAAAGAAATTAAACCTTTAATCTGGCTTACCTGTTCATACACTTCAAAAACCTTATCAGGGTTAAGCAAAAAAGGGGTAGCACTCACACTGGCATAATTTCCTTTTTTAGATAACCTGATAGTTGTCTCCTGAAGCTGGAAATGAATTAAAAGTTCGTCTAATTGATCTATGGGAACAATGAATTTAAATGGATAAATAGCTGGCCATTCCAACTTATTTAAACTTTCATTAAAATTTTGATTTGTTTTCATATAGATAATTGTTTTTTTTAACTTCATTTGGAATACGCCATGTTGTCTTCATCAGTGTTTCCCAATAAATCGGGACAAGTAGTGCACTGTTCTGTGCATGGCTATTTCATATGTGTTTTTTTTTGTTTTTTTAATGTCATATGGAATACGCCATGTTATATTCATCAGTGTTTCCCGATAAATCGGGACATGTAGTGCACGGTTGCTGCATGGCTATTTCATATATAATTAACGTCAAGACATAAATGTTTATTGGGATTTAATTAAAATCAAACATTTTGTTTATTAGAGCAAATTGCTCGTGAAAATAGCCTTACTTACTGGTTTTTTGAATTCCTATTACTAATATATCATCAACTTGTTCAAAATCACCCTTCCATTTTTTAAGGGTACTGGAAAATAATTCTTTTTGTTTTATAGCTGGTAACAAGGCCATCGATGTTAATAATGCTTTCAACCTGGTTACATTATACTTTTTGTTTCTTTCTCCTCCAAACTGATCGGCATAACCGTCACTGTAGATGAAAAAACTATCGCCTTCCTTTAGTTCTATTTCCTGTTCATGAAACGAAGTTGTAGTTGATGCAGCCCCGATGGTTAATTTACTTGATTTATATTCTGATAATTCTCCTTTTGAAATTACAATTAAAGGACGCCCAGCCCCCGAAAATTGCAATTTTCCACTTATCCTGTCAAAAATACATAAAGCCACTTCCATTCCATCACTAAGTTCTGTTTCTATATTTCCCTTTAATGAATGATGCACTAAAGCATTCATTTTTTTAAGCATCATTGAAGTTCCATTTTCTTTATCTTCTGTAAATGCAGTTTGTAAAGCTTGTGCTCCTAATATACTGAGAAAAGCCCCCGGAACTCCATGACCGGTGCAGTCTACAGCAGCAATAAAAAGTTTATCCCCTTCCTGCTTGTACCAGTAAAAGTCACCACTTACAATATCTTTTGGTTGGTAAAGTATAAATCCTTCAAACCCTAAAGGTAAACTCGAAGAGGGCATAATAGAATTTTGAATTCTTTTTGCATAATTTATACTGTCTAAAATATCCTTGTTTTTTTCTTCAATTATTTTGTGACTTATGGATAATGCATTAGAAGATTTCTTTTTTATTCTGTACATATTAAATGAAACTCCTGCAATACCTACAAGTAAAAACATTGTTAAGTAAAAACTATTACGGTGAGTTTTTTTATAACACACAATGGTTTCTTGCTCTTCTCCTTTAAAAACATCAGAAAATGTATGGCCATCAAATGGGTGCTGATGTAAATGAGAATTATCTTCATTGCTTGTATGTTCATGATCTGCACAGGAAAATAAAAACAAAAAGAAAAATAAAGAAATAGTAAGCAAGAGTAGGGAATATAATTTATTCATTTATTTATAGAGATTTCTAGTAAAGTAGAAGATGAAATAAAAATTAATATTAAGCATTTGATTTCATTTATCAAAAAAATCAAGGTTAAAACAACCTCTTTATTTAACTTAAAGTAATTTATAATCTGTCTTTTTAAAACATTAGATAAAATATTTAACCACAATAGAACAACCTAAATATGCTGATAAAAACATTGTTAATTAGTATTTTAAACTGGCTTTCGGAGCGATTTTGATCGGTTTTTTAAAAGAAGATGACAAGCTCTAAACCAAATACTCTGAAAGTGAATTATATTCTGCTTTTTATTTTCAAGGTATTACAGGCTTTTTAATAGATATTCTTAATTTTAAATTTTTTTCAATTGCAAATAAGACCAGGGAAAAACAGATGGCAATTACGATCAGGCATATAGAGGAAAAAGATAATTTTTCCATTGCTCAAACTATAAAAACGGTATTCAGAGAATTTAAAATTGACCAGCCAGGAACAGTTTATACTGATCCAACTACTGATAATTTATTTTCATTATTTCAAACGCCACTTTCTGAATATTTCATAGCAGAAGAGGATGGAGTTATAGTGGGAGGTTGCGGGATTTTTCCTACCATTGGGCTTCCTGATGGCTGTACAGAACTAGTGAAATTTTATTTAGCATCTTCTGCCAGAGGTAAAGGAACAGGAAATAAATTAATGCAACAAAGTATAGAAGCTGCCAAAAGATTAAAATATAAAAAACTGTATTTAGAATCCTTACCTGAACTGGGAAAAGCTGTTAAAATGTATGAAAAATCAGGATTTAAACAGATTGAAAAACCAATTGGTGATTCGGGCCATTATGCTTGTACCATATGGATGTTAAAGGATTTATAATCTACTTTAGGTAAGAAATTTAAATATAAAAAATGGCAACATATATATCAATGCTAAGAGGGATAAATGTAAGCGGACAAAAGAAAATCTTAATGATTGATTTAAAAGAGTTATATGAAAAACTTGGTTTTAAAAAGGTTAGAACCTATATCCAAAGCGGAAATGTGATTTTTGAAACACAAAGTAAACTTTCACAGGAACAGATTGCTGAAAGGATAAAATCAGCCATTTTTAATAAATATAAATTTGATGTCCCAGTACTTGTTAAATCCTTAAATGAAGTACAAAATACGCTTATTACCAATCCATTTATTAAAGAAGAAAATGTAATTCATGACCGAATTTATGTTACATTTCTTACTGAACTGCCTAAGAATAATGAATTAGAAAAAATAAAAACACTTGATTGCTCACCTGATAAATTTATAATTATTAATAAAGAAGTATTTCTTTATTGTCCGAATAAATATGGAGAAAGTAAACTGTCAAATAACTTTTTTGAGAATAAATTAAAAGTAAGTGCAACAACAAGAAATTGGAAAACAGTTAATAAGTTAGTTGAAATTGCTTTAAAACAATAAAAATGATTTTATTTAATATTATATTGAAAATATAGCTTTTTCCAGTTTTTTTTTCTAGTCTTTAAAACCCACTTGCATCCAAGGCATAAACACAAGAATATACACTCTCTCTTGAAAAGGTGATAAGGGGAATGTATGAAGGGAGACCTGCTTAATTAAATTATAACAACCGACATCAACAAATCTATTTAATACTAACCTGAGTTCGATTATAAATGACACTTTTGCACCCCGATATTGATTCCTTATTACGCTGAGCTTCATATTGTAGATGGCATAGTTTCTTTTTTTTCAAAGAGGTTGCATGGAGAAGTCACAAAGGGCCACAGAGATTCCCTAAACTTTTAGGATTTATCCGGTCCCCTCTGTGGAACCTCTGTGTAAAATAAAAAAGCAGTGTCTGAACAGATTACGAGCCCCCTGTTATTTCACGGAGTTGCACGGAGAAGTAACAAAGAGCCACAGAGATTCCCTGAACTTTATTATCAAAAAAAACTGAACAGCTCACTGTTTTTTTAATCTAACTCAGGTTATTAAAGAACGGTAGATAAAAACACCCTTTTTTGATTCAATAAATTAATATATTTGTCGATATCTAAAAAGATTTATATGTACCTAAATAAATCCTTTTAATCCCTTATACATTTCATTGCTACCTAATTTTCCGACATTGTAATTGTTACGTTTTGGCCAGGATACCCCACGGTATTGCTACTACTAATCCTAAAGTTTCCCCTTTTGTTCTCCTCAACATTATATATGCCACTTAGGGAAATGGCTAATTTGGTAATTTCATTGGCGCCCTCGCTCTGATTTGATATTTCAAAAACATCTCCTTTTTCCCTAAACTGCCAGGCAAAAGCAGCATTTTCACTGGCTCTTGCCATACTTCCACTACAAGTTTCCTTATATATCCGGCAATTTTCAAATGCAACAGTTGGCAAGTCCCCTGCCATATTCGAACCATCTATGGAAATCGATTCCACATTAAAGGTTTTGCCATCAATTTTGTTGGCATTTCTCTTGTCTTTTGTACAGCCTATAAAAACTACCATGGCTGCCAAAAGAACTAATGGGTAAAATAACTTTTTCATATGTATATAATTTATTCGTTTTTAATTATTCCTTTAAAGAACTCATGAATGCTAAAGTATTTGTTTTTTAATTGTCATATGGAATACGCCATGTTATATCCATTTGTGTTTGCGCACGATTGGTGCATGGCTACCCGATAGCTATCGGGTTCATAAGGCAATAAATTAAACAATAAATAAACTGGCAATAGCTAATACCTCCTCTTTTGACAGTGGCTCATCCCATGCTTCCTGCACACCTTCAAGAGGAATATTGGTAATCGTGGTGGCATTCACTCCAGCATGAGTTGTGTTCGCTTCTCCGTCATACACAGCTTGGGTAGGGGCGGGCAACGTTCCTCTGTTATCGCCTGTAATCCAACCTTTTACAGTATCTAAGCCATTTTTTGTCCTAAGCCTTCTAACTTGGGAAGCGTGCCTGGCTTCCACGGAATGAATTTGCAATGCTGCCGTTAGTATATCAGGACTACTAATTAAATTTCCAGCTTGTCCTTTATAAGCCCTTACACCAGTATCTTCATAAGCCTGGGCTAAAGCAAGAAAATCCGGGTATTGGTTGAATGGGTCAAAGGCTCCGTTAGCAGTAAAGTCAAAAGTAGGCTTGGATACTGGAGTTCCTCCTAGGGAGGAAATGGTATCCTTTAAAAAAGTAACATGTACATCCTCATGCAGCCCTATTTGCTGAAACATTGCCCTTTCGGCAACCGGTATTACGTTTGAGGCTAAGCCCAGCTGATAATATTCGCTCTCAAGGTATTCAAGCGTAAGGGCAAAATTCAATGTTTCAATTACTACGGAGTTGCCTGCTGCCGATGCCATAGTAGGTATTGCAGCCAAAACACCGGCAGGGATTGCTGCTATTGCAACTTTTTTGCTAAATTGGCTTAATTTTGACAACGCGTTTCTCCGGACGCAAAATTGTCATATTCTTCCGGACTTAAGTTTTCTAAGTCCAATCGGTCTAGTAATGATAAAATTCCCATAGTTTTATTTTTTAAGTTTTAGGTAAGTTAGCCGCATTGATAGGCGTTTTAACAAAAGTTGAGGCAATTGCAAGAACCTGTGATGGTGTTCTGACCACATCAAGCCCCATCGCATTTACTACATCATTTCCTGCAAAATCAATTGAATTTGGATTGATTAAATCCCTGATTGCTGCGGCATGCCTTGCCTCAACAGATACTATTTTACCTGCAACGAGTAGTAAATTGACATCCTGTAAGAGCCTGCCTGCTCCATTATAGGCAGATACCCCTAAATCTTCAATGGCCTTAGCAGTTGCCAGCACACTGGCACGGTCAGTAAAATCTACTGTGCTGAAATCGACTTCTAAATCAGGTATTGCAGTTGAGCCAATGGCGGCTTTTAGAAAATCCCTGTGGGCCACTTCATGCCTTCTCAAGTCTTCCATAATTTTTCCTTCTTCTGATGACATGCCACTATATGGTGTAGCAATAATCTGAGTATAAAAGGCCGCTTCCAATTGCTCAAGCGCATATGCATAATTAAGGACTCCTGTGTCACCGCTTCCTAAATCTACACCTTTATTTGGGTCAGGCAACTCTGGCTGATCCCTTTTACAGCCGGGGAAAAGCATGGAAGAAAAGAGTACTCCAGCACCTATGGCTGAGTATTTTAAAAACTCCCTCCTGTGATTATCTGGGCTTTCTTCCAAAGCCTCACTATTTTTAGTCGTTTTTGTTTTCATAATACTTTATTGCTTTTTTTAATAGTTCTTAAAAATCATTAACCTTAATTAAATTTAACAAATATTTTAATACATTCCAAATTGGCCCAAGCGACTATTAACCCAAGTAGATTGTTATACTTTTCAAGACCGGAAGACTGAAAGAAGCAGAAAAAAAGGCATTTCAAACTTTTTGCAGTGGCACCTACTTATTTGACATTTTCTTCGGCAGACAAGTATTGAAATTAAAAAGTGGGAAGGCTCAAATTTTGCAACAAAGAGTTTGTTGACAATCAATTTTGCTAGTCCAGCAAACAAGATAATTTGCCTGACTTTTCAGAATAGTTAAACAACTTTTTCGCAACAGAAAAATTTATACTTTTAAGCAATAAATCCTGACATTCAAAAAAGACTGGCAATAGAAAATGACACCGAAACAAGACATTATTTAATCCAACGTGTGTATGGGTCGCCCAAAACCACCTTGCCACTTGCTATGCTTCGGAATACTATTCCGCACACAAAGGACTTTTACCTACTGGAAAATTTAGCACACCAGTACTTTTGTTTGTCGAAAACATTTGTATTTTTTGGCATTTTCTCAAGCTTCGGGACTGGTTATAAGCAACCCGAACTCAGGCGCTTCACACTGCTAACAGACTTGAAGACTGCCCCCTTATCTTCAACATGAAATATTTTAGTGCCGAAAATGAAATTACGTCTTACACTCTATTTTAAAGAACAAACTTTTTTAAAGCATAAAAGATTAAGAAAGATTGTTGCAGAAACTAAATAAAAAAATTGGTATAGGCGTTTAGGTCGCAAAGTTTTATAATTTTGCGAAATAAGATAATAAATTTTCAGGTGTGAATTCAATAACTTTTCATCAGCGATTCAAAACAGAAGAAGATTGTTTGGAGTATCTTTCTTTAATGAAATGGGAAAAAGGATTTACTTGCAAAAAATGCAAAAA